>CAZZLQ010000039.1:0-23043 GCA_964655245.1 uncultured Bacteriovoracaceae bacterium | reverse complement strand
GCTTTGCAAGCAGCTCTTCATTGGAGGAGTAGTTGGAAATGATCACTTTATAGCCCGTTTCCTGGGTGAATCGAGCCAACATGTCTTCGGTCACATAATTGGACCAAATAGCGAGATTAACTTCCTTTTTTGCCTGACCTTCTTGGGTTGATTTCTGACAACCAGCAAGGGTGAGGCTGAGAGCGATCAAAGACAGAAAAAATGGTGTTTTCATAACGCACTCATTACGAAAAAAACCATTGTAGAGACAGCTATTTTTGCTATTTTCGCCGGCACGATGCTGAAGCTTAGGGGGCTCTCAAAATCATTTGGTCAAACCGAAGCGCTCAAGCCAACAGACTTAGATGTTGGGGCGGGGGAGTTCTTCTCCATTTTGGGTCCCTCCGGTTGTGGGAAGACCACTTTGCTTCGCCTTCTCGGCGGTTTTGAGACTCCTACGGCAGGTTCGATTGAGATCGATGGTCAGCGAATCGATCAATCCATGGCCAACAAGCGCCCCTTCAATACGGTGTTTCAACGCTACGCCTTGTTTCCCCATCTGAACGTTTCTCAAAATGTGGCTTTTGGACTCCAAATGAGAAAGCTTCCGCAAGACGAAATCAAAAAGCGAGTCGTTGAAGCTTTGGAGCTCGTGCAAATGAACGACTATGCGGATCGCTCCATTTCGACGCTATCTGGGGGTCAGCAACAAAGAATTGCCCTGGCGCGAGCCCTGATTAATCAGCCCAAAGTCCTGCTTTTGGATGAACCGCTTTCAGCTCTTGATTTGAAATTGCGACAACAAATGAAAATGGAGCTGTTGGGTCTTCAGCGGAAGCTTCGCCAGACTTTTATCTTTGTTACCCATGATCAAGAAGAAGCGCTGACTGTCTCGGATCGAGTAGCGGTGATGAATAAGGGTGTTGTTGAGCAGGTGGGAACCCCTCAAGAGATTTACGAGTATCCGAAAACGTTGTTTGTAGCTCAGTTCATTGGATCCATGAATACCTTTGACGGCTCTGTTCGGGATTGCAACGGAGCGAGCGTTGTCGTGTCAGCAGCGTGTAGAAGACCTCTGACAGTTCGCCCCTCTCGCGATGGCTTTCGACCTCTGCCTCTCGTGACTCAAGGGCTCAATGTGAAGGTCATGGTCAGACCTGAGAAGCTCAAGGTGCTGAAGTCTCAACCTGGGTTTGAGCAAAATGCTGTTGAAGGTGTGATTCGTGAAATTTTGTACAAGGGTCCGGACACTCAATACGTCATTGCCCCCAAAGAAGAAAACGTGGGGATGCTTCATGCGATCATGACGAATACAGCGGTGACAGCTAAAAAATCATTTTCTATTGGAGAAAAAGTTTTTGCGGCATGGGCTCCTGAGGACTGTCTTTTGATGGGACAAGACGGAGCTCTTCCTGTTCCTGAGACTAAACCTCTCTTGCCTTTGGAGATTCTGGCTCATCAAAAGGAATCGAGCGTTGTCTAAAGCTCGACGTCAGTTTCCGACGCTTCTGGTGCCTGCTGCCCTTTGGTATCTGGTTTTTTTGATCGTCCCGATGACGATCATTGTGGTTTATAGCTTTCTTCACAAGACGCCTTATGGGGATATCCAATGGATCTGGAATCTTGAAAATTATCGACGAGCTTTGGATCCGCTTTATCTTGCGATTGTGTGGGAGTCTTTCAAGCTGGCTGTGGTGACGGCGTTGATTTGTTTGATCATTGGTTATCCTGTGGCCTATGTGCTCGCCACCATTCGAAATCCCTATCGAAGCATTATGATGATTCTGTTGGTGATTCCTTTTTGGACTAACCTTGTCGTTCGAACGTATGCGATTAAGCTTCTGGTGGCTGATACGGGACCCATCAATCAATTTCTTTTGTCTTTGGGTTGGATCTCAGAGCCCCTGGCAATGTCGAATTCCTACTGGGCTGTTTTGTTTGGAATGGTGACTAACTATTTGCCGTTTATGGTTTTGCCCCTCTACGTCTGTTTGGAAAAGTTTGATTTCAGTCTGTTGGAGGCTGCTCGAGATCTGGGTGCGTCGAGCTTCAAAGTTTTCAGTCGAGTGTTGCTGCCCATGACGAAGGTAGGGATTGCGACGGGATTTCTTCTGGTCTTTACGCCTGCTCTTGGGGAGTTTTTGATTCCTGACATGCTCGGAGGCGCGCAGACTATGCTGATTGGAAATTTGATTATCGATCAGTTCTTGAAAATGAGGGATTGGCCGTTTGGCTCCGCACTCTCGATTATTTTGATGGTTGTGGTCGTTGTGAGTTTGATGATTACAGTAAGGCTTTGGAAAGATGTCGATCGCTCTGAAAACACAAAGCAATCAGCCTGAGAGCTCTGGCTTCTCTTCGAAGAATCAAGAGCGTGCTCGGCCAAATCCCCCGCGTTTTGCGGTTGGCGTGACATTGCTCGCATTCTTCTTCTTGTACGTCCCGTTGATTGTTGTGGCGGTCCTTTCGTTTTTGAATGATCAGCCAGGTGAGGGATTGCTCACTCTCAAGTGGTATGTGCAGGCTTTTGAAAATGATCTTTTGAGAGAATCTCTGTGGATGAGCTTATGGGTGGGATTGGGTTCAACCCTGGGGGCAACCGTTTTGGGAACGGGTGCGGCTCTGGCTCTTGAGCGGACTCGATTCAGAGGTCGCGATCTCTTTGATGCGCTCAATTTGATTCCGCTCGTGATGCCTGAGATTGTCATGGGGTTGTCTCTTTTGATCTGGTTTGTTTTCCTCAAGATTAGTTTGGGAATGCTCTCAATGACTTTGGCTCATATTACGTTTTGCTTAAGCTTTGTGATTATTACCGTTCGGGCGAGGCTTGCTGACTATGATGACTCGGTGGAGGAGGCCGCTCGGGATCTCGGAGCTTCTCCTTGGCAGACATTTTGGAAAGTGACTCTTCCTTTGATCTGGCCCGGAATTTTGTCGGGTGGATTGATGGCCTTTACGTTGTCATTTGATGACTTCTTGATTGCTTATTTCACTTCTGGAGTGGGCAATGACACTCTTCCCGTCAAACTCTATGCAATGATCAAGTACGGTGTTTCTCCGACAATCAATGCCATGAGCACTCTGTTGGTCGTTGCGACGATTGTCTTGGTGGTTCTCGGGATGAAGAGGAAGGCCTCATGAAAGTCGCGTTAGCGCAAATCTGTTCCTCTGATGATCCTTGGGAGAATTTGTTTTTGGTGCAGAGCTTAACTCTAGAGGCTGCCGAAAAGGGCGCTGGCTTGGTCTGCTTTCCTGAGAATGTTTTTTTTAGAGGTCCTAAATCCAAACTGACTTCTGATTTTGTCTTGAGTCTTTCGGGCAATCGCCTGATTGAATCGTCTGACTTTTCAAAGGCGGTGGGAGAGTGGTTTCGATCACTGCCTTGCGCTGTATCTCTTGGATCTGTTCCTGAGCGAAGCGATGATCCTGCAAAGCCTTACAATTCTCATTGGTTTGTGGATCTTGAAGGAAGAGTTCAGTCCTATCACAAGATTCATTTGTTTGATTTTGTGGGCTCTCAGGCTGTTTACAAAGAGTCAGATGAAATGAGTCGAGGGAAGGATCTCGTCTCTGTGGAATTCGAGGGGTTTCATTTGGGCTTATCTATCTGCTTTGATCTGAGATTTGCCGAGCTCTTTCGAAAGCTGGTGCTTCAGCATCGAGCCAATGTTTTGTTGGTTCCGGCTGCGTTCACTCGCGAGACGGGCCGAGCCCATTGGCATACGTTGCTTCGAGCTCGAGCGATCGAAAATCTCAGTTATGTGATCGGGATTGGTCAGTGGGGAAGTCACCAAAATGAAAAAGGCCAGGAGCTTTGGTGTTATGGAAACTCCGTCGTCTATGCTCCGTGGGGCGAGCAGCTCGTTGTCGCGGATGAGGAGGGAAGTGCACTCTTGTTCGTGGATCTCGAGCTGCAGCGCTTGTCAGAAGCGAGAGAGAAGTTGCCTGCTCTCGATCTTGCCGTTCTTGCCAAGGGTGATTCTTGAATCTGGAATCTGCACTATCACTCATGTGTGATGTCGCGGATTTTCCGAAGCCTGGCATCCGTTTCAAGGACATGACTCCAATCTTCGAAAACCCTCAAGCCTTTCGCGCTCTGCAAGATGCGCTCAAGGAGAGTGTCGCTTCTCTGAAGCCTAATAAGATTCTGGCTATCGAATCGCGAGGTTTTGTTTTGGGATCGCCTCTTGCCCTTGATCTTTCGTGTGGTCTGGTCCTTGCTCGAAAAAAGGGCAAGCTTCCTCGCCGAACAATCAGTGAGACCTATGGACTGGAGTACGGACAAGATGAGCTTCATTTGCATGAAGGCGCTCTTCAGAGTGGGGATCGAGTGGTGATTGTGGATGATGTTCTGGCGACGGGAGGCACTTTGATGGCCGCAGTCAATCTGGCTCGTCGCTCGGGCGCGGATGTTGTGGGATTACAGGTTGTTCTCGAGTTGGGTTTTTTGGGGGCTAGAGACCGACTAAAGGCCTTTAATCTAAAGGCCCTACGGATTGAAAACGCCTAGATGATCGTCTATAAGGCTTCCCAGGCCGGTTGCGGCCTCATTCATGGAATGGGCGTATAATAGGAGTAAGTGAGAGTGGTCGCGACGGAAAAGGTAAGGCATCTGCGCTATGAGCGTCTGCGGCGTTCGCTGCAAGACAGTATCTTGATCTGGCCTCACAATTATTGTCACAAAGTCATCGGCCGAAACGATCCTGCTTTTTTGTCGGGAATCGTTGAGTTTGAGAAGAGCTTCCCCAGCCTGCATCGAGAAGGATCGCAGCTGAGTAAAAATGGAACTTATCTGTCCCTAACCTATCGTTACGCGGCCAAGGATGTTGATGAGATCATCTCTCTGTGGGTTGCTTCAGAACAAGTCAAAGACGTCGTTACCGTGATGTAGTCTGATACTGGTCTGAAATCGCTTTTGCTAAAGCAAAATCTTTCTCTGTCAGACCTCCCGCATCGTGCGTCCAGAGTTTGATGTCGACTCGATTGTAGACATTCGTCCAGTCGGGGTGATGGTCCATTTTTTCAGCGATGAACGCAATTTGTGTCATGAAGGCAAAAGCCTGTTGAAAGTTTTTGAACTCGAGACTGCGTTTAATAACTGATCCCTCCTTGATCCATTGAGGGAGAGCTTGAAGATGTTTCTCAACGTCTTGAGGGCTTAATGGTTTCATACGCCTCAGTATTGCTGTTTTCCGAATCCAGTCCAGGGTCCTCTTGGGACTTTTTGAGTTTCTCAAATCGAATGAATTCATCGGCCTCCTCGGCTCGCTCATCAATCGACTTCTTAGTCTTCAAGAACTTGATTTTGCCAGCGTAGAGGGCTGATAGAATGTTCATATGTTCACTATTCTAGTGGGTTCTGCTGAGTCGTACAGCGGGGGCTCTAAGTCTTTGATAGGCTAAGGATTTTGTTCGCTGGCAGGCGCAATTCTGACGGCATTGACAAACTGGGGAGAACCCTGCGGGTCCACGGCCATATTGTGGTCAAAAATGACTTCAACAAACAAGCTCTGTTGAGCGTAGATCCATTCGGAGAGGTGATAAAAAGTTGTGGGGGATGTTCTCTTCTTGAGGTCGTCGAGTAAGTCGAGAGCTGGCATTCTGACTCGCCACTGAAGATGAGCGGTATGACGAGTGTGTGGTTCGCTCAAAATTCTCTCCGCTTGGGCTAGGAAGCGGTTGTTCGAGTTGACGACTTTGCTTTCGAGTCCTTTAGAGATCAACAGCGTTGATCCCACAACCGCCACAGCCGAAGAGAGGCTAAAAATTGGATCTCCCATCATGTGATGAATGGCCTGAGCGGGTGGGGTTATCAGCGTCGCTGCAGCCGCTGAAGCCAAAATCGCTTTGAGAGATAGGGGGGTGCGTTTTCGCAGAACCTGCGACCATTCGTTCAGGTGATCTCGACTATCAGGCGCTCCAGATGATGACGTGACCTTGAGTAAAAAGGGCTGGCCGAGATCAGCATTGGGTTGCTGTTCAGTGATCAGCGCATAGAGTTGAAACAAATCCCGGGCTTCCTTCGACTGAGGGCCGTAGGTTTTTTCTGCCAGATCCCAGGCTTGGTAGAATTGATTGTGTTCTGCTTCACTGAGCTTGCGAGGCGATGCGATTCCAAAAACTCTGAGGGCTTTTGAGCACTGCCTTTGATCTTCCAGAAAAGTTCCTGGTGAGTTGCTTTGAAATGCAATTCGTCGATCGCGAGCGATTGTTGAGTTCACTGGCAATGCCAATAAAATGAGAGAGGCAAAAGCCCCTGTGAAAATCTCTCTCGCGTTAAAGAGTGTTTTTGCCATCCGTGCTGCGCCTCATCCTAGTGTTTTGCAATTCTCATTCCCGAATGACAAAGGGCAAAGTCATACTTTAAGGGGTCTTTGGGGCATAGGCGTTTAAGGGCCTGAGTCACTTCGAGGGCAGCCTGAAGACTAGGTGTCTTTCGGCGGGTAAATCTTAGCCGACGTGCTGCTTTGAATACGTGCGTGTCGAGAGGTACGATCAACTCAGAACTGGGAATAAAGCTCCAGACTCCCAAATCAACTTCATCGTTTCGGATCATCCACCGCATAAACATATGAAGCCGCTTGGCTGCGCCCTCTTTGGGATGGGGAAACATAAACTTGAGGCCCCGAGTTGTTCTGAATGACGTAACAAACAGGGATCGAAACTCAAACAAACAATCAAGGAGCTGCCCTTTGGATTTTTTCCAACTCGATTCCATGCATCTTCCGAGACTGCCTTCACGCTTCAGAATCTCGGAGAGTGTGAGAAGTAGGTGATGAATGTCCGCGGTTGTGAAAAATCGATAGTAGATCTCGGGTAGCTCGAGCTGAAGCGTAGCCAAGTCGAGAGCCTGGAGTTTTTGAAAGGGCGCATCGCCCAAGAAGGTCATTACTTTCTCAAGAGTGGCGCACATGGATTTGACGTTTCCATAGGCAAAGAGTGCCGCGATTAGTGCGGCGATTTCGATGTCTTCTGTCTTTTGATAGCGATAAGCAAACTGAATCGGATCAGTGGATCGATAACGTCGATCATTGAATTTCCGGTAGAGGATTTCAAGTTCCTCAATCAAGGCTTCGTTTCGCTTAGACATTACTTATTGAGTCTCAATCTTGGCTTGAGTCCAAAGTCGTTCCATTTCATCTCGAGGCAGTTCAGCAAATTTCCTCCCGGTCGATCGTGCGGCCTCTTCCATCCAATCGAATCGCCTTCGAAACCGATGGTTCATTCGAGCCAGTGCGACTTCCGGATCAAACTTCTTATGTCGGGCCCATTGAATCAAAGAAAAGACGAGGTCTCCCCACTCATCTTCGATTTGCTGAGACGTTTCGGCTTCGTTCAGCTCTTTGAGCTCACTTTGGACTTGGGACCAAACCTCAGTGGGGGTGAGCCAATCGAATCCAACTTTGGCGCAGCGTTTGCCGATTTCATGGCTTTGGGCCATCGCAGGAGCGGTCTTTGCGGCGTCCTTCAAGAGGCTGGCCGGTTTCTTTGATGCCTTCTCAGTTTCTTTGATCTGATTCCACTGCTGGAGCACCGCGTCAGCGGTCTGCGTTAAGTCGGCCTTTTCCCCAAAAACATGGGGATGGCGGCGAATCAGCTTATCCTCAAGCTGAATCAGGGAGTCTTTGAGTGGATCTCCTCCTTTAATCTCCTGCAAAATCTTTGTCTGGAACAGGATCTGAAGAAGAAGATCCCCAAGCTCTTCCTTCAATTCTAGAAAATGATCGTCAGATTCCTTTTGAATGAAATTCTCGAGAGCCTCCAGAGATTCATAGCTCTCCTCAATTAAATACTTTCGAAGGGAGGCTAGGTTTTGTTCGCGATCCCAGGGGCATTTTTCGCGAAGCTCCTTCATGATAAAAATCAGTCGATCGAACTCTTTCATGCCAAAGCGACAACACCTCATCGTCAAAGCTTTGTCAAAGTGGAGTCTTGACGCTGTGAAGCTTGCAGCAAGGCCCAAAGATTAACTTGCCGAGATGAAAGAGCTTTTTTGCCGAGCCTGTTTTTGCAGTCCTGGCATTTGACTTGCTTTGTGCTCAGTGTGGTGAAACGGCTCAGATCATTTGCTGTGGTGCTTCTTTTTGGCTGGATGCTTTTCCTTCATTGGGTTGCTCACGCGCAGATTTCTCAAAAGCCGATGATTGATATCGAGCGTCTGACATTCTCGAGTCGATTGAAGAAGCCGAACCTTGGGACTTTTCTGCCGCCTCCCACAATTGAGCTCAAGCCCAGGTTCCTCGAACTCTCCGATGTCCCGATGGAGTTTCATAAAGATGTGGCTTACGACCGACTGACAAAAATTTTTAAGCTTCAAGAGTCGGGGGCCTTTCAAGAAGCCTATGTTGCTCTTGATAAGCTGCAGAAGGCCGTAGGGCGAGATGGCTTAGGCGAGTGGCTGGCTTTTCTTCGTGCAGACCTCCTCTATCAAGTGCAAATGGTGGCATCTGAGAAGCGTTGGGCTCTGGCACTTGAGGATTATCAGGACGCCATTCGGAGGAATCCGTTGAGCAATCAGTATGCTCGGGTTCTCTACCAGATCTCACTACTCCAGCTGGAGCTTGGATTTTTCCAAGATGCCGAGGAGACAACCGCTCGAGGACTAAGGGAATATGGAAAGACAGAATTCGCGCCCTACTACTTTCTGATCCGAGGTGAAGGCTCTTTCCGCCGTGCTCAGTTCGCTCAAGCGAGTTTGGAATTTGGTAATCTAATTGAAGCCTTTCCAAGAAGCACAGCCGCCATTGATGCAGCTTTTCGGAAAGCCTTTATTCACTTTGCGAAATCTGAGTTTGATCGTGCCTATGCTGTTTATCAGAACTTGGAGAAGTACCATTCCGAAGAGATCGAAAAGCTTCGGCTCAAGAAAGAGTATGAAGGTCAGGATCGTTTTCTGGATCGAGTCTACTATGCTGAGACGATTTTCCTGAATGGCTTGTACGATGAGAGCGCTCGACTCTTTCAAGACCTAGCCAACTTGTTTCCACAGAATGCGCTGTCCCCGCTGCTGTTAGCCCGACTGGCTGATACGTATTTTGAAAGAGGTCAGTTTAAAGCGGCTGATCAGTTGTATCTGTTAGTGATCAATAATCCAACGCGCTCAATCGCACAAAGCTTTGCCATGATCAACCGAGCTGACGCACTCTTTCTGACGAGAGATGTTCGTGCTCACCGAGAAAATGAAACGCTCTATCTTGATGCTCGCAAAGAGGCAGAGGCTCTTGGACAAAAGGAACTGGCTGCATTTGCAGTGGAGAGACTCGCCTCTTATCTTTTGTTCTTTGGTTCCTATGCCAAAGCTCAACTCTATCTTGAAGACGTCATTGAAAGTTACAATGGAACCTCAAACCATAAGTGGGCAGAGGCAGAATATGTCAAAACGCTTGAGCGACAGATTGTTGAATATGTTGAGAGAGGCGATCCGATGGCAGGTCTCGCCATCTACCTGGCGATGAGCAAAGAGCGCCGAGAAAGCCTTCGAGACCCCAAAGTGTTTTTGATTTTGTCTGAAGCCGCGAAGAAACTTGAGCTTTACGATCAAGCCTCGGACATTCTTACACGACTGGTCTATCTGGAAAAGACCGCTGATGGCAGGCAGGAAGCCTTGCTTCGCCTTGTGGATCTTCTGATTGCACAAGGTGAGACGAAGAAGGCTGGGGAGCGTCTGAGAAGGTTTAACTTTGCCTACCCCAAAACAAAGTATCCTCATCTGTACGAGCGCCTTTGGGGAGATTTGTATACAGCACTTAAAAATCCGGAAAAGGCCGTGAAGCACTATGAAGCCGCAATGGAGATTGCTTCAGCTCAACCTGCCTTGCAGTTTGAAATGAGAGAGCTCTATTTGAAGATTGCGCAGCATTTAAAATCCCTCGCTTTGCCGATGCGAGCAGTTGAAGCTTATGAGCGCTATGTTGCCTTAGTCATGGCTTCCCAGGAAGGCCCTCCTTCAGAGCGAAAAGTATCTGAGAAGGATCTGTTTCTTGCTCAAACTTCGAGATTTCGAATTGCCGATTCGTTTTTTGATATGAAGGACTTTGTACGAGCTCTTGAATCATATCGAGAACTTGCGAGAACTGTGAAGCAAGAGCCTTTTGCATCGCATGCTCGATTTCGAATGGGCGAATGCCTTCTAGAGCTTGGGGATAAGAAGGCTGCACTCGACGTATTCAAAGAGATCAAGTCAGAGAGCCAGGATAACTTATGGGCTCGGGCTGCACAAAGTTACATCAAGACCGTGGAGATGGAGGTAAAGTATGGGATCCGAATCATCAACTGATTTGATGAAGGTCATGAAGCAGAGCGAAGCTGATTTTGGTTTGAGCTTGCTCGCAGCGACCCTTGCGCATGAAATTCGCAATCCGCTGCAGGCCATTCGGCTCCAGCTTGATCTTGCTCATCGAACAGGTCCGTCTCAAAGCTCGCTCGAGCGAATCTCCGAGAGCATCAATCGTCTTGAGTCTGTCGTTGAGAAGGTTCAACGGTTGTCGCATCGATATGAGCTTCACCCCACGCGAATCCATGTGAGAGAGCTCGTTGATTCGACGCTTTCCGCTGTTCAATTTTGGCTGACGGCTTCAGGAATCTCAGTCCGTGTTCAAACGCACTGGGAAGGTGAACCGATTTGTATGGGCGACCAAGAGCTCCTGCAACAAGTCTTGCTGAATCTCGTGATGAACTCTATTCAAGCAATGCCTCATGGCGGTCTTCTTTCCATTCGCATCTCTGAAACCACCGAAACCGCTCAGATTGAAGTTCAAGATACGGGCGAAGGAATTCCAGCCAACGTCTTGCGCCTGATTGGGACGCCGTTCTTTACAACAAAGAGCGACGGCAATGGCCTCGGATTGGCGTTTTGCAAGACTATTGCAAGTCTGCATAAGGGTTCAATCGAGTTTGAGTCTGCTGAGGGTCAGGGAACGAAGGTAACTTTGCAGATTGCTAAAATAATTTCTGACGATTCAGAGGAGCTTGGAAATGCTTAATGTTCTCGAGCATCAAAAAGTATTGATTGTGGATGATGAGCCTGGAATTCGAGATGGGCTTAAGGCAAGCCTTGAGCATCTCGGATTTGATGTCGATACCGCTGAGTCTGGTGAAAAGGCAATTCAGCAGTTTAAGAAGAGTCCAGATATCTCGTTTGTCCTTAGTGACTATCGCATGCCCGGAATGACCGGCTTTGATGTGGTTCGCGAGGTCAAGAGACTCAATCCACAAACAAAAGTTGTTTTGATGACGGGCTATGGAAGTGTTAATCACGCTGTCCAGGCGATGCAGATGGGTGCTGATGACTATCTCTGCAAGCCCTTCAGTGTGGGAGACCTTGAGCGAATCATGATCGAATTCACTCCCAAGCCGACTGCTGTCTCAGTAGCTCGCATTATTACAGAGGATCCAGAGTTCATTCAGACTCTCAAGAAAGCCGAAAGAGCAGCAAAATCCTCGGTCCCTGTTTTGATTGAGGGTGAGTCCGGTACTGGTAAAGAGCTCTTGGCTCGTCAGATTCATGATTGGTCTGCTCGACAGGACAAGCCTTGGGTTGCCATCAACTGCGCAGCCCTGCCGGCCGGTCTCCTAGAGAGCGAACTTTTTGGTTTTGAGCGAGGAGCGTTCACGGGCGCCACTGAGCGAAAAGCTGGTCGGTTCGAGCAAGCTGATACTGGAACGCTTCTGTTGGACGAGATTGGTGAGCTTGATCCTATTCTTCAGGCCAAGCTTCTGCGTGTTCTCCAAGAGGGTGAGGTCGACCGATTGGGTGGTAAGAAGCCACTGAAGGTGGATGTTCGAGTTGTTGCGACGACAAACAGAAACCTGGAGCGACTGGTTCGGGAAGGAAAGTTTCGAGAGGATTTGTATTTCCGACTTTATGGAGTGCGCTTTGTTCTGCCGCCTCTTCGCGCTCGGAAAGCAGATATTGGTCTGCTCGCTGAGGAGTTCCTGACTCGTCAATCTGAGATTCAAGGTCGGACCCTAAGCTTTGACGAAGGTGTTGTGCGTGCTCTTCAAAACCGACGATGGTCGGGAAATATTCGAGAGCTCGAGCGGGCTGTTGAGCGAGCTGCAGTTCTTGCTGAAACGGGCACAGTGACCTTGTCGCATTTTGAGTTTGATCAAAGCCGAATGGATGTCGATGTCAGCATTCGCCGCTTTGATAGTGTTGAGGCAAGTCCGACCTCTGAGTTGGCCAACAAATCTATCAAAGAGATGGAGAAAGATATCATCCTCAAGGCGCTTGAAGCGCATGGTGGAAATCGAACTCATACGGCCAAGGCACTTGGGATGAGTTTGAGAACGCTTCGACACAAGTTGAAGGTCTACAGAGATACAGGAACGGAAGTAGCAGATTATTCCCCGGCAACAGGTGGGCAAGAAAGGATCGGCAATTTTCTCCCACCCATTGGCGGTGACGCGGAGCTTGGAGGCTTAAAGCACGGTTTTCCAATTGGCTAAGTATTTGCAGAGTTATGGGAGGGCAAATCTATGAAAACTGATTTCACAGTCGATATTCTTGCGAGAGCTATGTCCATGCGACTTAAGCGACATGGCGCCATTGCAGGAAACATCGCAAACGCCGAGACCCCGGGATACCGCCCGCAACAAGTGGCCTTTGAAGATCAGCTTCAAGAGGTCGCCAAATCCGGCTCGACGGACAGGCTTCATAGTATGCGCGCCAAGGTTCTAACAATTGATGATGTGACCCCACGCCAAGATGGCAATTCAGTCGACCTGGATCGTCAAATGGCAGGACTTGCAGAGAACTCGTTGATGTACAACGCAGCAGCTGAGTTTCTCGCGAGAAAAATGAGAATGATTAAGAGCGTGATTAGCTAAGGAGTGAACAATGGATCTCATAACAGCGCTTAAAATCTCAGCTTCCGGTCTCTCAGCTCAGCGAACGAGAATCAACGTTTTGTCCTCGAACTTGGCGAACGCCAATTCTACTCGAAGTGCAGATGGATCTGGGCCCTATCAGCGGAAAGACCCGATCTTCAGGGAGATCCGAGCGAGCGAGTTTGATTCGACACTGGATCGTGAGTCCAAAAAACTGGCGGGTGTCAAAGTTGACGGAGTTGTGACCGATCAAAAGCCTGGAATGCGTGTTTTCGATCCAACACATCCAGATGCTGACAAGGATGGATATGTCACCATGCCTAACGTGAACATGGTAACCGAGCTGACAGATATCATGGCGACCTCACGAGCCTATGAAGCAAACGTTTCAGCAATGTCTGCTGCCAAATCAATGATCAATGCTGTGCTGCAGATTGGGAAGGGATAATAGATCATGAAAATTGGTGGATATGGAATTTACGGATCGATGGCCCAAAAGGGTGTGAGGCTCTCGCCTGATCTCGAGAAAGCTGTTGGGACTTCGAACACGACCCCAGCGAGCCAAGACTTTGGTGATTTGCTGACCAAGAAGATCGAACAAGTTGATGAGATGCAGAAATCAGCAGATCAAGCTGCTATCGATTTCGCGTCGGGCAAATCTAGAAATCTGCATGAAACGGTATTGGCGATGGAAATGGCCGAGACCTCTTTGCGAATGATGGTGACGGTAAGAAACAAGGCTGTGGAGGCCTACCAAGAAGTCATGCGGATGCCGATTTAGTGGGGTGATGGAGTATGGAGTTTCTTCTTAATTTCAGTTCCTGGTACAAGACGCTGCCAGCAAGCGGGAAGCTCTCCCTTTTGTTGGTCGTGGTTGGTGCTGTGGTCGCAGGATTTTTGATCACAGCGCAAACAAAGTTCTCAGGATACCAATATCTTTATACAAATTTGAGCCTCACCGATCAGAATAAGATCGCTGAGCGACTTCAGGGAATGAATGTTGAGGCTCAGTTTCGTGGCGATTCGATTCTTGTCCCAGGCCATAAGGTTCTTGAGTTGAGAAACACTCTTTCAGCTGAAGGTCTTCCCCAAGGCGGTGGAGTTGGTTTTGAACTCTTTGATAAGCAAAACTTTGGTGAGACGGAGTTTCAGCAGCGCATCAATTACATGCGTGCAACTCAGGGCGAGATTGCTCGAACGATTATGGCGATCGATGGCGTTGAAAAGGCTCGTGTACATATTGTTGTTCCTGAGCAGTCCCTCTTTGCAGTGGATCAACGTCAGCCCTCTGCCTCCGTGGCCTTGAATATGGCTAAGGGGCGAAAACTTGCTGATGGGCAAGTGAAGGGGATTCTTCATTTGATTGTGACCAGTGTGGAGGGGCTCACGGAATCGAATGTTAGTATCATCGATCAGAATGGAAACATTCTGTTTCAGGGTTCCAAGGATAGCAGTTCGATCATGTCTGCCAAGGGCATGGAGATTCAGTCCAGCGTGGAAGGCCGTCTTGAAAGCCAAGTGAGAGACTTGCTTGAGCGTATTGTAGGCTCCAACGGAATCTCAGTGAAGGTTTCCGCTAATCTCAATCTTCAACAAATTGAAAGAACTGTCGAACAGATCGATCCAGAAAGCCGAGTGGCACTCGCTGAGAATACGACGACCGAGCAATCCACGGGGTCAACGGGTTCCTCTGGGGGCGTTCCTGGATCGGCGAGCAATCTTCCTGGAGGCGGAAGTTCGGGCAGCGGATCTTCTTCAGAATCTTCTAAGCGAACTGAAACGACCGCAACATATGTTGTTTCCAAAACAACTCAAAAGATTTTGGAGCCAGTTGGAACAATCAAAAACCTCAGTGTCGCCGTTTTGGTTGATGGCAAATACACTGCCAAAGAAGACGGGACTCAGGACTATGCACCTCGAAGTGAGGATGAGCTCAAGAAGATTGAAGATCTTGTTAAAAAAGCTGTTGGATTTGACGAGGCTCGTGGCGACAAGGTCAAGGTAGAGAACATGCAGTTTAAACAGATTGAGATCTCTGATGTTCCTCAGGAACAGTTTGTGAATGCCTCGGCATCAAATCAGTGGAAAATGTTCATGCTTGATCATGGAAAAACCGTGGCTCTCGCGCTCATTCTTGGAATTATTTTCCTGATGCTCGTTAGAATTGTGAATTCATACGCTCCTCCGATTGAGGTCGCCTATGCCAACATCATAGGACAGCAGGCTGGACGAATTGCTGAAGCTCTTCCTGCTGCAGGACAAGTTCAGATTGTCCGGCGAAATGATTCAGCGGTGGCGGAAAAGCAGGAGCAGATAGCGAAGCAGCTCCCCGAGGTTCAAAGGCGGCAAGGTGGCGAGATCAACTTTGTAGAAACAACACCATCCATTACGATTGAAACGCCGGTGACGTCCGAAGAAAAGCTCAGATTGAAGGCAGCGAAGATTCAGACTGAGGAGCTTATTAGACAGAACTCGAATGATGCCGTAAAAGTGATTCGATCGTGGATGAGTGAGGGGTAAGCCATGGCAACAGAAGTTGAAATGAAGGAAGCCGAGAAGGGCGGTCAGGCCAAAGGTGCCGCAGTCTCTAGACTTCGCTTGAGCGGAGTTCAAAAGGCTGCTGCTTTGATGCTTGCGATTGACAAAGAGCTTTCGAAAGAGATTTTCAAGAAGCTTGAAGACTTTGAGGTGAAGAAAATCTCCGATGCGATGTTTGAGTTGGGCGTGATTCACCAGGATACGACCACAAACATTTTGAATGAGTTTCTCAAGCGAATGGCTTCCGGTGGTGCATTGACAGCGACCTCTGGTGAGATCAAGGCACTTTTGGCCGATACTCTTGATGAGCGCCGAGCGAAGGAGATCCTGAGCAGTCTGACTTCGTTTAAGGATAATGCTCTTAAGAATCTTGGAACCTATGATCCCAAGACGCTGGCAAACTTTCTTGCGAACGAGCATCCTCAGACCATTGCCCTTCTTTTGTCTCACTTGGGACCTGAAAAGGTGGGCCTCGTGATTAAGCTTCTTCCTGAGGACGTACGCTCCGATGTTGTGATGCGGATCGCATTCCTTGAGGACATCACTCCAGAAGCGCTCAGCGATGTTGAAGACGCTGTCAAGGATGCGCTCAAGGGATTGGGTTCTGTGACTAAGCACAAGATGGGTGGCGTTCCTTACGTTGCCGACGCTTTGAACAAGCTTGATAAGAGGACAACGAACTCGATCCTAGAGTCTATTGGATCTGCGAATGCGGAACTCGCTGAGTCGATTAAACAGAGAATGTTTGTTTTCGAAGATATTATTAAGATTGACGATCGAGGAATCCAGGAGATTCTTAAGAGCATCGATACTGCGGAGCTTACGCTCTCGCTCAAAGTCTGTACTGACAATCTCAAGAACAAGATCTTCGCGAATATGTCTGAGCGGGCGGCGAAGATGCTGAAAGAGGATCTTGAGGTCATGGGACCTGTAAAAGTCTCTGATGTTGAAAAGGCGCAAGGCAATATTTTGAAGGTCGTTGATCGACTGATCAGCGAAGGCAAGATCGTGATCGCCGGTGACGGAGAGGAGAACGTCGTTGTCTAGAATTGTTAAATCGGGAAATCCCGAAGTCCGAGAGTTTAAACTCGTGACTGCTGCCAATGTTGGAAAGGCTGAGAGCTTTCAGGGGAAGTCCTTTTCTCTTGGTAAAGTTCAAGGTGCAATGGATGAGTCGGAAGTTTCCGTACTTGTCGATCAGGCTAAAGCGGCAGGTCGCATCGAGGGCCAGCGGGAATCTGAGAAAAAAATGCTCGGGACTGTCAATCAAGGTCTTCAAAGTCTTGAGGGGGTACTCGATGAGATTTCGGTTTTTCGACGCGAGTTGTTTAAAGAGGCCGAAGAAGAAGTCATCGAGTTTGTTCGGTTGCTTGCTAAAAAAGTAATTTCGAAAGAGCTCACTTTGGCTCCAGAGCTTCTCAAAAGTATGGTTGAGCAATCGTTTGGCGCCATTGAGAAAGAGAAGAAAATTAACGTTTTTCTGAATCCATCAGATATGCAGATTTTTTCTGCGGCTAAAGAAGATTTTTTGAAGAAATTTTCGGATGTTGCTGAGATACGATTTACTCAGGATGCCAAGATCCGACAGGGAGCAGCGTTTATCAAAACGGAGACCCTGCAGGTGGACGTCAGTGTTGACTCCATGATTGATCAAATGATGCGCGAAGTGGTCCAGGCCAAGCATTTGGGTGAGGACGTCAACAAAGAGGGAGATCCCAAGTAATGTCTCGCCTCAACCTTCAGCAGTATTTTCCTCTGATTGAAGCGATCAGTCCCGTTTCAGTGCGCGGACAGGTCACGAATGTATCAGGCATGTTGATTGAAGGTTTCTGCCCGGGCTCCAGTGTTGGTGCGATCTATCGGGTCTATTCGCTTGATGGCACGCGAAGTTTTTTTGCTGAGGTTGTAGGATTTCGTGGAGAAAAAGTATTGCTCATGTCCTACGGTGAACTCCAAGGCGTTGGTCTTGGTAGTGTCATTGAGTTCCATCGACATTCTGCCACCATTAACATTAGCGAAAATCTTTTGGGCCGAGTGATTACCCCACTTGGAGAGCCCTTAGACGATTTAGGCCCTATTGAGGCGGAGAAGGAATTTTCGATCTATACCAACCCTCTCAACCCCATGCATCGCACTCGAATTCGAGAGCCCCTCGATATTGGTGTGAAGGCGATCAATGGCTTGATCACCGTTGGAAAAGGTCAGCGGGTCGGCATTATGTCAGGATCGGGTGTTGGTAAATCAGTTCTCCTTGGAATGATGGCCAAAAACACCAAGGCAGATATCAACGTAATCGCCATGATTGGTGAGCGGGGAAGAGAAGTTCGCGAGTTTATTGAACGAGATTTGGGCAAAGAGGGTCTTGCGCGCTCTATTGTGATTGTTGCAACAAGTGATTTGTCTCCTGTTCTCAGAATGCGGTGCGCTTTCGTAGCAGCAACTATTGCTGAATATTTCAGAAAGAGAGACGCCAATGTCTTGCTGATGATGGACTCGATCACTCGGTTCTCAATGGCTCAGCGAGAGATCGGGTTGTCGGCGGGCGAGCCTCCAACGACCAAGGGCTATCCGCCCTCCGTATTCTCTACTTTGCCGAAAATATTTGAGCGAGCTGGTAACTCGTCTTCGAAAGGCTCAATCACAGGAATTTATACAGTTTTGATTGAGGCAGATGATATTAACGATCCAATTGGGGATACAGTTCGATCCATTGTGGACGGCCACATTGTTCTTTCAAGAAAGCTGGCTGCTAAGAATCACTTCCCTGCGATCGATGTGTCAAACTCAGCAAGTCGGGTGATGGGGGATGTGACGGCTCCTGAGCACCGAGAGTTTGCCTCAAAGATCAAGTCCATCATGGCTTATTACACGGAGGCCGAAGATCTTATTAACATTGGTGCTTATGCCAAAGGATCGAATCCTCAAATTGATGAGGCCATATCCTATATCGAGCCCGTGCGCGCATTTCTGCGTCAGTCTATTGGAGAGAAAATCGATCTCAAACAGTGCGTCGAGTCGATGAAAGCTATTTTTGCACAGTCTAATCAACAAGCAGCGGGGGGGAAGGCTAGAAGGTGAAGCGATTTGCATTTAGGTTTCAATCTGTAGCTAAGGTCCGAAAGATCGAGATGGAAAGACAGGCTCGAATTTTGGCAGAAGCCCAGATGAGAGTGCGGCAAATCGAAGAAGAGATTGAATCCATCAAAAAAATAAATCGGCTAGAGGTCGAGCGCTTGCAGTCCTTAGCGGGCAGGGGACAAATCCCCGCACAGATGATGGAGCTTTCGGTGATGTACCGAGAGGAGCTGAAGCGAGAGCACAGGCGAAAGATGATTGCTCTACGAGAAGCTGAGGCAAAGGTTCGTGAGGAGCGAGAAAAGCTCATCGAGCGTGAAAAGGCTCGAAAGGTGATGGAGAAGGTTAGGGAAAGGGATTTTGAGAATTATGTTGAAGACAAACGAAAAGAAGAAAACAAGCAGATTGATGAATTGGCTCATCGCTTTGCCTCTGGCGGCGATACTCATTCAGAGTCTTGAGGCTCAGGAGGCTGCACCTGCCGCACCGGCAGCTTCTGCGGGTTCTGAGTCGCCAGCTCCTGCTGCTGCGCCATCTGCTCCTGCACAGGGGATCTTTCCTGAAAAAGAAGTTTACACCCGTGCTGAGGTGGAAGCTCTGAAATCGGTTTTAGTGAAGAAATCAGCGGAGCTTGATCAGGATATTGAGACTGAGAAGAAATACGTAGAGTCACTCAAGCAGCAAGTCTCTGAGCACTTAGTCAAAGTTGAAGCAGCTCGTAATCAAATTGCCGAATTCATGAGCCAAAAGGATCAGCGGGAAGAGGCAAAGCTTAAAAAGCTCGCCAAGTTTTATGAGTCCATGGATGCAGAGCAAGCAGCTCCTCTTCTGAAGGATGTGTCCGATGATATGGCGATCAAAATTTTGGATCGTATGGATACAAAGAAGGCTGGCAGCGTCCTGGCTCTCATTCCTGCAGCTCGAGCTGCCAAGTTAACTCAAGGTTTCGCAAGACTAAAAATCTCAGCTGATAAAACTCCAGGTGGAGGGAGTAACTGAGAATGTGTGACGTGATGGGCGAGTTTCCACGAGCGTTCATGGTGAATGCTCGGGAATGTAAACAAGGAGAAAGAATGAAATGAGAACTAACATTCGCCTAGACTCATTTCTTGCGTCTTCTTCATCGGGAATGGACCTATCAAAAGGGGTTCCCGCAGGGAAGTCGTCTGCTCAGAGCACAAGCCTCAAGGATGAGGTGAGCTTTGAGAAGTCGTTTGATGATCAGTTAAAAGATCCTCGAGCTGACTCCAAGCAGGCGACCCACTCTTTGGATCGTCAAGGATCGATGGATTCGAAGAGTTCTTCCGCTGGCAACAAGGATGTTGATTCAGTCCGGAAGGCCAAACCCGCTAAGCAAAGGGATTTGCGAGAGTCGGAGGTCGAGGGCTCTGAGGTGTCTCAAGGAGATGCTCAGAAGGTCGCGATCGTGCAAGGCTCAAGGGAAGTCTCTGATGAAGAAAATGTAATAAATGAAGGACAGGCTAATCCTGGATCATTCGATGCGAAGGTGGATGAAACCACCGATGCATTGGTGCTTCTGGCGTTGCCTGTGAATGAGATGATCGCAGCTCAGGATCAGATCCAAGATCCAAACTTGAGTGCAAGCGGTCAGGGAATAAAACCAGAGTCAATGAAGTCGGGACAGATGAAAGAGGGTCTTTTGATGGATGGCAAGGATGCCGGCGTTGAAATTCCTTCCGAAATGACTGAAGTCATTGATCAAACATTAAGTGTCAGTGCTGATGAGCAGGACGCTGCTCTTCTGGAAGCTCCTTCGGAGCTGAAAGAGGCTCAGCCAACTGAAAGGGCGCAGTCGATCAAGGATTTTGCAGCCGAGCTCTGGATCCACCGAAATGTGGATGCGGAATCAAAGCTCTCTGGAAAATCTGATTTGAATATTGCGTTCAATCAGGAGTCTGCACCTCAGAAGCCCCTGTCGATTCGAGACCTCGATCCCTTGGTTTCGAAGTTGGTCACAACCAAGACCGGTGGTGAAATGAATCTACAGATGAGACCTGCCCATTTGGGAATGGTCAAGGTGGAGATTCTAACTGAGGGCGATGCTGTCAAGGTGAACTTGTTCGCTGAGAAGGCATCAGCTCAAAGCGCATTGAGCTCCCAAGTCAATGAGCTTAAGCAGCAACTACACGCCGTTGGTTTGAAAGTTGAGACAGTGACTGTGAGTACGCTTCAAAGTAACTCCACAGAACAGTCTCGTGACGGACAAAACCAACAGCAATCCCGACATCAACAGGAAAATCCTCAACAGCGCCCTCAACAACGGGACGCTCAGCGAGAGTTTGACTTAGATGGATGGGGTGAGGAGGCCGCATGATTTCGAGTGTTGTTGATTTAAAGAACGCAACGGCGACAGGTGCGCCTCCCGTCAAAGCAGGACAAGAGCTTGGGAAGGAAGAGTTTTTGAGAATGCTCATGACTCAGCTTTCCGCTCAAGATCCTCTTAACCCGATGGACTCAACCGAGTTTACGGCTCAGCTCAGCCAATTCGCAAGTCTTGAGCAGCTGACCAATCTCGGATCCAAGATGGACAATTTGATTACCATTTCGG
The DNA here is from genome assembly GCA_964655245.1 of uncultured Bacteriovoracaceae bacterium. GTDB lineage: Bacteria > Bdellovibrionota > UBA2394 > UBA2394 > UBA2394 > JBEIHI01. The sequence goes on along the minus strand of CAZZLQ010000039.1, from coordinate 2,054 downwards.
GTGCAAGCAATGCTGCGAATGCCGTCTCATTGCTTGGCAAAGAAGTGCGCATGGATGGCAACAAAATCAAAGGTCCTCAATCAATCTTCTACGAACTCTCGGAGCCTGCAACGTCAGTCAAAGTTGAGGTTCGAGATGAGGCTGGCCGCGTTAAGCATTTCCAGGATGGACTAAGCGGAAGTCTCGGCTTGAATGAAGTCAAGCTCGAAGGATTCGAGCAAGGCAACTATCAAGTCTACGTCACTGCCAAGACGGCAGACGGTCGAGAGATTACTTCTCGCATTTCTACATTTGAAAAAGTGAGAGGGGTGAATTTCAATGGAAGCATCCCCGTTATGCTCATGGAATCAGGTGTTGAGATGGCAGCGAATCAGATTGTTGAGATTCGTGAACCACGAGGAGCTAAGTAAAGGCCATGGATAAGGTTTCAGAAGCAATCTTGCTTTCCCAGATCAGGCGTGTCGAGCCTGGAGCCGTCAAGGTTCCGTCGCGAAACACGGATGTTAAGGGACCAAGCTTTGATGAAATTCTGGAAAAGACAGGTGTTCAGATTTCGAAGCATGCCGAACGCAGGCTTCAGTCACGAAACATCGATCTTTCTGGAGACGAAATTCAGAAGCTTGAGTCTGCGATGAGCTCGTTGGAAAAAAAGGGAGCTCGCGACTCGCTCGTACTCATGGGAGAGCTGGCTTTTATTGTGAACGTTCCTTCAAAAACTGTCGTCACAGCGTTGGCGAAGGAACAAATGAAGGAACAAGTATTTACCAATATTGATTCAACAATGTTGGTTTAAAAAATTGAACAACGATGTTGGACCCTCACGGGAGACGTCGTTCAAATTTGGAGGGTTATTCTTATGACAGTCATTTCATCACTTTTTTCTGGTATTTCAGGAATTGTGACCAACGGTAGTGCGTTGTCCGTTTCGGGCGACAACATTGCCAATATGTCCACACCGGGATTCAAATCGTCTGTGCCGGTGTTTGAAAGTGCGCTATCCCAGCGAATTGGTGAAGCCGAGGTCGGTCTCGGATCACGATTGGCGGGAACAAGCTCTAACTTCACTCAAGGTGCTTTGAAGAACACAACTCGAAACACAGACCTTGCGATTCAGGGCAAAGGCTTTTTTGTTGTGCAAAACTCAAGTGGAGAGCAATTCTATACTCGAGCCGGGATGTTCCAACAAAACAGTGAGGGCCTTTTGGTGACATCTGCTGGTGGCTATCAACTTCAAGGATATGCCATCACGACCAATGGATCTCAAGAGTTAGTAGCCGGTACCCTGAGCGCGATTAACTTCTCAACAGTAAGCTCGAACCCTGAAGCGACTGATGAAGTGGCTTTTGCTCTCAATCTCAACTCAGATACATCAACTCCTGCGGCCGGTTGGGATCTTTCCAGCTTTGAAGATGCCTCTTCAAGCTCGAACTTCAGCTACTCTCAAACCATTTATGACTCTTTGGGTAACCCACGATCGATCACAACTTACTTCAGAAAATCAGCTGACAACACTTGGGATTATAGAACTTTGACCGCTGCATCAAATCTAGATCCCGACGCTTTAGCGGCAGCATTGCCCTCGGACGCAACCGTGATCATTGGCCGCGGTCGATTGACCTTTAGTGATGGAAGCGACGGCAATCCCGCCGGATCCCTCGTCGCGCACTCAGATACTTCAGCAGGTCAGGGATTAGCCGCTTTGCCTGTGGATGCCTCTGGTGTGACGATTCCACTTGCAGGCGGTGAGCGGCCGATTCCTGCGGGTGGTGCCATCGGAACAACGGATGGTATTCGTTGGAACAACGGAGCGGGCTCAACGGTGAATGCGGGTAATCCACCGATTGATCATAACTTCGGAATCTTTGGTGAAGGATCGTCGACGACTCAATACGCTGCGACTGACTCTACTTTGAAGTCTGTAACCCAAAATGGTCGAACTCAAGGGGAGCTTCAGAGTATTGAGATTGAGGGCGATGGAACGATTCGAGGAAACTTCTCAAACGGGGCCACTCGAAATCTTTTCAAGATTCCAGTTGCGACCTTTGCTAACGAGG
>CAZZLQ010000038.1:0-25387 GCA_964655245.1 uncultured Bacteriovoracaceae bacterium | reverse complement strand
AAATCACTTGCCTAAAAGCTCCTTAAAAAATCAACCCAGCTCTACGCGGGGTTCGAGGGGGATTCCCACTTTGAGCGCAAATCAAACCAAAGATCGGTCAGGCCTGCAAGCACCAAAACCTCAATTGGCCTCAAAAACACCATTAAGAGGCACGCTACCGCAAAGAAGAAGGAGAGCCGGGGGATCACAAAGGACGCAAGAGCCATCCCGTTCATGTGGATAGCGCTTAAACTGAGAGCTAGAAGGGTTGCCCCCAAAATCTGAGCCCAGAGGGAGCCTTGCGGATAGAACTCATAAAAGATCAACAGGGCTAGGCCAGCCGTGAGGGGAATCAAAGCTCGCTCGGGGGCTCTCCAGCGGCTGAAGCGATCAAAGACCCTCGACTGGCCGCGCAGGTTACTTGCCTGAACGCTTTTGAGCATATTTTCCATCATGCCATTGATGGGGAAGGCGATTGTCATCATGGCAGCGAAAACCCCGATTACTCCGGCCTGATAAAGCGGTGCAATGACGTAGTTCAAGAAGCTGAGGCTCTCTCCTAGTGCAGAATTAGCATCCGGATTCAGGAGAGGAATGGAGAGCCGAAGGCTTGCGGGAAAAATGGCGGATTGAATCTGCAGATCCGCCCAGTTCAGGAAGTTCCACCCAGGCGTTTGAAGGGCGGCGGAGGCCATTGTGACAAGGCCTGCAAGAGCTGAAAGGACCAGCGGAAGGGACCAGAGGGAAAGGAAGGACCTCTTTTCTCGTCGGCAAAAATACAAAATGAATCCCATGCACAGCAGGATTGTGATCGCCACGAGGTCGAGATCAGTCACGTTCAAATTCAAACTGAGAGGAATCAAGAATGCAGCCACAACTGAGAAGGCCAAAAAGACCTTCGTCCATCGCTGAGGCGCCTGCAAAATAATACTAGTTGCTGCGGGAATGAAGTACCAAAAGAACTCCGTCCAAGCGGAAAGCCCCCAGACGACGAGGGCAAAGATCAGAACGAAGTCGCTCTTGTCCTTAGGCGAAGGTAGCCGCTTCGAGATCTTCTTCATCTTGTCGATAGGCTGGACTTGAGGATGCTTCTCGAGGCGCTCTTTCAATCAAGGAATCAATTTCTTCTTGGGACAAAACTTCAGACAGTTTCACAGTCTGGTATCTCATCACTTGAGCATCAAGCTTGAGGCTTCTTTCAAGTTCCGACACTGCTTTTGCGGGAGCAATGTAACGGAAATAAATGTAGCGGCCCATTTGATGCTTCTCGATGATATAGGCCATACGTCGTTTGCCCCAATCATCTTGGCGAAGTGAAGTGCCGCCGTATTGAGAAAGAACTTTTGAGTTCTTTTCGATGAGCTCCTTAGCATCAGCATCCGACATCTGAGGATTAACGATGAAAATCGTTTCGTAGTGTCGTTTGCGACCTTTGAGTTCGTTTTGATAAACTTCAGTTAAATTCACAATCTGCATATTCACCTCAATGAAGGAGTTCTTTTAAACCAGTTTGGAGATACTTCAAACAGCAAATCTAAACAAAATAACATCCCCGTCATGAACCTTGTACTCTTTACCCTCAGCCCGCTGGAGGCCCTTTTCCCGGGCTCCTTTCTCGCCTGAACAGGCTATAAAGTCCTTATAGGCGATGACCTCGGCCCTAATGAAACCCCGTTTAAAGTCCGAATGGATGGCCCCAGCTGCATCAGGAGCGAGGCAGTCGACGGGAATGGTCCAGGCTCGGACCTCTTTGACCCCGGCCGTAAAGTAGGTCATTAGCCCCAGCGCTTTAAAAGCCTCCCGAATCAGGCGGTGGAGGGCGGGCTCTTCAATGCCATATTCGGCTTGAAAGATCTCGCGATCAGCGGGATCCATTTGCTGAAGTTGAGACTCCAGGTTCACGCACATCGGAATCACGAGTGCTTTGTCCAAAGCGGCATGTTCTCTCACTGCCTCAATGCGTTGAAGGGTGGACGGAGAAATGGTCTTCACGTCTGACTCAGCAATATTGGCAACATAGAGTACGGGCTTGCTGGTGAGGAACTGATCCTGAGGAATTTTCGCGACTAGCTCGGGTCTTCGTCTGAGAGGGATGCCGTCATTAAGGCAGCTCATGACTTGCTTGAAGACTTCAAGCTCGGCTTTAGCCTCAGCGTTTCCACTCTTCGCCATCTTTTCTATTCTATCCATTCGCTTTTTGGCTGAGTCCATATCTGACAGGCAAAGCTCAAGGTCGATGATTTCGATATCTCGCTTGGGATCAACCCCACCCATCACATGAATGATATTGTCGTCTTCGAAGCAGCGAACAACATGGGCTATCGCGTTGACCTCGCGAATATGAGAAAGGAACTGATTGCCGAGCCCCTCCCCTTGGGAGGCGCCTTTGACGAGGCCAGCGATATCGACAAAGCTGACAAGCGCGGGAACAATGCGTTCAGGATTAACGATTTTTGAAATCGCATCCAGTCTGGGGTCCGGTACATTCACGACACCCTTATGGGGGTCGACCGTACAAAATGGAAAATTCTCAGCGGGTACCTGAGCGGCCGTTAAAGTATTAAACAGAGTTGATTTACCAACGTTGGGCAGACCAACGATTCCACATTCCAGTCCCATTATTGTTCTCCATAATGAAGCGAATTGATCAAGCTCATCGCTTTTTCAGATTCATGATTCAAAAATATCTCCAAATGTTTCTTAGCATCCTGGATCAGTGGCTTGATGTGAGCTGATTGATCCGGGGTAAATCGAGAGAGGACGTAGTCCGACGCTTCTTCTCCATTTCGGCCGATCCCAATCCGAAGTCGTGGAACCTCACTGGAGCCAAAATGCTCGATGACCGACTTCATTCCGCGTTGTCCACCGTCTGAGCCTTTATATCTCAAGCGAAGACGTCCCACCGGAAGATCCAGGTCGTCATAAACAGCTAAAATTCGGTGATCTCCTTGGTTTTTTGTTTTCCACTGAGCGTATGCTCGTCCACTTTCGTTCATGAAGGTTTGAGGCTTCAGGAGATGAAGCTCCGAACCCATAAAGCTGCACGAAAGCCAAAGCGATTCGTACTTATCCTTCCATGAGGATTCACCTAGCTGCGTTGCCAGGGAATCAATCCACTCGAATCCAATATTGTGTCGGGTTCCGGAGTAACGAGGGCCTGGATTACCCAGGCCCATAATGCAAACTTTAGAAGCCACAGCTCCTCAAATTACTTCTTTTTGGCGTCAGCGGCAGGGGCAGCAGCAGCAGGAGCAGCGGCTGTACCCGCAGCGGCGGCTGTCGTTCCAGCGGCGGCTGCGGCACCTTCACCGGCTGCAGCGGCAGCAGGAGTGGCCACTTCTTCTTTTTCAGGCTCCATCACGGAGACGATGGCAATCGCTGCGTTGTCGATGACCTTAATGTTTTTAGGAGTGTTGATCTCATGAATATGAAGAGCTTCATTGATTTTCAATGCGCTGATATCCACTTCGATGAAATCAGGGAGTTCTCCGGGCAATCCTTCAATTTGGATTGTTCGTCGCAAAACTTGAACAACGCCACCATCGTTTTTCACGCCATCGGGAGTTCCGGTGTAGTGGAAAGGAACGCGGATTCGAAGAGGGCGATTCATTGCCACTTCGTACAAATCAATATGCTCCAGAGTCCACAGCACAGAGGATCGCGAGAGTTCTTTCAAAACGACTTTTTTGCCTTTCAAAGAGGCTGAGTCTGATTGCAATTCAATGATCGCGTTTTGCTCGAGATCGTTTTTGAATGCAGTTCTAAGCTCTTTTTCGTTGATCGCGCAGGTCGCATTGGATGCGCCTGGACCGTAAATCACGGCTGGTACGAAACCTTCCGAACGAATTTTTTTGAGGGTGCTTTTGTCACCCACTTTTCTTTCAACTGCTTTAATCTGAACCTGATGCATAGGAACTCCTTAAAGCGCTAAATAAACGCATTTTGATTTGAAACGCAACTTTCTGAGGGCACTAAACGAAGAGGCTGCTGACGGAGTCCTGCCGGTGAATGCGTTGAATGGCCTCTCCCAAAAGCTCAGATACCGTTAAGACCTCGATTTTAGGGCACAATGAGGCTTTATCACCGATCGGCACGGTATCCGTGACAATGAGTCTTTCGAGGGGTGACCTTTGGATCCGATCCGCGGCTGGTCCCGAAAGCACCGCGTGGGTGGCTACTGCCCAAACCTTTTTTGCTCCATTTTCGATCAAAACACGAGAAACCTCGCTCAGTGTTCCCGCCGTGTCGACAATGTCATCTAATAAGACAGCTTCGCGGCCCTTCACATCCCCGATGATGTTGACCTCAGCAATTTTGCCAGGGCCCTCGCGTCGCTTATCGGCAATGGCGATCGCGCAGTCTAAGCGTTTGGCGTAAGCGCGAGCTCTCTCGACACCACCAGCGTCCGGTGAAACTAAGACGGCTTGGCTCGGTTCACTGATCAATTCCTTGAGTCGTTTGACAAGGACCGGAGCTGCAAACAAATGGTCGAAAGGAATATTAAAGAAGCCTTGAATTTGAGCCGCGTGAAGGTCCAGTGCAAAAACTCGATGAGCCCCCGCCGCTTGTAAGAGATCAGCAACAAGTCTTGCTGTAATGGGAGTGCGGGGAGTGTCCTTTCGGTCCTGTCGGGCATATCCGTAATAGGGCATGACCGCTGTGATTCGACGCGCAGACGCTCGCTTGAGGGCATCGATCATCACCAATAGCTCCATGAGATTTTCGTTGGCTGGAGCACAAGTCGATTGAATGATAAAGCAATCTGCTCCACGAATATTATCTTCGATTCGTACAAACGTTTCGCCGTCTGAAAACTTTTTGACTAACGCAGGAGTGATCGAAGTGCTGAGATGCTTCGCAACCTTTGATGCTAAATCGAAGTTAGAGTTTCCGGTTAAAAGCTTGAGTTCTCCGAAGGCCTGCATAGAATGCCTTCAAGTTAAAACGAAAGGGCCCTCATGCGCAAGAATGGAAGAAAGTTCGACGAAATTCGAAACATCAATGTGATCAAAGGCCCTCAGAAACATCCTGATGGCAGCGTGATGATCGAATGGGGCCATACTCGAGTGATTTGCTCGGTTTCCATCGACGACAAGATTCCCAATTGGATGAACTCCCAAAACGCCACCGGCTGGGTCACAGCAGAATACGGAATGTTGCCCGGCAGCTCCGACAAGCGAATCCATCGAGATAAAATCAGGAGCACGGGGCGAACTCATGAAATCCAGCGATTGATCGGCCGAAGTATTCGAGCGGCGGTGGAGCTCAAGTCTCTCGGACATCGAACAGTCCAGATTGACTGCGACGTTGTTCAGGCGGACGGAGGAACTCGTGTAGCTGCGATTACGGGGTCCTATCTAGCTTTTCGTTTGGCTCTTGAAAAGATTCGCGAGAAGACTTCAGGAAAATTCAATCCTCAAACGACGATGGTTTCTGCTGTTTCTGTTGGCCGCGTGGGTGGTCAGATGCTCCTCGATCTCGAATATATTGAGGATGTCGACGCTGAGGTCGACGCGAACTTGGTGGTGAATGAAAAAATGCATCTCATTGAAGTTCAGGGAACTGCTGAGAAAGGCGCCTTTAGTCGATCTGAATGGGATCAAATGTTGGATCTGGGGTTGGCCGGTTGCAATCAGTTGTTTGAGATTCAACGAAGGTATCTAAAAGAGTGGGGCATTTCCTAAACCTTGTTCTCGCCTCCGAGAACAAACATAAACAAAAAGAGTTCCAGTCCGCATTGGGAGAGTCATTTCGACTTTTGACACTCAATGATGTTCATTTCTCACGGACCCTCCCTCTAGAGTCTGGCAGCACCTACGAGGAGAATGCATCGATCAAGGCCTTGTTTGTGGGTAGAGAATTGGGGGTTCCAGTCTTGGCCGATGACTCGGGATTTGAGGTTGATGCGCTGGGTGGTGAGCCCGGGGTCTACTCAGCTCGGTTTATGGGTGGGGCGGATTCTCGCGTTCAATGCTCGGAGATTATCAAGCGTCTTTCCTTGGTTTCTCAGCGGTCTGCTCGTTTTGTCTGTGTCTTGGCTCTGTATCGGCCAGCAGAAGATCGCCTGTCTTTGTTCAGAGGAGAGTGCGAAGGCAAGGTTTCTTTGGTTGCACAGGGGAACCAAGGTTTTGGCTACGATCCGATCTTCATTCCTGACGGTTGCGATCGAACATTTGCTCAATTGGATATGCGTGAAAAGTGGAAGATTTCGCATCGGGGGCGTGCATTTGATTTGATGCTCAGCTCATTGAGGTGATGCTTGAATCCGTTCTTTCAGTGTTGAGATGAGCTCTTCAACAGAGGCTTTGTCAGAGGCGCCTTTGGATATCTCTAAGTAACGGTTCAGTGAAGTGATGGCCGACTCAAAATCCTTTTCATAGACATAGGCCAGACCAATGCCTCGATGAGATTCAGAGTTGAAAGGATCTAGGCTGATCACTTTCTTGAATTCGGAGATAGCTTCTTTGGACTGCTGAAGTTTCAGATGCATGAGCGCCTGTCTGAGTGCGGTCTCAACGGCCCTTTGACGAAGAGCAATCTGCTCAGCTGAACTTTGTGCAGCGCTCTGATCCTGTGCTGCTGCTGTTGATTTGAGGGGTTCTTTCTCGGAGTTTTCTAGCGCTGCGACCTGGGTCTTTTCTTCCGTCTTCGGCTGGGTAGTTGCAGTTAGATTTTTGTTTTTTTGTTCAGCAGGTTTTTTGAGTTTTTTGCTCGTCAGAGACTTCTCCTTTTGTGGCGCTTCTTCTGAAGACGCCTTAAGGATCTCTCGCTGAATGGAATCTCGAAGTTGAGCAGCTTGTGTGGTGCTCTCAGATTTTGAATCTTGGCTCGCTTTCACTGCCAGCGACATTGTGTCTGAAGGATTGTTTGCCTGAGCGGGCTGAGCCAGCTCTTGGCTTTCGGTGGGAGTTGATTGAGAGATGATTTTTGTCGACTCTTGAGCCGGAGCTTCGGCTTGAACGGGAGTTTGTCCGGGGCGAAGCTGAACATTCATGAGCGCGTAGAGAGCCACTCCGGAGATGGCAACGACCGTTGCGGCAATAGCCGCTGGTTTGATCCAATCATTTCTCTTCAATTTTTTTGAGCTGATCGATGATGCCATCACACCGGTTGTTGGCAGTGGAAATGAAGCTGCGGGAGTTGGTTTGAGCTCTGGCTTTATATTGATTGGGGTGGGCTCTGAAAATGAGGGAACGACTTCTCGAAGCGCTCGCTTCTGCGCTTCTTCTTTTCTTTGAATCTCTGTTTTTCTTTGAATTTCTGTTTTATCGAGCTCACTCGTGACAGTGCTGAAGAAGTTATTTTTGAAATATTCCAGCGAAAGTCGATTGATGAAGCCTCGAACAAGAGATTCAAAGTCTCGAGCAGATCCGTTACTGAGAGCAATCCACCCCTTGGTTTTGCCAAAGAGCCAATCGATGGAGGCCGATTCGTTCCAGGGCTGAAAATCGAATGGAAACGTGTTGAAGTAGAGTCGATCGTTGCCGGCAACAGGACCTTCGCTCCATTTGGTGATGAGAGCTCGGAGTTTTGCTGGATCCTTCCGGAAACTATCAATCAAGAGCTCAGCCATTGTGCGTTTCTGGTCGGGAGCGGAGACATTCACAGACCAATTGAGCAGACAGTTGGGGCATGCAAGTGAGACTGTGTTGGCATCTTTGACTTCGGGCTCAGGGTAGAAGGGTTCACTGCAGCCGGGGCATTGAGCTTGATCGGCTAGAAAGGAAAATGCTGGATGTTTGGATCCATCGATCGTCGATGACTCAGAAAAGATCCATTCAATTTCTAAAAATTTACGAGTCCCTCGAAAGTCAGCCGCCGATGTTTCAAGGACGCGACTGATTCGAATAATCGATTCAAAGTAGACGCCCGATTGAATGGGTAATCTAATGGGTAAGTGAATGCGACCCGTGCGAATGTCTCGCTCTGATGTTTCCAGGGTGAAGCGAACGATCGGAAACGTAGAAATGTCGAGGCCGAGTTGCTCCATAAACTGAGCAACAGGATGATCTGATCTCTCAGGCTGAGTTTGGCTGAGTGTCGGATCTAGATGAGAAGCATCTGTTATTCGGGGGTCAGCGCTCATTTCCGCTCTCTGGTATTTCAATCTTTGTGCCACTCATAGACCTGCAGATTCTGCTGCCTGGGGCCATGCTGTGTAATAATTGCAGAGCGCAAAAGGGGCAAAATACGTCCCTAGGTCCCAAAAGAGTCGGCTCTTGAGACCAGTTCAGGCGTGAATGAAATGGTAGGCTAAAGCAGCCGCGAGACGGGCAGAGTCGTGCGTTTGTGGATCCAAAGAAGGTGAGCACTCATAGAGCCCAAGCCAGCTGGATCGCTTTCCGTAGCGACGAATTGCTTGCAGGCCCTGCATCGGATCAAGGCCTAAAAATTGCGGGGCAGAGACTCCTCTGATTCCAGCGAAAGCATCAAGACAAATACTAAGTCCAACACTGCCTGAGAGGCGGGGTAGTGGCTTTTCAAAGGAAAAAGCTTTCGTGCCCTGTTTCTGAGCCCAATGGAGCTGAGATTCGGAATTGGTCTGATATTGAATGCCCCACTCCACAAGACAGCGTCCGCCGAATCGCTCGATCAGTCGAGAGAAGGCGGTGCCTGAGTTGAGCTTGTCATCAAGAACGGGACGAACGTCCATATGAGCATCGATATTTAGAACCTTGCTTCCGCCTGTTTTCAGAAAGGCTGACGCATCTGGAAAGCCGTAGTCATGACCGCCCCCAAGAGTGATCAGCCGATAGCCCATGGAGAGAACCTTCGAAGCTATCTGCTCTGCAGCTTCATGGCGTTCACTCAAGCGGAGATGCGTCTTTCGGTCAGACAAAACAAAAATCTGAGGTGACTTTGTTTGCAAAACCATACGGCCTAAGAAATGAAGGATTCTCTCAGGTCCTTCAGACGCACCCGGTCGACCATTGTTCAGTCTCACGCCTTCATCATCCGCATGACTCAAAATCACTAGGTCTCTGCGAGACGATGAGCGTTTCAGTTCATTAGCAGCGCATGTCTTCCAGCTGCTCGAAAGCCGAGGGTCGGTTGAAGGACTTAAAGTTTTGGACCGCATGCCGCTTCAATTTCCTCAACTGTTTTTGGGCATTGAGCCGTTAAGACGTCAGCGCCCGATTTGGTAATGTGAACGTCATCCTCAATCCGAATGCCGATGCCTCGGTACTTTGCTGGAACTGTCTTGTCATCAGCTCTGAAATAAAGGCCCGGTTCAACGGTGATCACAGATCCGGCAGGCAATTCAGAAGGTTTCATGGGTTCGAGCCAGCGCTTGTATCGGCCTGCATCGTGAACATCCAGTCCCAGCCAATGAGATGTTCCATGTGGCATATAAGCCTTGAACAACCCCTTTTTGTGAATACTTTGAGCTGATGCTTTCTTGATGATGCCCAAACGCTTCAATCCCTCACTCAAAACGCGAGTGGCAACATCATGAGTTTTTGTGATGTTGACCCCGGCCCTTACCGAACGAATGGCTTCTTGCTGGGCCTCGAGGACCACTTCGTAGACTTCGCGCTGAGCAGGAGAAAAGCGACCCGAGACGGGAAAGCTTCGGGTGATATCGGAGGCATAACCATGCAGCTCAGCACCCGCATCAATCAAAATCATCTGACCAGCCTTAAGTTGGTGGTTGTTTGCTGTGTAGTGCAATGTGCACGCGTTGTTTCCCGCAGCGATGATTGAGTTATAAGCAGGCGCTTGAGCGCCGAGTCGCTTGAACTCTCGCTCGATCTCAGCTCCAACTTGATACTCATATTGCCCTGGCTTTGCCATGGCCATTGCTCGGAGGTGACCATGAGCTGCGATGTTTCCTGATCGGCGCATCACCTCAATCTCCTCTTTCGACTTCACCTTTCTCATCTCGTGAAGATGAATTCGAACATCGTGGATCGATGAAATGAAGGGAGCTCCTCTTTGGTTTCGAGTCAGATCGGAAATCATCTGGATCAATCTTTGATCCCAGTCGGGGTAGAGTCCGATGCTCCAGAAAATCGACCGAGTTTCAGAAATCAGATTTTTCAGAATCTTATCCGAGTGGTGGATATCAAACGCATCATCAAGATGCATCGCCTTAGCAGCTCTTTCAACGCCCAGTCGCTCACCTTCCCAAATCTCACTGCCGCGATTAGGGGAGAGATCGCGCGGTCGAAGGCCGAGCAAGGTTTCCGTCTTTCCGCCCTTCGCTCGTAAGACCAAAAGAGTATCTGGTTCTGAAAAGCCGGTGAGATACAAAAAATCAGACTGAGCTCGAAAGGGGAAATGAGCCGTGTGGTTGCGGACCACCTCGCTGCCGCTCCAAAACAAACAAATGAATGAATCCTCTATTTTGAGAAGTCGATCCAGGAGCTTTTTTCGACGTTCGGCGTAAACTTTTGGAGCAAAAGGTTGAATGAATCTCGATAAATTCATGGCCACACTTTTACAAAACGCTCATCCTATTGTCACGAGGTCTCCATGGAGGAAACAGGCATTTCAGCTGGATACAAAGGTCAGCTCGATCGAGCGCTCTCACGCTTTGTTGATGTTAACCTCAAGTTTTGGTGGGTATTCATCTTGTCGGCCGCTATTTTGGGCGTCCTAGGGGCAGTTTATAGCTTACGAATTCGTTTAGATTCAGATCTTCAGAGTCTGCTTCCTCGGTCTGCTCCCAGCGTACAGAACATGAATGTGATCAAGACAAAGGCGGGGGGTTCCTATGATTTCCGGGTCGTTCTCTTTGGAGGATCTCTTGAGAAGCGCTTAGAGGCGGCTGAGGGATTTACTCACTTTCTGGAAACTGAAAAAAAGGGGTTTGCTCGTTCGGTCCGTTATCGGACCCCAAAGACGTTTCTTGAGGAGAATAAGTACAAGTTCATTCCCATAGAGTCCCTGGACTCTATTTTGGCGCGCATTGAAAAGGAGAGAAAGGCCAATGCGGCTCTGACGGATCCTTTGGGGCTTGAATCAACCATGGAGAAAATGGACGGGGAGATGTCCTCTGAAGTTCCTGATGCTCAAAGTGCGCATGAGGCGAAGGCTGGTGCTGACAAAGAAGAGGATGAGGATCTCAACTCAGCGAAGGAGCTCCTTCAGCGCCTTAAAGACATGAGGCCTTACTATCAGACTGAGGATGGAGCCTTTCTGGCTATTCGCATTCTGCCCGCTCAGGAATCATTCAGTATCGAGCGAAATCGGTCAGCCATGAAGACTTTGGAGTCATACCTTCAGGAATTCAATTTTGCTCAAATCGATCCAGCCATCAGATACGAGATTTACGGCTCCATTCCCTCTCACATTCATCGTTTTGATTCGATTGCTGAGGATGTGAAGTTTGGAGTTTGGGGAATCATTCTCATTCTTTTGATCGTGGCATTTTATTTTCGTTCCGGCTGGGCTCTTTTGACCACGGTGCCGCCATTGATGGTCGGTTTATTAGTGGGGATGGGAGTTGTGGGATTGCTTGAAAGAGATCTCAACTCAATCGCCATCTTTCTCGTGCTGGTTGTGTTTGGGGTTGGGATCGAGTTCGGAATTCATTTGTGGGCCCGTTATCTTGAGGAGCGTCAGAGTCGAGATTATCGATCGGCCTTAGATCGCACGTGGCGAACAACGGGTCGGGCCACTCTGACCTCGTCGAGTGCTCTGCTTTGTGGATTTGCATTGCTGACTTTGAGCAGCTTTCAGGGATTTGCACAGTTTGGTCGAGTGGCGATCATCTTAGTCCTCACTGCTGCAGGCAGTTTTGTGTTGTTCATGCCGTCATGGATTTTGCTGGCCGAGAAAATCCGCGGCTCTGCCAAGCCGTGGGCGCTCAGCATTGCTCAGATCTTTTCGCAGCGTGCGCGATCTTTGTGGTGGCCCCAGTCCTGGCTGCCATTTGTTCGCTGGGGATCGATTTCTTTGGTCATCATGGGAGTTGTTTTGAGCGCGCTCTATTTTCGTTTTGATTTTGGATTTGCGGAGGCCATCAACACTAGGAAGACGACTCCTGCTCGCGAGGCATTAGCTGAGATTTTTACCGAGCGTCTGCAGCCTTCAGCCATTGCGGTGTTTAAGGGTCAGGCTGAGGCGGCTCGATTTTTGGATTTCTATCGAGTGAATGAGAAAGACTATCCGGACATCGCGTTGGCGTCGGGTCTTTCAACCTTCCTGCCTGTGGATCAAGAGCAGCGAATAAAAAAGCTGCAAGAGATCTCGGATGAGGTCGAAGAGGAGTGGATCGATCGATTCAAGGATGAAGTTATTCGAGAAGCTCTTCGTGAAATCAAGAGCTCTGCCTATGATATGACTCCTCATCAATTTGAGGACGTTCCAGCTGAGACTCGTGAACCCTTCATCGCGTCGGATCAATCAGGTGACTTTATGGTTTACCTGTTTGATATTGGCGGAGCTCCCGATGGTCGTAAGGCCATGAGGTTTAAAAAGGCAGTCGAGCAACTAGAATCTAGCAGTGGGCAGACTCCTACACTTTCGGGTCAACAAGTGATTTTTGCCGATATCGTCAGTCGAGTGATTGGAGAGGGGCCTTGGTTGGTTCTGGGTATGCTGATACTCGTGTTTTTGATTTGTTGGATTGATTTTCAAAGTTGGTCTCTTGCTGCAGTGACGATGATTCCAGTTCTGTCGGGATTTTCTTTGACGGGATTAGTTCTTGTTCTCGAAGGAACAAACATTAACTTTTTTAACATGGTCGCACTGGCCTCACTGGGAGCAATGGTCGTCGACAATTCAATTCATCTGTTTCATCGATTCCTTGAATTGCGTGAGGAGGGAGATCCTCATGCGGATCGAGAGGCGGCTGTTTCGGTAGGCCCCACCGTGGCCACATGTACACTGACCTCCATCTGTGGATATGGAGGTATGGCTCTGGCTCTTCATAATGGAATTGCGTCCTTGGGATGGGTGGCCATTGTTGGCCTCTCGTGTTGCTTTGTTTCTGCTGTCACTTTCTTTCCGGCGTGGCTTGGCGTGTTTTTCAAGAGTCAGTCAAAGCCCCAAGAGAATCGACGGGAAAACCTAAGTTCCTAACGTTTCAAAACGACGATGACGGGCCTCGTGTCGGATCGAGTCTTGAGAGGCTGGCCATTGTTGTCGAGTCCAATGATGAAGTGCTCATCACTTACCTCAAGAGCCTCGGCTGTGCCCCATTGGGGCTGGGGTCTCTGTTTGTTATCCCGCGCCCAGTAATCGAGCTCGGGGTGCTTAAGAGCCTTCGCAAATGAGTAACAAGTCTCTTGGGACTTGAATGGCAGCTTTGTCTTCCAGATGCATCGACCTTCGCGATCTAAGATGAATAAACTTCCGTTGTTTACTTTGAGGTCCGTCTGAGAGCCCAATTGATTTCGCTCAAAGATTTTTGGTTTTGCGGTTTGTGAGATTTCAAAGACGGCGAGAGGCAGCATCTCTTTTGCTAAAAGAATAGATTTCCCGAAAACAGCTAAACCCTCGAGGCCGAACTTTTTGCTCAGCTGATAGGCCGGAAACATCTGAGACAGAGAAGGTTCCGAACGTAGAACTTTTAGATCTTGTGGACGTGGGCCAGACAGAATGATGACAGAATCCTGAGCCTCATTCAAAACATAGAGTTCGCCGCCAACAGCATCAATTCCCTCTAGGTCAAACTCACCTGAAGCCCCCAAGGACTTGAGATCGATCAGCCGGCTGACCTGGACGGAGTCTCCCTTGATCTTAGCGTCATAGATCCACGATGTTTTGTCATTGAGGACCAGAAAATCGCCCTGGGCATTGAAGCTCTTTCTAATGCTGTCGTTGACTCTGACGATTCCCGAAAGATCAAAACGCTCTGTGGTTTCAAGGCGATGAAACGAGAGCAGCTCAAGCTCAGTAGACTTGTGAGTTAAAGCAATTGCCAACAACCCCAACCACGCTATCATGGAGCCTCTCTTACCAAGCTTCTCTTGGTTTGAGAAGTTGTGTCATGAATAGTTTAGATCACTCCAATCGAGCTCAACGTATTCAGCAATTGCGTCGTTTACTTCAAGAAAGAGTCCTTGTTCTCGATGGACCCATGGGGACTGCCATTCAAGCAAGAGATCTGAGGGCCCAAGATTTTGGGGGTGAAGCCAGCGAAGGATGTTGCGAGAATCTCAATTTGCTTCGTCCCGATATCATTTCGGAGATCATGGATTCTTATCTGCGAGCTGGAGCTGATATCGTCAAGACGAATTCCTTTAGCGGTTCGCGTCTCGTCCTTGGTGAGTTTGGTCTTCAAGACAAGACGGTCGAAATTAATTTTGCGGCAGCTCAAGTAGCTCGAGAGACTGCTGATCGATTGAGTACCCTTGATAAGCCTCGCTTTGTTGCGGGGTCGATTGGCCCCTCGACAAAATCTCTCTCGGTCACGGGCGGAATCGAGTTCGATGCTTTGGTGGAAGAGTTTGTCCCTCAGATCGAAGGCCTCTATGAGGGTGGGGTCGATTACTTCTTGATTGAGACTTGTCAGGACACTCGGAATATCAAGGCGATTCTTGAGGCGATTGATCGCGTTCAGGAGGCCAAGGCCGTGAAATTGCCGATTGCGGTCAGTGGGACAATTGAGCCAATGGGAACGATGCTCGCCGGTCAAGGCGTAGATGCGTTGTATGCTTCACTGATGCATCGAGACCTTCTCTATCTGGGTCTTAACTGTGCCACCGGTCCTGAGTTCATGACCGATCATATTCGAACGCTCGCCCAGTTTTCGGCCTTCCCCGTAGCATGCGCTCCCAATGCGGGTTTGCCAGATGAGGATGGGCGATATCTGGAGACCCCGGAGATGATGGCTCGAGTTCTCAATCAGTTTGGAGAGCGAGGCTGGCTGAATGTCATTGGGGGATGCTGCGGAACGACGGCGAGTCACATTCATGCCTTCGCTGAATTGGCAAAACACTTAAAGCCTCACAAGCCTCTGAGACGTGATTCTTCAATTTTATCCGGAATAGAGTTGCTTGAAGTGAATGATGATGTGCGACCAGTTTTGATAGGTGAGAGAACCAACGTCATTGGGAGTCGCAAATTCAAACGTCTTGTCTCCGAGGAGAAGTGGGATGAGGCCTCTGAGATCGCTCGGGCTCAGATTCGAAATCAGGCTCAGATCATCGACATTTGTCTGGCTAACCCCGATCGAGACGAACTGGCCGACATGAAAAAATTTTTGGATGTTGTGATGAAAAAGATTTCGACACCCATCATGATCGATTCGACCGACTCGACCGTGATCGAGATGGCGCTCAAGTATTCGCAGGGAAAAGCGATCATCAATTCCATCAATCTTGAAGATGGTGAGGAGCGATTCGAGTCCGTTTGCCCGCTCGCTAAAAAATTTGGTGCGGCACTGATTGTTGGCACGATTGATGATGATCCTCAGCAGGGCATGGGCGTGACCTTGGATCGTAAGCTTGCCATCGCTGAGCGCTCATTTGGCTTGCTGACTGACAAATATGGGATTCGTCCCGAGGACATTGTCTGGGATCCTTTGGTCTTTCCATGCGGAACGGGTGATCCTCAGTACGTTGGTTCTGCAGTTCACACCATGGACGCTGTTCGTGAATTGAAGAGGCTCTTTCCAAAGTCGAAGACGGTTCTTGGTGTATCCAACGTGAGTTTTGGTCTTCCTGAAGCAGGTCGTGAAGTTTTGAATTCAGTGTTTCTCTATCACTGTACTCAGGCTGGCCTTGATATGGCGATTGTGAATACGGAAAAGCTTGAGCGATTTGCAGAGATTTCTGAAGAAGAGAGGGTGTTGTGTGAAAATCTTCTTTGGAATCGTGGCGACGATCCTGTGAAGGCATTCAATCAGTTTTTTGGAAAAAAGGAGAAGAAGGCTCGTGAACCTCGAGAGTCTTTGCCGCTCCAGGAGCGACTTTCTCGGGCTGTTGTGGAGGGCTCTAAAGAGGGCTTGCTTGATGATTTAGCTGAAGCCATGAAGGGCAAGCCGCCGCTTGAGATTATCAATGGGCCCTTGATGAAGGGGATGGATGAGGTTGGCAGGTTGTTCAACGAGAACAAGTTGATTGTCGCTGAGGTTCTTCAGAGTGCTGAAGTGATGAAGGCGGCGGTCAATTTCTTGAAGCCCCATATGGAGAAGTCTGATTCGGCACTCAGGGGGCGCGTTGTTCTGGCAACAGTGAAGGGCGACGTCCATGACATCGGCAAAAACTTGGTGGATATCATTCTTTCAAATAACGGATTCGAAGTGATCAATTTGGGAATTAAGATTCCATCTCAGGAGCTGATTGCGGCTGCCAAAAAATACCATCCCAACATCATCGGACTTTCGGGATTACTTGTAAAAAGTGCTCAGCAAATGGTGGAGACCGCCTCTGATCTCGCGGCGGCGGGAATTCACACACCTCTTCTTGTTGGAGGAGCGGCGCTTACGCGACAGTTTACAGATCGAAAAATCGCTCCCGCCTATGGAGAAGGCTTTGTTGAGTACGCAAAAGATGCGATGGATGGACTGGAGCTTTCAAAAAAAATTGTGGATTTAGAAATGCTCAAGACGTTGCGCTCCGGAGTGGAAGAGAGGCGTCGGCAGATGCCACAGAAGTCAGGTTCTTCCACAGTTTCTGCACAGCAAGCCCATATTCGAAGCGATTCCGTTCCGCCGCAAGCATCCCCCGCATCGCCGCCTGATTTGAAGCGGCATGTTTTGCAGATTCCTTTGGAGCATGTTTGGCCGTTCATCAATCCATTGATGTTGCTAGGGCGACATTTAGGGGTGAAGGGTGGGCATATTCGTGCTCTTGAAGATCCTAAGAAGCGCAGAGACTTGTTGGGCGATCCCGAGTTTCAAAAATCACTGGAGATTGCTGAGGCGCTCGAGCGAGTTAAGGTTGAAGCAAAATCTTGGATGCAGGTGAAAGCCGTTTATCAATTCTTCAGAGCTGAGTCAGATGGAAACTCTTTGCATTTGCTCGATCCAGAGTCGAAGGACCGCCTCATTTCTTGGAACTTCAAGCGGCAATCCACTCCTCAGGGGCTTTGTCTATCTGATTATGTTAATCCCAGCGATTATCGCGCGCAGGATTACGTTTGTTTGTTTGTGACCACTGCTCAAGGTCCGACGCGAGAAATGTCCGAGTTGGCCAAAGAGCGAGGAGAGTTTTTGAATTCCCATATTATTCAGTCGTTAGCCTTAGAAACTGCAGAGGCGGCTGCTGAGTATTTACATTCATTTCTTCGCTCTCAATGGGGCTTTCCTGATCACCCCGATATGACCATGATGGATCGATTCCAGGCGAAGTACCGAGGAAAGAGATATAGTTTTGGTTATCCTGCTTGTCCTGACCTTGAGTTTCAGCGAGAGCTTTTCGAAGTCTTGAAGCCAAATGATGTTGGTGTTGAGTTGACAGAGGGCTTCATGATGAGTCCTGAGTCGTCAGTATCGGCTCTTGTGTTTTCTCATCCGAGCGCCGTTTATTTTGGAGTGAAAGGCGAGTGATCTCTCAGAGAGTCAAGGTCGGATACTCGATCGGTCAGCTTGGAATCACAGCTTTTGAAGTCTTTATCCGAATTCAGCTTTTGATTTTTTATACGGATGTTGTGGGCCTTTCTCCTGCTCTGGCTGGATTGGCAGTGGGACTCGCAATTTTTTGGGATGCTGTGACGGATCCAATGATGGGCTGGCTCTCTGATCGTACGCCTGCAAAGTGGGGTCGGCGCTCTGTGTTTTTTGTTCCCGGAGCTTTGGGTGCTTGTCTATTTCTCGTTGCCCTCCTTTCACCTCCTTCAGAGGCGAATCAGTCTGAGAAGTTCTTTTTCCTTTTGATGACTTATCTTGGTTTGAACACATTCTCGACGATCTTTGCCGTTCCTCACGGTGCTTTGGCGGCGGAGTTAAGCCGAGACCCTCGTGAGCGATTGGAAGTTTACGGCTGGCGTCTCGCAATGGGAAATTTGGGAGCGATTTGGGCCGCACTCCTTCCGGTGATTTCAATCGGCGTTTGGGGAGAAATTCGTTTTTCTGCGGTGGGCTTGATCTTGGGACTGACGTTGTTCATCGGAGCCCTGGTGTCTTTTCTGTTTACTCGGAATGCAAAGGTGGATGTGGTTCAACAGTCACGTCCTTCGGCATCTCGATGGGAGATCTGGAGGAATCGGCCCTTCATCACGCTTCTGGCCTGCTATCTGATTTGTACGATCGGAGTTTCAATCAACTCTGTCTTTGCAATCTATTACTATAAGTATCGACTGAATCTCAGCGAGTCTCAAACTCAATCGATTATTGCTGTCTTCATTGTTGTCTTTACGCTCGCTATTCCGTTTTGGATTTATCTTTCTCGATTTTTGTCTAAGAAGATGGCGCTTGTTTTGGGCGTATCGGCGCTAGGGCTCTCTGGGAGCTTTGTTTATCCCTTGCTTTTACCCTCATCGCTTACAGGTCCCCTTGTCTATGCGGTCTTTGCTGGAATTATGATTGCGAGCGTCGTGCTCCTTGATGCTTTTCTTGCCGATGTCATCGACTATGATGAGCTTAAATCAGGAGAAAAAAGAGCAGGTGTTTACTTTGGTATTTGGAAGTTGGCGGAAAAGTTAACACGAGCTTTTGCCATTTTTCTCGGAGGATTGCTGCTGTCCAGGATTGGATTTGTCTCAAATCAAGATCAGCCGCCAGAAGTCGCCGAGAGAATTGCCTGGATTTTTGGTCCCGGAGTGAATGGATTTTTTTTGTTGGGCGCGTTGGTAGCCCTGCTGATGAACTTCTCAGCGAGTAAGCATCAACAGGTGCTTAGGCTCTTGCAAAGGAAATTTCGGGCATAAAAAAACCCGGATGTTGCCATCCGGGTTTTCAAAGCTAATCAATACATTCTAGCAATTAGAACATATAGCCAACGTTCGCACCGAAGGCGATCGTGGTGATGTCGCGGCTTTCGCTATCCAAAGGAACGTTCACGAAAGCGGAACCCATGAACTTGTCCATGGTTCCAGAAATCGAAGGAGAAATCTGGTGAACAAGCTTGGGCAAAGAGCCTCGGAAATTGGTGTCACCGGCCAAGGCGTTGTACTCGAGGTTCACATGCATATTGTTGGTGGCATGCCAGCTAGCAGCCAATTGACCCGTGAAAGAGTTTGAGCTCTTGTCATCGGCGTCGTTGTTATAGGAGTAGCCGTATCCAAAATTACCTTTGAGGGTAATCATGTCAGCAGTCAACCAGAGGCCGATGGTAGGAACAATCGAGGTCGTCTTGGTGTAGTACTTGTAAGCATCAATGGCGAAGTTGGTTGCAGCAACAGTTCCGCCTTCAGCTTTTCGTGAAGTCGGCATCCATGCATTCAACACAGCGCTATAACCCCAGGTCATTTCACGATCTGAAGTAGGCATTGATTTGGTCCAGCCCAAACCAAGACCCACGTTTCCAAGGGCCGATCGGCTTGTTCCGCTGAGCTTTTCGCCAGCCATGTAGAAAGGAACGTTGAAGGTTACAGGAATATTGGCAGAAGCATTGTAAGCACCACGAAGTTGGAATGCAGCAATGTTTGCTGAATCACCAGTTTCTGTGGCGGTATCCTTGACCAAAGTGTCTTGGAAATTAAGAGTCACGTTGTTTTTTTGAGTTAAAGTTTCACCGACATAGTAGGGAGCGGCGTTGAGACCGGTCACGCTGAGCCCTAAAGCGGCAATAATCGCGATTTTCATTTTATAGTTCTCCTTTAATAGAGATGTTTTCCATGGTTAATGTTTTCTCTAGGTTGCAGGGAGACGGCCATTCGACCAAACACCCTAAAACCCATCAAATGGTTTCATTGATGATGGAGGGCTGTCAATTGTTTGCAGGTCAAAACTGAGCTTTGAAGTGCTGCAGCGCACTGCCATAACGCGTTGGAATAACTGAGCTTTGCTCATTCTCAGAATCGCAGTTGGACTTAAGACCATAGTAATAAGAGCCAAGTTCATCGAGCCAAAACTCAGATTTAAATGGCCAGAATTGAACCATTTCATCGAAGTCCACTTCACCCAGATTGATGATTTTCACCTGAGCTTGTTCCTCGGGAGGGCGCCCCAAAAGTTGATTCGCCGCAGCTTGAAGAATCTCAATAGCAATGAGATCAGCCTGAGCCAGCAAATCACTCACTTGTTTGTCGGCGAGCGTCAAAACTCGGCGAGCTTCCTGGGAGAGTCTTGATCGAACTGAAGCAAGTGCACTCGAAGCAAGTGCCTGCTCGCGTCTTCCTTGAAGAGCTTTCACTTCATTTGAGAGTGCGAGTTGAGCTCGCATGAGACTTCTGAAGCGTGAGTCGGAAGTTAGAAATCCCAACAGCCCTTTGTTCACAGCCTTGAGAATTCGATCGTCAAACAAAAACGAAGAGGGGTCTCGATTGAGTAACTCGCGTGCCTGTCTTTGGACAGGCTCAAATCTTCGTTTCATTTCCTCAACAGTTCCGGTCGCTCGGTCAAAATAGCACAGCTGAAACAGAGAAGCTGCACGAACGACCCATGCTTCTGGGTAGAATGCTGAATCAAAGTAGGGAGACAAGAAACTCAAGCTTACGCCCAGAGATCCATTCATGTCGCCGTTGAGATAGAAGGACCAACCCTTTTCAAATACAGCTTGAAAGAACTCAGAGTCGAGCTGTCTCACTTGGTTGTAGTGATAAATCGCTTGCTTGTAGTCTCCCACTTCATGAAACACTCGGGCCGCACCCATGAAAGCAAGGTTTTGAAGGCGCCGTGAGATGCTCAAACGGTCGTCAATGAGCTGACGAAACTGCTCTAAGCTCTGCTGATATCGACCGCGAGCTGCCTCTAGAACGCCTCTTAGATATTTTTTTTCGTTGGGGAATCTTTGAATGCCAGCAATCTTTTGCTCAGCAGTCATATAATCGCTGCGCTCGAGTGCACGACCGGCCTCACGAAGATTGCGAAGCTCATTCACTGTGGAGTTCTGAACATTTTCAAAGTCTAAAAAGAAATCAACCTCCTGGTTGAAGTAGGCCTTCAATAGGGGATCCGAGTAATTGGCTCTTGCATCGAGAATCAATGCCGTCATAGGAGCAAAGCTTCGAATCGAGTCGCCGCCCAAAGCAAAAGCTTGAGTCGCGATGGACGCTGAAATCAGGAAAGATAAAAATCCCCTCATAAATTCTCCTTAGTAAGGCTGTCGGAGCGGAAACATCATCGAAAGGCCAGCTGTTAGTGTAAAATTGTGAGCAATCTCGGACTGGCGTGTTGAGCCCGAAGGGTTGTTACGTCTGTAGACGTAGTCTCTAAACTCCACTCGGCTGCTGAGAAATTCATTTAAAAAGAATCGATAGCCACCGCCAATATTGGCCATAAACGATGAACCATCGACAAGGCCTGAGTAGCTGGTCACGCCTCCACCTCCGATGAAATAAATATCAAAGTTAGAAACAGCCCAGGTAAACAAGCTGATCTTTCCGTAGAGAGGAGAGAAGGAGACCGAAGCTTGATAAAACGCGATTCGGTTGTTGTCTCCCACTTGAAAGCCGAAGCCGCCAAGCCCTGCTTCCACGGCCATGTTTTCAAGGAAGTGGTACTGGTAGAGGCCCGTGACAAGACCGTATCCGCCCCCGTTAAGAATACCTCCTAGCTGAAAGCCAAACTCGTGTCGCCCTTGCTTGGTGTAGAGCTTTTTGTGAATGCTGTGAATGTCGTCTCGATCCCAAATTCTCATTTGCTCCTGAAAAGCTTCCTGGGCAATGGCCGCATCCGAACCGATAAGAACTTTCACAAAAAACAAAATGCCTGTTAAGGCTGTAGAAGGCTTAAACATATAGAAAGAGTCTAATATGAAGCAGAAGGCGAACCAAGCTGAAGTTAATAGTCCGGTCACTCAAACATCCTCTGGGATTGTGATCAAAGAGATCTACGGTCCTGTAGCGGCTGGCGAGTTTCCTTATACTCGTGGCCCCTACAAAACGATGTATCGACAAAAGCCGTGGACGATGCGGCAGTATAGTGGTTTCGGATCAGCAAAAGAGACGAACCAAAGGTTCCACTATCTGTTGAAAAATGGCCAAACGGGTTTGAGCTGTGCCTTCGATTTGCCAACCCAGATGGGTTATGACTCAGACCACGCGATGGCTGAGGGTGAAGTAGGTCGTGTGGGTGTCGCCATTTCTTCGATTGAGGATATGGAGCTTCTGCTTTCCAAGCTACCGCTCGATGCTTTGAGCACTTCGATGACGATCAATGCGACGTCTTCGACCTTGTTGGCTCTTTATGTCGCTGTTTCAAAAAGGCGAAAGATTTCACCTCAGCTTTTGCGAGGGACGATTCAAAACGACATTTTGAAGGAGTATGTCGCGCGAGGAACTTATATTTATCCCCCAGCGTTTTCATTAAAGCTTGTCGCGGATACTTTTCGCTTTAGTCATTCGATCGTTCCCAAGTGGAATCCCATTTCAATTAGCGGCTATCACATCCGCGAAGCAGGCTGTACGGCTGCTCAAGAGATCGCCTTTACCCTCAGCAATACTTTTGCATATGCCGAGGCAGCAATCAAAGCGGGCCTTAAGCTTGAAACCTTTGTTCCGCGATTGTCTTTTTTCTTCAATGTGCACAACCATTTTTTCGAGGAGATCGCCAAGTTTAGAGTAGCGCGAAAAATCTATGCTGAGGAAATGCGTCGACGATTTGATGCTCCTCCGGAGGCTTTGGCTCTGCGATTCCATGCTCAAACGGCGGGATCAACGTTGACCGCTCAGCAGCCCATTAACAACGCCATTCGAGTGGCTTATCAGGCTCTTGCAGCTGTCCTAGGAGGCACTCAGAGTTTGCACACTAATTCCTTTGATGAGGCCCTGTCTCTTCCGACTGAAGAGAGTGCGCTGTTGGCTTTGCGAACGCAGCAAATTTTGGCTCATGAAACGGGCGTCACTCAGGCCGTTGATCCTCTCGCAGGATCTTACTATTTGGAAGATCTATGCCGGGAGCTTGAGGAACGGAGCATGCAGATCATCGGTCGGATTGATGCGATGGGTGGCATGCTAAAGGCTATTGAAACCGGTTATGTCCAAAAGGAGATTCAAAACGCTGCGTTTCAGGCTCAAAAGGCAATTGATAACAAAGCTCAGCTCGTTGTTGGGGTGAACTCCTATCAAATGGAAGAGAAGCCTCCTCGAAATCTGCACTCTCTTAATACCCGAGTTGTGAAGGAGCAGTTGTCTCGGCTTAAGGCTTTCAAGGCTAAGCGTAAGAGGTCTGAGATCGATCGCGCCTTGAAAGCGCTCGAGGTAGAGGCGGTGAAGCTTCACCAGGGTGCTCCTGCTCAGGTTTGTGAAACAATCGTCTCCGCTGTAGAGTCCAAAGTCACCTTAGGTGAGATTGCAGATGTCTTTCGATCGGTGGCTGGGACCTATTCGGGTTAGTTAAGATTTTAAAAGTTTCATAGGTTGGTTAAGCTCAGACCATGAGAAAAGCATGGTGTGCTAGTTTTCTTCTTATTGTTTGTTTGAATTATTCCATTCATGCGGCGGATTGGAAGTCAGAGGTGCGATCTCAGCTGTCTCGCTTCGGCTCCGATGTCGGTCTTTCGGTAAGAAGCTTAGACGGCGAAGAGCTTCTGCAGGTCAATGGACAAAAGCTTTTTGTCCCAGCATCTACGGCAAAGCTCATCTCCTCCTCTTGCGTTCTCAAAGAGTTGGGGATCGCTCATAGTCTTAAGACCCAGTTTGGATACGTAGGGGATTTTTCAGATGGCGTGATTAAGGGGAGCTTCGTCATTCGTGGTGCGGGAGATCCTTCGTATGTCATTGAAGACTTGAAGCAAGACATTGAAGTGATTCAGAAGGTTTTTGGTGTCCGCGAGATTCGTGGGCAATTGATCTTTGATGCGAGCTTTCTTGGAGTCGAGAAGCTTACTTTGAATGATGATTTCTCAGGAGATGACGGTCGTTCGTTTGCGGTAGAGCTGACATCGTTTCCATTCAATCACAATTCCTTTTCAATTTGGGTTTGGCCTGAAGCGGGTTCTGTCAGAGCTCAGCACTATCCTCGAGAGGCTTTGAGTCCCAAGGTTTCAAATCGAGTGAAGCTTGTCTCTGGTTCGACTCAAGCTGTGGTCGTTCAGTATAATCGAGACACTCAAACGATCGAGCTTTCGGGAAGTATCGGACGAGACGCCTCTCCAAGGGTGATCTATCGTGCGGTTCCAGATGTTTATGATTCACTAGCACGAGTGTTTCAACGCGTGTGGGCTGAATCAGGCGGTATCTGGAATTCAGTGGATTATCGAGTTTCAGTAAAGCCGATCTCATTCAATAAAATCTGGACACATGAATCGCGCCCCATCACTCGGATGTTTTTGGACATTAACAAGTTATCCACAAACTTTGGTTCTGAGCTTTTATCTTTGGTTGCCGCCGAGGATAAGTACGGAGCGCCCGCTACTTTGGCCAAGTCTCAGCAGTTGTTAAAAGATTGTTTGAAGGATTGGGGTATTTCCTCGCAGCGAGTCGAGCTAGAAAATGCATCCGGACTTTCGCGTAAATCGAGAGTTGCTCCATCGGCCTTTACAGAAATCATGGCTAAGACTCGACGAGAGGACTTCTTTCCCGAGCTGCTTTCTTCGCTTTCGATTTTGGGCCAGGATGGCACAACTCGATCGCGCTTAGGCGAGTACTCAGGCAGAGCGCGGCTCAAAACAGGATCCATCAAGGGAGTGCGATCCATCGTCGGATTTCTGGATCCTCAATCATCAAAAGCCATGGCCTTCGCACTTATCTTCAATGGTTCAAAGATGTCAGACGCTGACTTAAGAGGGGTTGAGGACAAAGTAATCCAAGCGATTTTGGGGCAGAAGAATTGAAGAAGATGCTGAATATTGCGCACCGAGGATACTCGGCCAAATACCCTGAAAATACTCTTCTCGCTTTTGATGAGGGAATGCGTGCTGGTGCTGATGGGTTTGAGTGTGATTTGCGTCTGAGTTCGGATGGACATGTTGTTGTCTTTCACGATGATGATCTTAAGCGGTTGTGTGGAGTTAAGGGCTCGATTGAGCAGATGACGTTGAAAGAGATCAAAGAGCTGAGGGTTTTCAGCCGAGAGGAAATTCCGACTCTTGAGGAGCTACTGCAAAATTTTCATACGACGCGTATTAACCTTGAGATCAAAAAATCTGGTCGCGATTCGGTCGTGGTTGAACATGTGCTGCGAGTGTTGACGAAGCAGAGGCCTAAGGGGCCCATTCTGTTGTCGTCGTTTTCAATCGAGGTCATGCAAGCACTTGCAGTGATGGACGCTAATCGAACTTTGGGTAGTCACGGTATGCTGGTTTCCACTTCTCATATCGAGGATTTGCCCAAAATCTCTCAAAATCTGGAGTGCGATACTTGGAATGTTCCGCGCCAGATTTTATCGGCCCCTTGGAGCAGGCGTTGGAAGAATGTCGAGATCCCTCCGCTGTGGATTTGGACTCTTGATGAACCCGATCAATGGAAGTCA
>CAZZLQ010000037.1:0-25501 GCA_964655245.1 uncultured Bacteriovoracaceae bacterium | reverse complement strand
CCAACGCTTTAAGACATTAGAGCAAGGTGAATACTCCATCGTTAAGAATTAAAACTTCGCTATCTTGGAATCAGACTCAGTGGCATCTATGGCATGAACCAACTTTAGCGCAGCAGCAGCAATCGACTCTGAATCAATGCCGGCCATCTGTTGTAATCGTGCTTGAGACGCCTGTTCATAGAATTGATCAGGAATTCCGAGGCAACGAATCTGTAAATGATCTAAGAGGCCACCACTCTGATAGAACTCAAGAATCGCCGAGCCAAAGCCTGTCATCAAAACATTCTCCTCGACTGTGATCATCTTCGAACACAATGCCGCCAATTTCTTCAACAGGACTTCATCCAAAGGCTTCACAAATCGAGTGTTCACAACAAGAGCAGAAACCCCTTGTTTTGAAAGACTTTCTGCTGCCTTGATCGCCCACTGAACGGTATTGCCAAGACCAAAAAGAATCACATCGACTTTGCCTTTTCGAGCTCTCAAAATTCTCTCAACCCACTCGACAGGAATACTCCTGGGATTAGTGGACGCTGAATCTTCAGCAGACCATGAACCCATATGCATCTGACCCCAATACACAATCTCAGAAGTTCCCCAAGGAGTCGGAATGATCTCTTTCACATCCTGATAGAGCTCAACCCCAACACCATTTCCACGCGGATACCGAATCGCCGCAGGCCCCTCGTGCTGATCCATGGCCACAAGCAACTCCTGCAACTCCCGCTCATCTCGTGGAGCGCAGACGGCCATATTTGGAAGCGCTCTCATGAACCCAAGATCAAAAACGCCATGATGAGTAGCTCCATCAGCTCCGACAAAACCACCACGATCCATGCAAAACTTCACATTTAGATTTTGAATCGCGACATCATGAATGATCTGATCATAGGCTCGCTGCATGAATGTGGAATAGATCGTCACATAAGGCTTTATGCCTTCAATCGCTAGCCCTCCTGCAAAGGTCACAGCATGCTGCTCGGAAATTCCCACATCATACAGCTGCTTTGGCAGCTCCTTTTCAAACACAGCCAGTCCTGTTCCCGTTGGCATTGCCCCGGTGATGGCTACGATCTTCGAATCTTGCTTGGCCATCTTCAAAAGCGTCTGAGCAAAAACCTTGGTATACGCAGGAGGCAATCCTGTTTTTTCGGGAACCAGCTTGCCGGTCTCTCGATCATAGGGACCACAACCATGGAAAGTAACCTTATCTGCCAGGGCTGGCCCGTAACCTCGGCCCTTCTCCGTTTTGACATGAATCAATACAGGTTTTTCCCAGGTCTTCACTTCTTCGAGTGTCTCGATGAGCCGATCAACATCATGACCATCCAGTGGGCCGATGTAATGAAAACCAAAGCCCTCAAAAATCACAGCGGGCAACAAAAGATTCTTGATGGAGTGCTTCACCCGGTGCGCCACATCCACAAGCTCTTCTCCCACGAGCGGAATCTTTGAGAGCACCGACTTCACATCTTCTTGGAGCTTCGCCACGAAAGGCGAAGAAACCTTACGGCTCAAAAACGCATTCACCGCTCCCACATTAGGAGAAATACTCATCTCGTTATCGTTCAGGATCACGATCAAGTTCTTCTTCAGCTCAACACTTTGATGAAGAGCTTCAAATGCCATCCCAGACGTTAGGCCAGCGTCACCAATGATCGCCACAACCTTGTGAGGATTGCCATTCAACCGATGCGCTTCCACTAAGCCGATCGCCGCAGAGAGAGAAGTTCCCGCATGTCCTGCGCCAAAGATGTCATGTTCCGATTCATGCCGACGGCAAAATCCAGAAACCCCATCTTCTTGTCGCAGGCTTTGGAGTCGCTCAAATCGTCCCGTGATCATTTTGTGCGGATAAGCCTGATGCCCAATATCCCAAACAATCTTATCCTTCGGAGACTCAAAAACTCGATGAAGCGCAAGAGTTAGCTCGACAACGCCCAATGAGGGTCCGAGATGTCCGCCGTTTCGCGAGCACACCTCGATGAGATAATCTCGATACTCACCAGCGAGCGCCAAAAGCTTTTTACGCGAAAGTTTCTTCAGGTCCGCAGGAGATTGTACGGACATGCTTAAGGGAAAACGCTTATTCAATTCTTCAGTCGATATCCGTTCCATCGCCATTCCCCGATCAAACCTTTCGATCAATCATAAACGTAGTCATCTCTTCCAACCGGTTTTCAAATGCAAAGGGAAGAGATCGAATCTGACGAAGAGCTTTTTGCATCCATTCATCAGCCTGTCGTTTTGCCGCATCCATCCCTAAAACAGAAACGTAAGTGGCCTTCTTGTTTTTTTCATCGCTCATGAGTGGCTTACCCAAATCAGCTCCACCTTCGACATCCAAAACATCATCACGAATCTGAAACGCTAATCCCAAATCTGAACCAAACTGCCGAACGCTTGCCACAACCCCCTCGTCACTCTCAGCAGCAATGGCGCCCATCGCACACGATGCAGCCAACAAAGCTCCGGTTTTCTTTCGGTGCAAGCTTTCCAGAGCCGCCACCGAAACTTCACGAGCTGCACTGACATCCCAAGCCTGACCCAAAACCATTCCGTCAAATCCCGCCGCGAGTGCAAGCTCACGAACCCACGAAGTTCGAACCGCCGAGCTCAAAGAGTCAAACGCAGTCAAACTCTGAAAGGCGTGAGTCAGCAATCCATCACCTGCCAAAATCGCCACAGCTTCACCATAGACCTTGTGATTCGTTGGTTTCCCTCGGCGAAAATCATCATCATCCATCGCAGGCAAATCATCGTGAATCAGGGAGTAAGTATGAACCATCTCCAAAGCAAATGCTGCTGGCATTGCTCGCCACTCATCCCCACACAAGGCCCTGCAAATCTCGATGCAGAACAACGGGCGCAATCTTTTAGACGGCGAAAACAAAGAATACTGAGCCGCCTCAACAACCCGCTCATCCGCCACTCTCAATCCGCCTGACTGGCAATGTTCTCGCAACGACTGGTCAAACTTCGCACGCTGGGAAGCCAAATAATCGGACAAAGTCAGCGAAACTGATTGAGCGGCACGATCAGTCATTGGCCTCAAAGCTCTCTTCCTTGAAGTCTTCTCGACTTGAGGGCTGAGGATTCTTTTTCATCAAAATTTCGACCTTCTTTTCAGCTTCCTGAAGCTTTGAATAACAAATCTCCGCCAGCTTTGAGCCCTCTTCAAACAAATCGATCGACTCCTCGAGCGGGAGCTCGGGCTTTTCCAACTTTTCGACGGTTTTCTCAAGCGCCTTCAAAGCCGCTTCCAGGTCTTGAGGAAGTTCTTCTTTGGGTTTTTTAGCCATAGGTCCTCTTAGGCGAAAAAGCCTGGCCCGTCCACGCTTGGAACGCTATTGTGCCGAGCACTGATGAGCTGGAAAGAAAGCTTCCTAGACCACCTTGAGAAGATCGCCTTCTTTTGGGAGTTTCATGGGGCAAATCCCTTTAAAATTCGAGCCTTTAGCAATGCTTTGGACATCCTTGCTGATCTGGATGAATCGACCCTCAAAGACGAGATTGAATCGGGCCGCCTCACCGATCGAAAAGGCATTGGAAAGGGCATCTTTCAGGTGGCCCAAGCCTTCCTTGAATCTCAAAAATCCCAGGAACTCACCGAGGCGCAAGGAGATGTCCCCCTTGAGCTGTATGACCTCCAAAAAGTGAAGGGTTTGGGAGTCAAAAAAATCAAAGCACTTTACGAAGGTCTTTCGATCAAAAGCCTGGGGGAGCTGGAGTATGCCTGCAGCGAAAACAGGCTCGTAGACCTCCCTGGCTTTGGTCAGAAAACCCAAGACAAAATCATTTCTGAGATTGGGAAACTCAAGGAGAGATCGACACTTCACCTTCTCTCTGATGCCTTAGTTCAGGCCGAGGAGATTGAGAAGGTCCTCAACTCATTGAAATTCCCTCACTCTGCTATTGGGGAGCTGGCGCGGAAATCTGAGATTGTGTCGACTTTTGAGTTTCTGGTTCAAGCCGAAAAGATTCAGACAGTCTTTGATCGCCTCTCGCAAATGCGCTCAATCAGCGATTTGGAGCTGGACAAGGCTGAGGCGAAGATTCAATTCAAAGTCAAAGGACTATCCAATGTCAGCCTCTACTGCCGAAGCAAAGAAAGTTGTTCAACGTTTGAAATCTTTAAGACCTCGAGCGCGCAGCACTGGCAAACTCTTCAAGCATTTGCAGAGAAGAAAAATTACCATCTTACGCCGCAAGGTCTCTTGAAAAATGATAAGCCCCTGGCGTTTGAGGAAAGTCTGTATTCAGCATTGAGTTTGCCCAACTACCCTGCAGAGTCTCGCGAGCTTCCCCCTGAGCAAAAAACTTCTTGGAAGCCTCTCAGCGAGAAACAGATTCTCGGCGGTTTTCATCTGCACACGACCTACTCCGATGGATTGAATACCCTTCCTGAGATGGCCAAAGCAGCTCAGGCTCTGGGGTGGAGATATTTTGGAGTTTCCGAACACTCTCAAACAGCAGCTTACGCACGGGGCTTGAAACAGGAAAATCTACAGAAGCAGTGGGAGGAAATTGATCAGTGGAATTCCGCGAATGAAAATTCATTCTTCATCTTCAAGGGAATTGAAAGCGACATTCTGAAAGATGGGAGCCTTGATTACTCTGCATCACTCTTAAAAAAGTTCGACTTCGTCATTGCTTCAATTCACACACGATATGGCATGACAGAGATGACGAATCGGCTGATCGAGGCCATAGAAAATCCTCACACCACCATGATCGGCCATATCTCAGGGAGACTGCTTCTCGCGCGCGATCCATACTTGTTTGATAAAAAGAAAATCGTCGATGCTGCCATCGCAAACAACGTAGTGATTGAATTCAATGCCAATCCTCATCGACTGGATTTGGAGTGGCGCGATCTCGCCGACGCCTGCAGCAAGGGCTTACTTGTTTCTTTAAATCCCGATGCGCACTCGCGCGAAGGGCTCAAAGATATCCGTTATGGCTTGTGGTTTGCCAATAAGGCTCGCATCCCTCATGAGTTAATTTTGAACACCTGGAATCTTGAAAAGTTAAAAACCTTCTTCTCCCAAAAGTAAGCCCATGAAAGAATCCAAAGAAAAACTCAAAGAGCGAGCGGTTTGTATCATCAATCGGCTGACTGAGATGTACCCAGAGTCCAAATGCTCTCTCGACTATCGAAATCCCTACGAGCTTTTGGTGGCGACCATCTTGTCAGCTCAGTGCACGGACGCTCGCGTCAATCAAGTGACTCCCAAACTATTCGAGCGCTTTCCATCGGCTCTTGAGTTATCGAAGGCATCAACAAAAGAAGTTGAACAACTGATTCAATCCACCGGTTTCTATCGAAACAAAACCAAAAGTCTGTTGGGAATGGCTCAAACGATTATGAGCAAGTTCTCAGGTCAGATTCCCCAAAACATGGAGGATCTGACGCACCTTCCGGGTGTCGGCAGAAAAACAGCGAATGTGGTCATGGGCAATGCGTTTGGAAAGCCCGGTGGCGTTGTCGTGGATACTCATGTCGGCCGCCTCAGCCAGCGGCTAGGCCTGAGCCGAAACAAAGGCGCGGAGAAGATCGAACGCGATCTAAACCAGATCATCCCAGAGCCTCATTGGACTCAGTTTCCACACCTGATGATCAGTCACGGCCGTGCGATCTGTAAGTCGCAGAAACCTGTGTGTAAGGCCTGTAAACTCGTGGATCTTTGCCCCCGAAAAGGACTGCCAAAAATTTTGGACCCCCAGCGCAAAGCGCGCTAAGAAGGTAGTCATGAAAGTCACCTTGGCCGATGCTCTTGGAACCTGTTTCGGGGTGGAAGATGCCATCACCGAAGCTATGGATCCACGGTTCAGAGGAAATCTCACCATTATCGGCCAACTTGTTCACAACCCTCAAGTGGTGCAGGCTCTTCGAGAGAATGGCGTTGAAATCGTAGATTCAGTTGAAGCTGAAATCTCAACTCCCAATGTGATGATCACGGCTCATGGAGCGGCAAAGAGTGTTCATGAAAGAGCACTCAACCGCGGATTTAAACTCTTTGATGCGACTTGTCCCCTCGTCATGAAAGTCCATAAAAACGTTGCTCGACTTGAGGCTGAGGGCTTTTTCCCCGTTGTGATTGGCCAGGAGTCACATGTTGAGGTCCGAGGGATAGTGACGGATCTCAAAGCCTACGCGGTCGTCAGCGACGAAAGTGATTTTCATAAAATTGCGGACAAACCCAAGATTGGGATCGTTTCTCAAACGACAAATCAAATTAAATCGGTTTTGAGCCTTGTCGAAAAAATCAAAGCCCTTCCAAATCCTGATGGGTCAGCCAAGGAAGTCCGATTTGTCGATACAGTTTGTAAACCGACCAAGGACCGGCAAAGCGCTGTTGAGAAGTTAGCTGCTGAAGTTGATCTGATGATTGTCGTCGGTGGATACAACTCATCAAACACGAAAAAGCTCAAGAAAGTCTGCGATGATCGAGGACTGAGAAGCTTCCACATCGAAAGCCCCTCTCAGTTAGAAGAATCTTGGTTTAAGGGCGTCAACCACGTGGGAATTACCGCGGGAACATCAACTCCTGCCCGCATCATTGATGAGGTTTATCACCAGATTGTAACTATTGGAAAAAAAATGGGATCTCCAGCTAATTCGATCTCGACTCAGCCATTAACCGCTTAACTTCTTCGTCCTGAAGCTGAGGAAACTCTCGATAGAACTGTCCCACGGCCTGGAAATGTTGAGGCTGATGCAAACAAACGACTTCATCGACCTCTTTTGAAAGCTCGCTGATCACATCAAGAGGAGCGACCGGAACTGCGAGTGTAAGACGCTTCGGCCTTTCATTTTTCAAACACTTGAGAGCTGCTTGCACTGTTGCCCCTGTGGCAATTCCGTCATCAATCAGAATGACAGACTTGCCGGCCACAACCGGACGCTGATTTCCTGAGCGAAATTTTTGCTGCTGCTGCTTGATCACGCTCAACTGCCGATCTGTTTCCTGTTGGATAAAATCGGGAGAGACTTTCAGAACTTTGATGAGATCCTGATTCAAAAAAGTTTGAGGAGCGGCACCCTCAACCACGGCCCCTATACCCAGTTCGGGATTAAACGGAGCTCCCAATTTGCGAACAAAAAGAAGCTCAATGGGAATCGTGAAAGCTCTTGCCACCTCAGCGGCCACTCCAACGCCTCCACGAGGCAGAGCCAAAACGATCACATCGTCGCGCTTTGATTTTTGAAGCTCTTTCGCGAGCTGTCGTCCGGCATCAATTCTGTGGTCAAAGAGTTTGGACATAAGGTTGTTTTCCTTGCTCTCTAAGCAAAACCTTTTTAACAATCTCCTTCAAGGAGAATTCACTCATGGGCTTGAGGTTTGCTGTTATTGGTTCAGGAATGCAAGGAACTGCCGGTGGTTATGACTTGGCGCACTTTGGTGCAGCTGAGCAAGTGATCATGGCCGATGTTTCAGAGGATCGAGCCAAACAAGCTGCTCAAAAGATTAATCAATTGACTGGAAAGCAAACAGCCGTAGCTCGCAAAGTCGATGCCCGAAGCAAAGCCGATCTCGTCAAACTCGCTCAAGAAGTCGATGGAATTCTGAGTGCTACTTCCTACGAATTGAATCTCGGCATCACGGAAGCTGCCATTGAGGGCAGCGCTCACCTTGTTGATTTAGGTGGAAACACCGATGTGGTCTTTTCGCAGATGAAGCTGAGTGAAAAGGCGAAACAAAAGTCCCTAAGCATTGTCCCAGACTGCGGTCTGGCACCTGGATTGGGAAACACTCTTGCCGCGCTAGCCATTTCGCAGTTTGACCAAGCCGAGAAGGTTCAGATTCGCTGCGGCGGGCTTCCTCAAAAACCACGAGGCCCTCTCGACTACAAATTGGTCTTTAGTGTCCGCGGCCTGACGAATGAGTACTTTGGCAAAGCGTGGATCATTAAGGACGGAAAGCGAGTCTGCGTGGACACATTCCAAGATGTTGAGGCTCTGGAGTTTCCCTCCCCCGTTGGTAAGTGCGAAGCTTTTCCGACCTCTGGCGGAACTTCCACAGTGCCATGGACTTTTGAAGGAAAAGTGAAAAACCTCGATTACCGCACAGTCCGCTATCCGGGTCATTATGCCAAAATGAAGTGCATTTTGGATCTGGGGCTTCTTGATTTAGACCCTATTGAAATTGAAGGAAGCCGAGTCGTGCCCCGAGAAATCTTCCACAAGGTCGTTCCCCAAAAGATCGCCTACCCTGAGGATCACGATTTGGTCGTTCTGAGAGTGACCGGCGAAGGAGTCAGAAATGGAAAGCGCTCTTCAGTCACTTACGATTTGATGGACTTTCAGGACCCCAAAACTGGCTTTTCCGCCATGGAGCGGACAACGGCATTCCCCGCGGCTCTTGTTTTGCTTCACGCAGCTCGAGGCCAGGCTCAACAAGGGGTGGTCGCTCTTGAGACGGCATTGAATAATCAAGCCTATTTTGATGAGCTTTTGACTCACGGAATGTCGATCAAGACGATACGGGCCTAAAAACAGCCTCAAAACCCCAAATCCTAGGCCTAACTTCTTGATTAGAAGTGGGCCTGTGTCTTAAGTTTCCCAGGTTAACTAAAACCAATTATTTGGAGGTCATAAGGAACTTTTATGTCAAAAACATGGATCAGGAAGCTCGCTTCTGCATTCGCATTGATCTTTGCCTCGCCCGCAGCTTTTGCCGCCGGTGATGTTGCAATGAAAATCCCCACTTTGGATATTCCATTCACATTGTTTGGAACGGAATACTCAGGCCGCAGCCTTTTGGAAGCCGGCTTTGTCATTATTATCTTGGGACTCCTCTTCGGAGTGTACGAGTTCATCAAGATCAAGAAATTGCCTGCTCATAAGTCGATGTTGGAAGTTTCCAGCCTGATTTATGAAACTTGCAAAACTTATATGATCCAACAAGGAAAGCTGTTGGCTCTTCTTCAGATTCTCGTTGGTACTGCTATTTTCTGGTACTTCTATAGCCTCCGAGATCTGAGCTTAGGCACAACGTCACTCATCTTGTTCTGGTCTGTTGTTGGTATTTTAGGATCCTACGCGGTGGCCTGGTTCGGCATTCGAATCAATACTTACGCGAACTCTCGAACTGCCTTTTCATCACTCAAAGGCGGTGCCTTTTCAGTGATGGATATTCCGCTGAAGGCCGGTATGTCGATTGGCGTTCTTTTGATCTGCGTTGAGCTTCTCTTGATGCTCGCCATCCTTTTGTTTGTTCCTTCTGAGTATGCAGGTGCTTGTTTCATCGGATTTGCCATCGGTGAATCCTTGGGAGCTTCCGCACTTCGTATTTGCGGTGGTATTTTCACTAAGATTGCCGACATCGGCTCTGACCTCATGAAGATCGTCTTCAAGATCAAAGAAGATGATGCTCGAAACCCTGGCGTTATCGCTGACTGTACTGGTGACAACGCTGGAGATTCCGTTGGCCCAACGGCTGATGGATTTGAAACCTACGGAGTGACTGGCGTTGCCTTGATCTCATTCATTGTTTTGGCTGTCGGATTCCAAATGTTACCCGATGGTACACACACTCCTTCAGCAGATCAGGCCTCTTTGCAAGCCAAGTTCATCGTTTGGGTCTTCGTGATGAGGGTTTTGATGATTTTGACCTCGATTGGGTCTTATCTCATCAACGGCGCTTGGGCGAAAGCAACCTACGGAACTGCCAAGTCCTTCAACTTTGAGATTCCTCTGACGTCTTTGGTTTGGGTGACTTCGATTGTTTCAATCGTGGTAACTTTCATCGTCAGTGATCTTTTGTTGGCTGACCTTGGTAACGGTCTCTGGTGGAAACTCTCTACGATCATCTCCTGCGGTACTTTTGCTGCAGCGATTATTCCTGAGTTCACCAAGATCTTCACTTCTGCCAAGAGCAAACACGTTGCCGAAGTCGTCGCTGCTTCTCGCGAAGGTGGCGCTTCACTCAACGTTTTGTCAGGCTTGGTGGCTGGAAACTTCTCAGCCTTCTGGAAAGGTATGATTATCGCTGCCTTGATGTTCGTGGCCTACTGGACCTCGAAACAAGGACTCGATCAAATCATGATCTACCCTGAAGTCTTTGCGTTTGGTCTTGTGGCCTTTGGTATGCTTGGTATGGGTCCTGTGACCATCGCCGTCGACTCATACGGCCCTGTGACCGATAACGCTCAATCCGTGTTTGAACTTTCTCAGATTGAGTCCGTCCCCGGAATCAAATCTGAAGTTCAAAAAGATTTCGGATTCTCACCAGACTTCGAAAGAGGCAAAGAGCTTCTCGAAGAAAACGATTCAGCCGGAAACACCTTCAAGGCCACTGCGAAACCCGTATTGATCGGAACTGCAGTTATTGGAGCCACCACGATGATCTTCTCGATCATTTTGGCGCTCAACTTGAAGTTGGACCTCATCAGTCCCATGGTCCTCTTGGGCTTGATCGCTGGTGGATCAGTGATTTACTGGTTCACAGGTGCATCTACTCAAGCGGTGACTACCGGAGCGTATCGAGCTGTTGAGTACATCAAAGCGAACATCCGATTGGATTCCAATCAAAAGGCTTCTGTCGAAACCTCGAAAGAAGTGGTTCGAATTTGTACTCAGTATGCCCAGGCGGGAATGGTCAACATCTTCGGCGTCATCTTCGCGATGACTTTGGCCTTTGCCTTCTTCGACGAAAGCTTCTTCGCCAGCTACTTGGTCTCCATTGCTGTGTTTGGATTGTTCCAAGCCATGTTTATGGCCAATGCCGGTGGAGCTTGGGATAATGCCAAGAAAGTTGTCGAAGTGGACTTGAAAGACAAAGGATCGTCCTTGCACGCCGCCACAGTGGTTGGCGATACTGTGGGAGATCCCTTCAAGGACACCTCGTCCGTGGCACTCAATCCGATCATCAAGTTCACCACTTTGTTCGGATTGCTGGCCGTTGAGATTGCACACAAGTACGCTCTGCAAGCTCAAGCCGAGACAGGAAGCAACAGCAAGCCTACTCTCTTGATCGTGTTAGGCACTGTGTTCTTTGTGATCGGTTTGTTCTTCGTGTGGAGATCATTCTACGGAATGAGAATCACCAGCGGACGAACAAGCGCTTCGGCGTCTTCAAGCCACGACGAGCATAAAGCTCGAGCGGCTTCGTAAGATTTTCCGCAGAATTGAATGCAAAAAGGGCCCCGAACGGGGCCCTTTTTTTATGCCCACTCTCCCCACTTTCAAGCCCTAGAGATTCAGCCAGATGAGACTCAGCGGAACCGCAATCAGCAACGCGATGTGAATCCAAAAAAAATCCATCAATCCTCCGAAAACCCTTGCGCACAGTTTGAAACCGGCGCTATCAAATGAATCATATTGATATTGATAATAGTTATCAATAATAATCAAAAAGGCTTTTAATTAAAAAGAGGATACAGACTATGTTTTTTATTGGCTTATTGGCTCTCAGCCTCTCAACAGCTCACAACCCCGTCCCAGAAGGCTTTGACACCTCTGTGATCAAAGCTCGCGCGGGCTGCTTTGAAGTTCGCTATCAGTTCTTTGATCATGACGTCCCCGCCAGCGACTCCACGGTGATTGCTAAGGAGTTCATCGATTTTGAGGAGATTTCACCAGATACCTTTTCGATGCAGCATGTCTCAATCGGTGAGGACTCTGATGATCCCAAAAGTTCGGCGGATTCGGTCGCTATTCACTGGAGAGAGCTCTGGACGCGATCTCCTAAGAGCATTTTTGAGTACGAGCAAAAGAGAATTTGGAACAAGGTCGATCGAGAGCTCAAAGAAGATGAATGGTCTTACTCAGTCTTCCAGATCGATGGATCACTGAGATTTCAGAACATCGGGAAATGGGTCCGCAACCAGAGTGAAGCTTGGGAGTTTCGAGCATCCGCCAAGGCGCCCGCGCCCCGAAGGGAAAGTCTCGCCAATCGCCCCACTGAGTTTCGCTACGATGTCATGGAGAGAGACCTTGTTGCACGAAACACGAGCTTTGGTTACGACGAGTACCTCGTTGCACGTAAGGTTCGTTTAAGCGCCCAAGGACCCGAAACCATTTCAACTGAGACGGGGACAACGAGGTTCATTCGCTTAGACGACAAGGAATGCACCGAGGCTAGAGCCTTGCTTGAGTCCCAAAGAGAATTCTGGAACCAGGTTAATGAGACCTGGGAGAATGTCTACGCGAGCAACTCACGAGTTGAATTGATCAGCAGCAGATTAATCGGCGAATTCATTCAGCTCGGTTTAGATTTCTCTGCTGGCAAACAGCCGGCAGATCTCCAGACCATCGTAAAATCCAAGATCCATCAAAACCTCAAACAATAAAGCCTTACGGATCTTTCGGATTAAGCAGCTCCGGGGCCTGAAGCGCCCTGGGGCTTTGGTCCACAGGCGCCAATGCGGACAGCTCCACTGAAGCCTGAGTCGTATCAAGATCCTTAAACTTTCTCGCCGTAACCAAGACACGAGTCTCTAAAGTTCCGACTGTCTTGTTATAAGCATCGACTGAAGCCTCAAGATTTCGACCCAATTTAAAGAAGTGACCGCTGAGATCTGCCAACCTCTTGTAAAGATCACGCCCCATATCCCCAACAAGCTTCGCGTTCGCAGCCAAGTTTTCCTGTCTCCAACCGTAAGCGACGGATCTAAGAAGAGAGATGAGTGTCGTTGGAGTGGCAACGATGACATTTTGAGAAACGCCAAACTCGATCAGGCTCGGATCAGCCTCAAGAGCAGCAGCAAAGAAGTTCTCACCGGGCAAGAAGAGCACAACAAACTCTGGAGCCGGCCGGAACTGATCCCAATAAGACTTGCGACCCAACTGCTCAATATGCCTTCGGACGTATCGAGCATGCTCAGAAAGCTTCTCGGTTTTCTGCTTTGGATCTTGAAGACCGAGAGAGTCAAGAAAGGCCAGCAGGGGAACTTTGGCATCCACGACGATATTCTTTCCTGCAGGCAGTCGAACAATCAGATCGGGGCGAAGACGACCCTCCTCCGTCTGCGCAGTCTCCTGTGTTGTGAAATCACAGTGCTCAAGCATTCCTGCCATTTCAACAACACGCTTAAGCTGAATCTCACCCCAGCGTCCGCGAGCCTGAGGAGCTCTCAACGCTGTCACGAGACGACCCGTTTCATTCTTCAGTTCATTTTGAGCCTCAAGCAAATACTTCACTTGCTGAGCAATCGCTTCGTCCGTTTTGGCTCGAGAACGATCGAGCTCTTGAATCTTTAAATCAACTTTATCGAGAGATTCGCGCATGGGCTTGAGCATCTCGGAAATTGCGCCCTGTTTTTGGTCGAGATCCTTCTGAGCTAGTCCATGAAACTTCTCGAACTGGCCCTGAGCCAGCTCGATAAACAACTTTGCATTATTTTGAAGCGCATCTGTGGAGAGGGCTTTGAAGGTTGACTCCATCCGAGCAGTAGAGTCTTGAAGCAGCTTGAATCGCTCTTCCATCAACCCAACTTGCTCGCGAGAGCGCCAGCGCATGAAACATCCGCCGGCAACGGCCCCTAAGGCGAAACCTAGCAATACTGCGGAAATCAACATCCCCGGAGTATTGCCAAATGAAGAGCCGGTGAAAAGCTAAATGTTCACCGACTCCTCATCCGCTTAACCCCTACTCTGAACAAGGAGCTTCAGGCTCTTCACTGCCTGATCCATCAGAGTCTTCACAGACCTGATCCTCAGGACATGGCACCACTTGATACTGCGGAGCGAAATGAAAAACTCCGGCAAACAACATGGCAGCGAGACAAGTATTCAGCATATAAATTTTCATAAATGACTCCCTCTCAATCATTCTATGTGCAGCACACCAAAAGCGGAAGATTTGGAAGGACTTGTAACTTCAGTTGCCATGCAAAACTTGCGGTATGAAAAGATCGAAAAACCGAGCAATCCCCGACACTTTTGGACCAACGTCTGTTTACACCCCCTTCTCTTCTGACGCATTCGCTTCATAATTGAGTTGGGATGGGTAGTAAGAAGAGTCATATTCGAAGGGGGTTTTCTTCTTCGGGTTTCAGCCTGGTCGAAGTGATGATCGCTGTGCTCCTTGCATCACTGCTCTCACTCATGGGGATCAATTTCTTGAAAGCTAATTCGAGTCGATTGGCTGACGAGCAAGTCTCCAATCAAAGCTCAGAAGGCCTAGCTCTTTTGCAAAAGCAAATGCTTGCTGACTTTAGAAATCTTGTCGCTCTGAATCCAGCCTGTGACGATAATGCCCCAACCACATTTATCTCCGGAGATTGCTCAGACTTGAAAGTAAGAGGAGCAATCACTCCGCTGCCAGGAGCGTCCAAGGAAGATCTCGACAATCTCGACAACTTTCTTCCGAACAGTAACGCAACCACTCAGCAAAGCATTTCCAAGGCGGTCGATGCCGTTCGACTTGTGACTTATGACTTTGATGGCTCGTTTAACTGCAAACTCAATCCTCGACACAAGAGTACTCCCAATCCAAGCCAATCACTGAGCACAGCTTCAGGAGATGAAAGACTTTGGGCTCATCCTCAATGCGGGAACCTTCTTCAAGTCGGTCGCATCTATATCGTATCGGAGGAGATTGACGGAGTGACTTTCAGCAATGTCTTTCAAGTAACTGCTCTTGCAACCGTCAACCTCTCCGACGCCACACAAGAGATTCAAGTCGACGCTCGCTCGAGCACAAGCGCATGGAATCAACGATTTGGCCTCGGTGCGGCAGGATACAGTGCATCGGCTCGCATCTATCCAATCAAGCTCGTTGAATGGGCTGTCGGAGATTCAGGCGGACTCTGGCGAAGAGAAATCTCTCCAGCAGGAGAGCAGCTGATCGGAAAGGGTGAATGGCAGCTCATGTCTGATCAAGTAGAGGGACTTCAGTTTTATTTTCTGACGGGAGGAAACTCAAGCTTCGTAAGTCATCACCGAAAAATGAGCTTCTCATCTGACACAAGAAACAATGGTTTTGAGGACATCCGAGGACTCACGCCGCACATCGTGATCAAATCGACACAATCCTCAAAGAGTGCAAACCGAGTTTATGACAATCCTCATACAGCAGAGGAGGAGACTGACTCATACCCCCGTCAGGAGCTTTCGTTTTTCGCAACGATTATAAATCAATAGAGGTAGAAGAAATGTTGAAGGGTTTAAAATCAAAGCAAAGTGGATCGGCGCTCGTCATTGTGACACTTTTGATCATGCTCGCACTTGGAGGAGCAATCATGTTCATGTCTCGATCGGCGAACTTCCTCAATTCAGTCATGAATCAGTTCGACGGCACAAGCGCTCAGTTTCAGCTGGAGGGCGCACTCACCTCGGCGCGAGAAAAAGTCGATCGGGCAATGGAACAAGTGGCTCTGCAAGGAAAGCTGCGATTTGTAAACTCAAATGCAAGTCTTGCCAGCCTGGGAGAGCGCTTCGATGTTCTGAATAACCTGTATGCTACTGATCAAAATGCCAATGGCTCTTCACTCGATGAAGCCAGCCTGTTTTTAGAGCAGATGATTACATCCCTCGCCTACAGTCCTACTGGTACTCTCTCAGCGTCGCATGAGTTTGCATCATTTGCGACAGCCTTCCCCACAAACTGGACGGATCCCGACGAAACTGACGATGATTACTACCAGATCAAATATGAATTCAATCCGCTTCGGGTGGAGTCGGAAATCACAAGCAATCCACGCAGGATCCTCTTTGAGTATGAGTATGTTATTTCGATTCGCAGCTACGGAAAGAGTCGATTTGCCATGCGCTCAGCTGAGGATTCAGGAGTGTTGTCGATTGAGGTTCGAGGAGCGCCATTTTCTAGATGGGCTCTCTTTGCGCATTCACTCGTCAGTCAAACCGGAGGAACCCTCTACTTTGCGGGCGGAAACACCTCTGCTCAAGCTCAGGAGGTTTATGGCGGTCCAGTGCACGTGAATCTGCGACCGAACTTTTATGGACATCCTATCTTCAAGGGACTCTTTACTTCTGCCACACCAGAGGCGCAGTGGCTTTATACCTCCGCCCCAAACTACACTGGTTGTCCCACACAATGTCCTGTTTTTGAACAAGGAAAGATCGGCGGATACCCCTCAATCACCATGCCATCAACTATATTCAATACACATCGTCTCGCAGCGGGAGACACCTCTCAAACAGCAAGCACAAACAATACCGCTCCGACTGTCGCTGAGATGAAGAGCTTTCTGAAATTCCATTCAGGAGGAACTCTCAACCAAACCCTGACCAATATTCCGAATGGGATCTACATCCCCGTTAACAATCTCACGGACAAGCTTCTTACGGGAGGCGTTTACGTTCAAGGCGATGCTGAAGTCCACATGAACGTGCTCAAGGGCCAATCCGACTTTCCAGCAGCCGCCTGGAGTCAGCTGCAGGAATCACATCGCACCTGCAAGTTTCAACGGCTGCGAGTGATCGCCACACAGGCTTCAAATCAAACTCAGGACATTCTTGTTGGAGATGAACCCTGCAATGTCACCTACGTTTTCAACGGAAGCAATTACTCTCAAGCACCTTCCGTTCTCAATGGGCGCATCAATGGCAATGTTCATGTCAGCGGAGCCATCAGCAAACTTGGCGGAGAGAGTCGAACACGTCCAGCCGTTGCCGCTGACTTTGCCCTGACAATCTCGGCCGTGA
This sequence comes from uncultured Bacteriovoracaceae bacterium, assembly GCA_964655245.1. Lineage (GTDB taxonomy): Bacteria > Bdellovibrionota > UBA2394 > UBA2394 > UBA2394 > JBEIHI01. The sequence continues at coordinate 8,886 of CAZZLQ010000037.1, read as the reverse complement.
AGGACGTGAACATCGTCAACGATCTTCAATATGAAGACGCAGAGTATGTTACTGCTGATGCATCTGGAAATGTGGGAACTCAAGCAGTCGCTAATCCCTATGGGCCCGTCACTGGATCGTCCATCAGTCCGACGAACCCAAACATTTCAGCTCGAATCTCTCCCGATTCGCAAACAATTTTGGGAATCATGTCGACTCAGAGAAATGTCTACATTTACACCAGTGCACCCTACAATGCTGCAACGAGTGCGCCCGACAACATCAATCTTCATGCGGCAATCTACGCTGGAAATTCTGCTGCACTTAACTCAGCAACCGGTATGGGCTGCGGATCAAACACGGAATCGCGTCGCGGCTGTGGCTTTGGCGTTTTGAACTACTCGACCGCGCCTAACAAGGGAAACATCAAGTTTTTCGGGGGCATCTCGGAATTCAAGGACCAGACAACCGGGCTGCTGTCTTCTGGATTTAGAGGATACTCCAGCCGTTACTATTATGATCAGCGGCTGATGAACACCATCAACCCTCCGGCGTTTCCCGTTTCCGACGCGCCTCAGGCTTACGGAAGTATCAAAAAGTTTAAAACATTTAGAATGGCCAGCCAGTAAGTGAGAGATTGAAGTGAAGGACTTAACAATAAAAAAGGAAACTCCCTCTCCCACTTCTTCTACTTCTCCTTGGGATCAAGCGGCATCAGCTGTGACGAATGTAATGCCCCTACCCAGCGCTGGAGCCGAGAGGCGCCAACACTTTCGCCACGAGCTCAAAGACTCTGCAATCTCCGTTTCATTTCCGACCCAAAATGCATTTGCGAAGTTTTATATTCGAGACGTTTCAACGGGCGGTCTCTTTGTCAGAACCTCTGATCGTCCGACACTCAACACACTCATTCAGATACGCCTCGAGATTCCCAGTAATGACTCGAGCCAGAATTTAGAGTGTTTCTTGAGCGCACGCGTTGTTCGACATGGCACAGATGGTATTGGCCTTCAAATCGAAAATACCGACCTGGAATCTCGCCGCAGACTTGAAAGCATCGTGAAGAAGGTTGCCGCAGATGAGGGACTTCTTGCCCGTCCTGAAAAGAGAGAGGGAGTCTTTGAAAGAATCTCGAATCGTAGAGATATCCGAAATCAGCGAGCAAAGTTCTTCCGCAAGCAATCCGTCGCATGGTTGGCAGTCGGGATTTTGGTGGCGCTCAATCTTTCTGTTCTTACCAATGAAGAGATCAAAGAATCGCTCTCTGCTCTCAAACCATCATCAGCAAGTATTAGCCCTTCGATCAAGATTCAGCTTTCACACGATACCCAGCAAGGCACTCAGCACACCATAATCTCTATGCAAAATGGGTTGATGGAAGAGCCTGTCAATCTCAATGATTTGCCAGCTCCGCTTCGAAAGACTATTGAGGGTGCACAACAAATGGCGCCAGAGGCTCGAAAGTCCAAGACCGCTCCAACTTCGAGAGTTCGCTTGAGATAGACCACCCCGACTGTTTATGATTCCGGCATGACCGCTCTTTTTCTCTTCTTGCTGGCCTTAAGCAGCCCAAAGAAAGTTCTCATTCTAGGTGACTCGATTTCAGACGGCTACGGCGTGGAAACGGTTTTGGCCTATCCTGCGCTTGTCGAAAAAGAGCTCCAATCCCAAAAGTTGAACGTACAGATCGTGAACGGATCGATCAGCGGTAGCCTGAGCTCTAGCGGCCCGGGTCGGCTCAAGTGGCAACTCAAATCCAAGCCTCAGATTGTCATTCTGCAGCTCGGTGGAAATGACGCCCTCAAAGGAACACCTCCACCCGTCATCAAAGAAAACTTAAGAAAGACGATCCAACTTGCGAAGCAAAATCAGGTTCAAGTCTTGCTCGCTGGAATGAGGATTTTTCAGAACTATGGAACGCCTTATGCCAACGCATTTGAGAGGATTTTTCCAGAGCTTGCTCGAGAGGAAAAGATCCCGCTCATCCCATTTATTCTTGAGGGAGTTGGCGGACAGAAGGATTTGAATCTTCCAGATGGCATTCACCCCAACGAAAAGGGTCATTTGATTGTTTCCCAAACCGTCTACAAGCATTTGAGGCCTCTTTTATGATCTTAGTCGCTGATTCAGTTTTCAAAAAATTTCCAAGCTCTCCAGTCCCTCTTGAGATCCTGAAAGGGGTTTCTCTCGCGGTGAAGCCGGGAGAAAGCATTGCCATTGTCGGTCGCTCGGGATCTGGCAAATCAACCCTGCTGTCGCTTCTCGCGGGTTTAGACAATCCTTCGCAGGGCAAGATTACGATCGACGGTTTTGAGTGGACGCAGCTCTCCGATGAAGAATCAGCACAAGTTCGATCAAAGAAGATCGGCCTCATTTTCCAGCAGTTTCATCTCTTGCCGCATTTGACAGCGTTCGAAAACATCAAGCTTCCGCTAGAGCTCACGGCTCAAGCAGACGCCAACAGTCAATTCGCCAGGAGCCTGTTGGAGGCTGTCGGACTCTCTCATCGGTCGCATCACTACCCCCACCAATTGAGCCGGGGAGAATGTCAGCGAGTCGCTATTGCGCGAGCACTCGTGTTGAATCCCATGGTTCTTCTCGCTGATGAGCCCACCGCGAGTTTAGACGATGAAACGGCGATCAGCATTTCAAACTTGCTCTTTGAGCTACCGCAACGACGGAGCACCGCCTTAGTGATTGCCACTCATGATGTCGATCTGGCCAGGAAATGTCAGACCATCTATCGGATGAATCACGGACAGCTGCAGCGCGTGGATGAGTTATGATTCTCAACCTCAGCAGGTTAGCACTCAAAGATCTTTGGTTTCATCGAAAGAAGATCATTTGGATGATTTTCTTTCTTTCATTGGCTTTTTTCTCAGCCCTGGTGAGCTTGAGCTTTAAGTCTTCAATCCAGCGATTTGTCTACGAGCAGGCTCGCTCAACCCTCTCGGCCGATCTTTCTCTTTCAAGTCTCCAGCCCATGAATGATCAGCTGAAGAATCAACTTATTGAAACTCTCAAACCGACAGCAACTGCTTCAACCACGGACTTCCGCTCAATGATTTCAAGTCAAGGGGGAGCACTTCTTTGCGAGATTAGGGCTATTGATTCGAGTTACCCGCTCACCGGCTCGATTGACCGAGAACCTGAAGGTCCTTCCTTAGAGGAAGGACCCGTAGCCTATGTCTATCCGGAGGTCCTCGCTCAGCTCAAACTCCAGTTGGGCGATAGCATTTTGATTGGTCGAAAAACCTTCCGTATTGAATCAGTCGTGCGGGATGATCCAGGGGCAACAGCCAGAATTTTTGCTTTCACTCCCCGCGTTTATATCCACCAAAAATTTTCGCAAGAGACGGGATTGATCTCTTCAGGATCACAGATTTTCTATCGTACATTTTATTTGCTCCCCAATGCTCTAACGGCTGAGCAACTCACCATCCTTAGGGAGAAGATTCAGGATGAATTTTTTATTTCAACTCCCGAAGACAGCCTCGATATTCTCAAACGTTTCTTTGGAGTCTTCGAGAAGACGATCTATCTTTTGAGCCTCAGCGTGGTTTTGATGTCTTTGTTTGTCTCTTTTACTTTGTTTCAGGGATTCCTGCGGCGAAGACTCGCTCAAATGGCCACGTTGAAAATGTTTGGAGTCAGAAACTCTCAGCTCATCTTCTATTTTTGTATTCAAGTGGCATGCCTGGCCGGCATCGCTTTTGGATTTGCCACCGCTATTCTCCCTTTTGTCACGTCTCAGGGCGAATCCTGGATTCGAGATCAGGGACTAGGAAACTTTGCCTGGTTCCTCACAGCCTTTGATCTCGCAATAGCATTTGGTGGGGCACTCATTCTCAGCATTCTTTTTGTGCTGCCCGCCTATCGAGAGATCACAAAGGCTAGAATTGCCCAGCTCTTTGCTTCAAGCTCGGGCGAGGAACATGGTCCGACCGATCTCTCGTGGCAAGGGGTTCTCCCCATCCTTGGGTGCGTTTTTGCTTTGACTCTTTGGCTGACACAGAGCTTGAAGTTAAGCGTTGGAATCTTGGCTCTGTTAGCGTTTTTGATCTTGGGAAGCCTCGCGCTAAAATGGATTTTGATTAAGTCCCTTTTGGGGCGCACAAAACAGGGAGCGCTTCACATCGCGCTGATCAATCTCTCAAAGTCTCGCCTCTCTGTGACGCTCTCCTTCATTGCGATATCCTTTGTCTCATTTTTCATTCAGATTATTCCGCACATCGAAAGCTCCCTCGAAAATCAACTCAAAGTAACGAAGGCGTCGGACCTTCCAGCTCTGTTCGTTTTCAATATCCCCGAGGAAGAGGTTGAAACCCTCTCCACGTTTGTGAGCAAGGAGGGGGCTGAAGCTCGTTATGTCTCTCCAATGATACCTGCTCGCTTGATACGAGTGAATGGAGAACCCCCTTCAGATGGAAGAGTGAGGAAGTTTCCTGTTCGATTGAGTTATCGTGAAAAACTCTTAAGCTCAGAAAAGGTCATTCAAAAAATAGACCCCACCCCTGGAGTTGCCGCCCTATCTCTTGAGAAAGAGTTTGCCGAAAGATCCAATCTCAAAATCGGAGACCGACTTGAGTTTGATATTTTGGGAGTGTCTATTGAGGGTCAAGCAACAAGCATCCGCGAGGTGGATTGGCTGAAGTTTCATCCCGCGTTTTTCATTCAGTTTGAACCTGGGCATTTGGAGGATGCGCCCAAAACTCTTATCGCATCCGTCTATACTCAGGATTCATCTCAAGCTCAGGACTTGCTCCTGAAGACGCTCAATGAGTTCCCCACCGTTTCTGTTCTTGATATCCGTCGCACTCTCGATCGAGTTCTGGGGATTATTCAGAACATGGCATTTAGTCTTCAGATGGCGAGCCTTCTCTCGCTGAGTCTGGTGACCTTAACGTTTTTGGGGCTTCTTCTCTTTAGCCTTTGGAATCGTCGCTACGAAGCCTCTGTGATGCTGGCTTTAGGAGGAAGGCGCCGGACGGTTTCGAAGGTCTTTTTCTATGAGTATTTGTTTCTGGGGCTGATGGGAGGATTTGTGGGCTTTGCATTCTCCGCCCTTGGCGTCTCGGTTCTTGTTTGGGGCTTCTTCGAATTCGAGGTGAAGTTATCGTGGTTAATGACTCTGGCCACAGCCGCAGCAATTGCTGGGATTTGCGGGATTTTGGGCTCTAGGGTGGCTAAAAACCTGATTTTAAGAGCGTTGCGCTAACTTGCAACGAGACCTCCTCGCTGGTAGAGGTCCGGGATGCGGTTTTGGAGCCTCTGTTTTGTCCTTTCGGCCATAGTTGCCCCCACTTCTTACGTCTCGGCGTCAACGAACCGCTGCTCAGAAGTCATTTCTGGATTAGACGGCGATTTACTATGGCAAACCACTGATCGCATTTCGGATCTCAAAGTAGTGGCCGGGTCAAAAATCATCGTCACTTATGATGGAGCCTTTGTGAAAGGCTTGAACGTTCAAGACGGTCGAGTTCGCTGGGACTTTCGGGTATCTGAATATTTCTTGCCCACTCAAGCCCCGATCCTCATTCGAGATGGCAATCGCATTTATCTGATTGGTATCAAAAAAATAGTAGAACTTAGTGCTGATTCGGGTGATTTCATCGCCTCCTATCAGGTCCCCTTCATTCAACGACCCATCGCTCATGATATCGTCATGGGCCTTACCTTTCCGCATCGAAACAATATGGGCGGAAGCCATCAAAAAATGATGAACGAACTTTTGGAGCAAGCAGCAACAGATCGTTCGTTTCATTTGCTTGATGACTGGTTTGTGATCGTTTTTGAAGAGGGAATCCGCTTTCTCAATCGAAAGGGTGGAGCCTGGAAAGAGAAAGCACTGGCAGGTTTTATTGGCGCTCATCATTCGGGCGGTGTCGAGCCTCATTTGTTTGCAGATCGAGATCAATTGATGACGTCATTCCCAGGCGCCAAAAATAAAAACGCCAAACTCGAGGCCTTTCGCTTCAACTATCCTGAGGCCACTTTTATTCGAGAGTGGAGCTTTGAACTCAACCATGGAATGGAAAAGACAGATTATCAGTTTGCGAGCAACAACAAGCAAGTTTTCGCTGTGACCTACGTCCCCACGATCAAAGACGATGGGATGTCGTCCAAACGCCTCATTGCTCTTGATCGCAATCTGGGTGAGCTCATGTGGGAAAAGCCACTGTCGAGTCTGACATGGCAAAATCACCAGCTGATCACTCAAGCATCCATGCTCGTCTATGTTTTGGGGGATCATGTCATTGGAGTTGATGCGCTCACTGGCCAGCAAGTTTGGACCTTTGAGATTCCGGAATCCTCGACTGTCAAACATCAAATCTCTATCCAAGCCTTTGATGATCATCGAATCGTCGCGCAGCGAGGGGAACGGGCGTACATCCTCAAATCATTCGACGGCAAACTGGAATTTGATCTGAAGCTCATTGCTCCTAGTGCTAAAGACGCTCTTTTTAGTCTGTACCCCTTAGATGGCCGAGGTCTCTTGATTCGTGCGACAGAGGGACAATCTAAGGATCGCCTCTCACTGATTCGAGTGCGCTAGCTATTGATGATGAGGCGCTAAAAGGTAGTGGGCGACGAACCACTCCTGACCGTCATTGAAATCAAAGAGCTCAGCACAAGCCATAAAGAACATTCTCCATCGCTGCACCCATCTCGCTGCTTCAGGACCATAATGCTGTGAGAAAGAACGCATAATCGCATCACGGTTGAGATCCATCATCTTTAGCCAGTCTTCCGAGGTCTGCGCGTAGTGCCGGCCATCAACGACCCAATGATCTCGAACTCCCAGATGTTGTGAAAACTGAAATGGCATATCGCGAGATGGCATCAAGCCTCCGGAAAAGAAATACCGCCCCATCCAGTTATCAGATCCTTGGTCCTCGAAAAAGTAAGCAAGACGTTTGTGACAAAACACGTGCATGAAGAAACGTCCATCGGATTTTAGCCAAGTGGAAATCCGACGAAACAGCTCTGGCCAGTTACGCATATGCTCAAACATTTCAACGGAGACCACCCGATCGAACTGCTCATTTGTCGAAAAGTCATTCATGTCTTGGGTAATGACCGTGAGATTTTTGAGACCTCGAGCCCGAGCTCGGTCATCAATCAAGGCCTTTTGAGTTTTAGAGTGTGAAACAGCCGTGATGTTCGCAGACGGATACTTTTCCGCCATCCAGAGGCTCAAGGAGCCCCAACCACACCCAAGCTCAAGAATCTTCATTCCATCTTTCAGATCGGCACGCTCGCAGGTCAAAGAAAGCATCCGCTCTTCAGCTTGAGCAAGACCACGAACACCATCGTCGTAATAACAGGATGAATACTTCAAACGAGGTCCCAGTGTTTGAAGAAAAAACTCAGTGGGCACTTCATAATGCTGCTCTTTTGAATCTGTTGTTCGAAGAGCAATAGGGGCCTCGAAAAGCTTCCGAAAGAACGACTGCAACTGAAATTGAGTCTCCTCCTCCGACCCCTTCCATTCACTTTGAAGTCGAAGATTCAAAAGATTTCGAATTCCCTTTCGGATCAAAAAATCAGGAATCAAGCCACGCTCAGCAAGATCAATCATCTCCATGCCAAATCGTTCTACTTCAAGAACTAGGACTTAGGAAACCATGGAATGAAAGCCGACGTTTTTGATTGATAGTCTCGATAGTCCTCACCTCGACTCTCGAGAGCTCTCGCTTCCGAGGGTGGAATGCCGGTAACACCAAAGAGCAAAATCAACATGACCACTGGACCCAACAACGTGAGTATCCACTGCTGACTGCCCCAGCCAAAGGCCACAAAGGCAAACCAAAAAACCCATTCAAAAAAATAATTGGGATGACGAGAATACTTCCACAACCCTGCCCGACAGGTTTTTCCACCATGAGATGGATTTTTTTTGAACCGCGACAGCTGCCGATCGGCAATCCCCTCTCCCCAAAGAGAGATAGCGGCGATCGAAGCCCCCAAAACACAGTTCAAAGACTCAAGAGCCAAATCACTGACGTACTGAAGCGAGATCAAAATGGGCACGGAAAAGAAAACAATTGCAAGGGCCTGAAACTGGTAGAAGACAAAAAACTTCGTCTGACTCCATCGGGTGCGTAAGTCCTTGTATCGAGAATCCTCGGGCTTGCCGCGCATTCGAAGCCACAAAAAAGTCCCTAGCCGTAAACTCCAAACCAGAGCACAGGCGAGGACAAGCAGCTGAGCATCCGTAAAAGCTTGAAGATAGAATGTATAGAGCAAAGCCAGCAGACCAACACCATAGGCCCACGCCACATCCACATGACTCGCATTGACCGCTTTCCATTGATAAAGCCACATGGCCACCATGAGAGCGGCAGCAAGAGCCCAACCCGAGAGAACCAATTCCATCACACCTCTAGCGTGTCAAAGTCTGAATGATATTGAAAGACTTTCCGTTCATTAGACGAATGTGAAACAGCGTTCGGCTTCCCACCTTTAAAATTTTTGAAGGATCCTTGATGGGAAGAGTCCTGGAGAATCGGCGCTTCTCAGGATGGCAATCATCTCGCTTGAGAGTTTTAATCTTGGGCAGAATGACAACCACCTGATCTCCGGCAGGCTGAGCCATCGAGTTCTCAATATCAATCTCATGACAGCTATCGATGAATTCACCGTAAAGAGTAATATTATAAGAGCTCTCAGCAGCTTGATCAGGCTCTACCACTGCTGAGTCCACGAGCGCATACACGACGTTATCCGTGCTTGCTTTGTTCTGAGCTTCTTCGATCTCCAAAATAGCAGCGGGTCGCTCAATCATTTGAGTGTGCCACAACTCATACTTTCCCTTTTTGAGCTTGGGCAAATTCACCACCTCAAAATAAGGTACCTTTTTGATTTTCTTTTTCTCTTCAGGACAAAACTCATCCTCAATCCGAT
>CAZZLQ010000036.1:0-26127 GCA_964655245.1 uncultured Bacteriovoracaceae bacterium | reverse complement strand
TGGCAGCTCGAGTAGCCGATGCTCAAAAAAATCGGCTTGTGCTCCGCCTTGGCACGCTCAAGGGCCTCCGATCCCCACGGATACCAATCCACGGGGTTTTGAGCATGCTGCTGAAGATAGGGCGATGGGGCGTCTAAAAGGCGATTCGGCATGGCTTTTTCCAAAATCTCTCTTGATTCAAGTGTTTAGACTTCATAAGTTAGGCGAATCCATGAAGCAAGCACGCGCTGCAAAATCATCGGCTAAAACGTCAAAAATCAAAGCCAAAAAGGCTGCCAAGGCGAAGCCGGCTGCTAAGGTCAAAAAGGCCGAAAAGCCTGCTAAAGCCAATCCTAAGCTCAAGCTTTTGAAGGAAAAGCCCAAAAAGGAAGAAATGGGGCAGAATCTCAAAAAGATTCTTCAAAACCCCTTAGAGCCTTTTATGAAGGCTTGGAAGCCCAAAAACGAAAGCCTGGAGAGCGGCATTTTGAAGTGCTTGGAAGATTGGAAGGTTCCTGAAAAGGAAAAGCCACAAGCCTTCGTGAATATCATGGAAAAGGTTCAGGCGGTCATGCGCAAAGAAAGCCTCTCCCCTGCTATTGAGGAGCAGCTTGCTGAGAGGTTCACAAAAGACCGAATCCACAAGATTGGCAGCATTTTTTCGATGAAGCCAAAGACCTGCGTACGCCTCAACTTCTTGAAGGCCGATATCCGAGGCTTTGGGGAATCATTGGCCGCTAAGGATTTGAAAATCAGAAAGTCCGCGATTAGCCCCTGGGCCTTTGAAGTGGGCAAACCTGAGGAAACCCTTCAACATCCCGTTTTTGAACGTGGACTGATTGATTTTCAGGACGAAGGCTCTCAGCTGATTTCATTGCTGTCTAACGCTCGCCCCGGACATCGAGTCCTGGACATGGTGGCCGGTGACGGCTCTCACGCCCTGTCAATCGGATCCATGATGCGCAACAAAGGCTCTTTGTTCATCTACGATGCCGACGGAAAGAAGCTCAAAAATTTTAAAGACCGTGCCCAAAAGGCCGGTGTGGATAGCTACCGCATTTTGACTGACGCGCAAATCTCCGAGGTCAAAAGCTTGGATGTTGTCATCGTTGAAGCTCCAAGCTCCTCTTTGGGTCAGATAGGCCACAAGCCAGATCTGAAGGTGCGCTTTAACAAAGATGAGTTGGGTCGTATTCACAAACTCCAAGCCGCTCTTTTGAGAGAAGGCGCCCGAAAGCTAAAACTCGGCGGGTATTTGATTTACGCGACAACAACGATGAACAAATCGGAAAACGAAGGACAAATTGAACACTTCCTTCGAACCTCTCACAACTCATTCCGCTTGGTCCCGATGAGTCAGTATCTGCAGGATTTTACAATTCCCTATATGGAAAACTTCTTCCACTTCAAATGGGACGCGAAGACCCTGGCCTCAATGACCGAAGCAGATCCATTTCTGTTTCTGTCTCCAGATGTTCATGGATGCCAAGGCATGTTCATTGCTGTTATTCAACGAACACGGATCAGCACTTAAAGACCGAGAGTGTGAAAACCGGAGTCCACATAGAGGACTTCGCCAGTCACTCCCGCGGACGCAGGCGACAGCAAGAAAGCTGCCGTTGCGCCGACATCCTCGATCGTAACATTTCGACGCATAGGCGCTCGTTCCTCAATCTTTGTTAGAATCGATCGGAAGTCTTTCACACCACTTGCCGCAAGCGTTCGAATGGGTCCCGCTGAAATGGCATTCACACGAATACCTCGGGGACCACAATCGGAAGCAAGATAACGAACAGACGCCTCGAGTGCTGCCTTCGCAACCCCCATGACATTGTAATTTTGAACCACCTTCTCTGCTCCGTAATAGGAAAGGGTCAAAACGGAACCTTTCCCCTTTTCAAGAGCCGGCAGGAGAGCCGCAGTTGCCCCCACCAAAGACCACGCCGAAATCTCGCAGGCTTTGAGAAAGCCAGCTCGAGATGTGAAAACGAACTCTCGTTCAAGATCTGCTCGATCGGCATACGCAATGGAGTGGATCAATCCGTGCAACTCGCCATCCCAATGCTCATCAATAAATGTTTTCAAGGCGGCAATCTGATCATCCGAGCCGACATCACAGGGGACAACAAAATCTGACTTCAATTCCTCCGCAATAGGCCTGACCCGCTTCTCCACGAGATCGATATAAGTAAAGCCAAGTCGGGCATTAGACTGAGACAAGGCCTTCGCAATACCGTAAGCGATACTTCGCTCGTTCGCCAAACCCATGACCAAAAATTTCTTTCCACCGAGTTGCAAAAGATCGACTGACATTCCCCTGTTTTGCAAGCCTGCTGTTTGATTGTCAAATCAATCAATAAAGGGCCAGAAATTGGAGACAAGCTTAAAATCAAATCCATCCCCTGGAGTGAATGCCCGAGCCAGAGCGGAATACTTCCAAAGCTTTGGCTGCAGAGCTTCGCGATTGAACTCCAAAAGAAGCGAATGCTCTCGAGCCACGATCTGATCAAGCCCCGTCGTAAAGCCACAAAGAGATCCTGGGCCCCAAACCAAGTTGGTCGAAGCGCCACCCTTCATTCCCTGTAAACTCCCGCGCAAAATCATAAAGAATCGCTCTCGAACATGGCTGCTAGAAGCTTCCACCAAAACGGACTCCGGCTGAGCCCTTAGAGTCATGAGCTCATTCCAAACGTCATCCAAATCCAGAGGGCTCATTTGAACAAACAGGGGATGCCGAGACGCCGCGCTCATAAACAGACGGTATTGGAAGAAGTCAGCCACCTTTTTTTGAATGCGAGGATCTCGAGTAAAAACCTCATGAACTGCCGATCGAGTAAACTCAATCAAGACAGCACCCGTCGCTCCGGCACTGGCTGAGGAACGTCGACTTACTCCAGAGAAAAATGTCAGCTCCCCGAGAAACTCTCCCTCTTTGGCCTGTCGAGTCGAACCATCCGCTCCTTGCATAACAACCTCACCCTCCGAAATCGCAAAAAATGATTCCGGAAAGCTACCGACCTGAAACAGAGACTCCCCCGGGCTCAATCGACGGATTTTCAGCTGTTGAATGAACTCAAAAACCTGATCTGATTTGAGCCATGAAAACAAAGGAAACTGTCTTTGAGGCTTCCAGGCCCACTGCTCTCGAGAGAAGTCGGCCTCTCCATTGGTGAGAGAGACAAACGCTGACATTTCTTGAAAAGGTGTTGGCAAGGCTGCGTTGTCATCAACAGAGACCTTTTTTTTGAGAGGCGCAGAAAACGAATTGGCCACCATTCGCTGAAGTCGAAGAGCTTCGCCCTCAGAATGCGGTAAGGATCTCAAAAACTGAATCAACCCCAAAACTGGAGCGATCCGGCTTTGTCTCATCATGGCTTCAGCGGCAAGGCCCGCGTATCGAGCAGCCTTGGATTCGTTCTTACGAACCGATTCCATCCAGTAGAGTCCGGCAAGCACCGGGGCTAACTCGGAGATATCGCTCGAAGCCTCGCTCTCTAAAAGCCTCTCCTCCAAAAGATCAATGGCCTTATCGACGCAGGCCTTTTCGAGGAGCGAATGGGCTTGGTCCAGCAAATGAGAAGTCGACTTCAAAAAACCCCCTGATCAATACGCAATCAAAAACTTTGATGGTTTGCCTTTATGCGGATCAACGCGAACCGAAATCTCGCGGTAGCACTTGGGGCATCGTCCGCGATACTCAGACACCTCGGGCTCTCTGTAGATTCGACTGTACAAGCCACAACACTCAAAGCGCACGCCCACATAAGGCCTGCCCCTCTTTGCCGATTGATCTTCCATTCTTCTATTATGTCATGACTTTCTGCTGAGCTAATCGCTGACAGTTGGGAACAAACAGGCTATGCAGAAAGAATGAAAAAGGCGCGTCATTGGGTTTTGATCGGTCCTGGGTATTGGGGCTCCGCCCTGGCGTCTATTCTCACCGAAAAGGGCATTCGGGTAGAGCAACTCGGAGAGCAAAGTAACGAGGCTGATTGGGACCGTTGTCTCGACGGCCAACCATTTGTGCTGATTGCAACTCCCTTCAAGGAAATCTCACGGATTCTCTACCGTCTACAGAACTATGAGCTCTCGGGCGTCGTCAACGCCTCAAAGGGAATCGATCGCGAAACTCTCAAGACCTTTTCGATGATTGCCAAACGGATTTTGAAGTATCCATCGGCCACACTGTCCGGCCCCACATTCGCTCATGAGGTGGCGGCGCTCAAGCCAACGGCTTGTGTCGTTGCGGGAAAAAACAAACGCTTTGCCGCTTTTGTCGCCGAGACTTTTTCAAGCCAACGGGTTCGTTGTTACACAAGCTCAGACCCCATAGGGGTTGAAGTCTGTGGTGCCCTGAAGAATGTGCTCGCCATCGCCGCTGGCGTATCAGACGGGCTTGGTCTCGGGTCGAATTCCCGAGCGGCACTTTTGACTCGCGGACTTTCTGAAATGAAAGCTGTCGTCAAAATGCTCGGGGGCAAAGTAGATACGGTTTATGGCTTGGCCGGTCTTGGCGATCTTGTTCTCACTGCCACAGGAGATTCAAGCCGTAATCGCCAGTTTGGCTTGAAACTGGCCCAAGGGCTTACCGCAGAGGAGATTCTCCCCTCTCTACAGGGCCCCGCAGAGGGTCTGTACACGGTTGAGCAAGTTCATCGCCTCGCTCAAAAGAAAGGCGTAGACCTGCCTATCTGTGAGCAGATCTATAAAGTTTTACACAAGAAAACCTCGGCTGAGGCTGCGATCAAACAGCTTATGACTCGGAAACTACGAGGCGAATGACTTAGACGCCTCTTGGCTTCCAATGAGCAGCGGCATCACTAAAGAGTCGTCTCCACTGAGATACCCCAGCAGCAAACTCCCCCTGAAGCGTCGCTCGGAAAGCGACCCAGTCCTTGGCAGTCATCTGAACATGCATTTTGGCAAGGAGACCTTCCATGTGATTCATGGACTCAGACACGGGGCTTCCACCATAGTTCATTTCGCTGAGCTTCAAACCACCCAAATTCTGCATTCCAGCCACAAGTTGCAGGAGCCACTCAAGCAAAGCAGTCATTTCACTCACACGTTCTTGTGCGGTTCGCATATCACCCGCTTGAAAAAATGACTCAATGTCGGCGCAGTCCATACTGAGCGCATCGCAAATTCGAGGCGCTAGTTCAAGAGACTCTTGGAAAAGCTCAACAACATCGCGAGTCTTCAGTGCGACCGAGCCAATGTCCTGCAAGCTCTTCGCTCGAAGCACTTCCTCCTCAGCAAGATCCACAGGCTTTCCATCAACCAGAATCTCAGTGAGAACTCGTTTTGGTGCGACTTTGACCCTCAATGACTCAGAGACGGAACCAAAAGTCATTGCACTCTCAAAATGCATTTCCTGACCATCGACCATTACACTTTTCAGCGGTGTTTCCATTTTTCCTCCGTAAAAAATCAACCCCTCGTATTCAAACTTTGACCCTTCGGCTCGATCAGTGCCTCCTGAAGCAGATCAGCGCGCATTTGAGAGAGATGAATCACTTCTTTGAAGATCATCTCTCTGCCTTTCATGCCCAAACTAAGAAGCTCCTCATCCATTGTTTTGAGCTTCTTGAGCATTGCTAAAATCTCAGCATCTTTGGAAGTTGGTTGATTGCCTATTTGACGATCAATCTCCTCGAGCTCCTGAAAAAATCGATAACGATCATCCATGCAGCGCTCCGCCATTTCCATATCGTCAGTTTCAATGGACTTGCGCAATAGAGTTGACACTCTCAAGAGCTCAACGACAAGAACCTGCTTCCGTGAGGCTATTTTATCTAACCTTTCCATGGTCTTTCTCTAGAGACAGTGTAACACGCAAACGCCCGACAAAGGAGTTGACTCTGAGCCCCAACTCGCTCATTCATCATCACGATCGATGAAGCAGCACAGCAAAACAACTCGCGGCGTCAAGCCCACTATCGGCGAGGAGCGTATTGTCGAGGTGCAGGGAATGGGCAGTTTTGGCGAAGGCATAGCCTCTGATCAGGGTTGGGATATTTTCATCCCCAAAACGACTGTCAAAGATAAAGTAAAAACAAAAATAGTTGAGGAGAAAAAGGGTCGATTTCGTGGGGAGCTTTTAGAGGTCATTGACCCATCCCCACTCCGACGTGCGCCTGAGTGCCAGCATTACTCAGAGTGTGGGGGCTGCGACTTTCAGCACATTTCTTACTCTGAACAGATGGCTTGGAAAGTCCGCCAAACTAAACATTGGATTAGGCGCTCTCCTCTCGAACCATTTTTAAACCGCATAAGCTTTGATGAGATCGGCTCAGAATCTGAGTTTGGGTATCGGCATCGAGTGAGGCTCCAGGTTAAAGACCATCAGCTCCATTTTTTCAGACCACATTCCCATCGCCTTCTCCAGCTCAAGGAATGTCCCATTCTTGCAAAGGGCTTTTTTGAGGCACTGCAAGAACAAGTGACCTCCGTTGCCGATCAGAAGGACTGGAATCAATCATTTCGAAATGGAAAACTGGTTGAGCGAGAGTCCCACTATGAACTCGATGGCTGTCGCATTGGGTTTGATGCCAGCTGCTTCACTCAAGCCAATCCAGACGTGAACGAAAAAATCTGGTTTCGGATCAAAGAAGACATCCAATCTCTCGGCTCTCGCCGAGTCGGCCTCGATCTTTATTGCGGTATTGGAAATTTCACTGTTCCGATGGCTCGGTGTTTTGAAAGTGTGATCGGCGTTGAATCCTACGAGCCCTCTTTATCTTGGGCACGGAAGAACACCGCGAGTGTCGAGTGGCGACTCGGAGAAACGGCCAGTGTTTTGACCGACCTCGAAAAGGAACGACGTATCTTTGATTTTGTTCTTCTGGATCCTCCAAGGGCTGGGGCACTCGATGCTTGTCGCATCATCGGTCGATTCCGACCCCCGATGATTGTTTATGTTTCTTGCAGTCTCGAAAGTTTGATTACGGACTTAACGCACCTCTGCAAAAAACAATCTTACAAGATTACCCGTTGGACCACCGCAGATATGTTCCCCCAGACTCATCACATTGAATCTATTGTAACTCTTGTGCCACAATAGAGTGGTGAGCTCTCTTGAGATTGCTTTCAATTCAATTCGTGAAGGATTTGAAACACCCAATCCTCTTGGCGCTGCCGCCATTGGGATCGCCATTCTTTTGTTCATTGGATTCATCTGGTTTTTTAGAGCCTATGACTTGAGACATTTCTTCTCTGGTCGTATCAAATATTGGAGACGGGTCATGCGCGGTGAGCCCGTGTCGACCGATCGAATTGAAAGAAACATTGAGGTTCTCCTCACGCTCCCTACCGACCCCCTGCCGTTTCGAACAAAGACATTCAACATCAGCCCCCATGGAATGTTCATTCGCATGGACCCTCCGATGTCTGTGGGAGACCATTTTAAGTTCATTCTCAAAATCTCACCAGATCGCTCGATTTCAGGCAGAGCGGAGGTGAAGTGGCAACATTGGAAGGCAACTCCCCTTACACCGCGAGGTATGGGCTGCAAACTCTTCCACGTATCCGAGGAAGACCAAAACTTCTTGAGAAAGTATTTAAAATCTCTCAAGAGATAGCGTGCTATTTGATCTTGGAACTTTGAGAGAGCAGATAGGTTGGGACCTGGTAGGCGTCTCGCCTCCGACGGTATCCTCAGAAAGATCGGATTATTTTCGACGATGGCTCAAAGAAAAAAAGGGCCCACAAATGGAATATCTCGCTCGCCGAGTAGACGAGCGCTGCTCACCGACAAACTACCTCCCGAGTGTCCAATCGATTATTTGCTTTGGGCTTTATTACTTTCCGGGCTGGGCACAAGGCGAGATCAAGTTATCAAACTATTCTTGGGGTCCTGATTATCATGAAGTTTTGAAGAGCAAGTTGGAGCAAAGTATTACGCTTCTAAGGAAACACTTCCCTGAAAGTGAGATGAAAGCGCTTGTTGATACTGCACCGGCACTGGAAAAAGTTTTGGCAACACAGGCAGGAATAGGATGGCAGGGCAAGAATACTCTTCTGATCCATCCGAAGATGGGAAGTATGATTTTTCTGGGGGAGATTTACTCGTCGATTCCATTGTCGCACTTTGAAGCTCCGACAATTATCAAAGATCACTGCGGAAAATGTTCACGCTGTATTGATGCATGCCCGACACAAGCTCTGACCCCGTATGAGCTCGATGCTAGTCGTTGCATCTCTTATTGGACTCTCGAACACCGTGGCTCATTTGATAAGACGACCCCCTCCTGGACAAACTGGATCGCCGGATGCGACATCTGCCAAGAGGTCTGCCCCTGGAACTCGAAGCTAATACCGTTGAAAATCGACAATCCGTATCTTGGGTTTATCGAACACTTCAAATCCGGCGAGAACTTGGGATCTCTACTGCAAGACAAAGCACTCAATTACGTTCCACTACCAAACTGGCAGCGCAATCTTAACCATATCTATCGAAAATCGTAGCGAACCTTCCACTCCGGAGCACGAGGTCCACTGTAGCCCTTGGCTGCATACTCAAGAATGACGTCTGTCTGAACGTTGCCTCGACGAGTGTAGTCCATGACGATACGGACATAGGCGGGCTTCAGAGCCTTTCGAAGATCTGACAGCATCAAATGAGGAAGCTCCTCGTGGTAGTGAGCTTTATCACGAAATGAGTTGATATAAAGCTTCAAGGTCTTGAGCTCCACGATGAATTGATCGGGAACGTACCAAATATGGGCAGTCCAAAAATCAGGAAAGCCAGATCGAGGACAAATCGATGTTCCCTCAGGGCATGTAAAATAAATCAGCGTCTTGGGCTCAGCAAAGTGAAACGGAATCGGCTCAAGCTGATTGGATTCAATGGCAAGCGCCCCGTACTTTTTCTTTTCATTTGTCTTGGCCTTCATGGCAGCGTCTTTAGCCAGAAACAGCCCTCAGCGCAAGCGGGTTCCAGCACGAACCAAGGCCTTTAAATCCTGCTGAGGGGCTTCAGCGCAGTGAAGCCCATACTTCCTCACAAGGGCCCGAGTGGTCGGGCCAATCGCGACAAGGCGCACGTCCCATCGCCTCAAGCCCCCCATCCCCACTCGTCTCTTTAAAAACAAAAAACTCGAGGGCGATGAAAGGAGAAAAACCTTAAGACCATCTTGCTGCATAACCCGCCCCACTCGTCGTTGAAACTGTGGGTGCTCACGGAGAGTGTAGACATGTCGAACCGTCACCCGCAGATGAAGCTTTCTCAGCTGGCGCACCAGACTCGAGTCACCCCGCTTCGAGCGCGGATAGAACAAGGAACGGCCTTGGCAATCTTGTTTTCTAAAGAAATCTATGATTCCAGTCGCATGAGATTCACCAAGAACAACCGGAGAGCGAATAGATCGTGGACAGCATGCGGCGGTTTGTTTCCCGATCAATACAACTCGATTCGAGCGAGGAAAATGTCGAGCATGACGAAATGTATTGGCTGAGGTGATCAGCATGAAATCAAACGAGCGGCGCACCTTGTTGAGCTTGAGTGGAATCACCTCAAAGGAGGGACAATGAATCAAGCGATTCCCTGCGAGAAGCCTGGGAACCGCTACAGAGTGATCTGAGAGAAGAATCAGATACTTTGCTTTGAAACTCTTTGAATTAATCGTACTGCTCCTTGATTCATAAATCGTGAAGCCAATTCCTCGCCGAGCTTTTCCGAATAGCCGATCGGCGCGACGGATCGATCGATCATGACGAATTGGCCGGTGAGGTCCCCCAAAAAGGCGTGGAGCCTCATTTGAAACTGCTCGATTTCACACCATGCCCCAAGAGGCAAGGCACAATTCGCTCCCATCCCTCTCAAGAACGCCCGCTCGGCGGCGCAAGCCTGCCCGCTTTCATCATGATGAATTCTTCGGAGTCTTAGCCGTAGCTCCTCGTCATCAGACCGACATTCAACGGCAATCGCACCCTGCCCTGGAGCGGGAATGAAGGTTTTATTATCGAGGTACTCCGTAATGTGGCTCTCAAGCCCAAGTCTCAAAACACCTGCAGCAGCCAAAATCATTCCATCAAACTCACCGGATTCAACTTTTTTGATCCGGCTATCCACATTGCCCCTCACAGGAACGATATCCACCCCAATTCCCTGAGCCGCAAGCAAAGCCTTTCTTCTGAGGCTTGATGTTCCCACTTTCATTCCTGACTTAAACCGGCTGAGAGGGATCTTGTTTCGACTGACAAAAACGTCTCGACTTTCGCCTCTCTCCACCACGGCGGCAAGAGAACAGCCATCGACCGGCAAAACGGGAAAGTCTTTCATGCTGTGAACGCAAAAATCGACTTTCTTTTGCAGCAGAGCTTGCTGAAGCTCCTTCACATAGAGCCCCTTACCGCCCTCTTTTGAAATGTCAATTTTCAGGTCGTCACCCGCGGTCTTGATGCCTTGGATTCTGAATTCATCCTCGGGCCACTGTTCTTTGAGCAGCCACTGCACGAACTGCGCTTGCCACATCGCCAAGGGCGACATCCGGGTTCCAATGACGTAGACTTTTCCACTCATCGAACTTAAATCCTAAAGATACTTCTAAAAAACCTCAACAGACTATCTTCCTCTTCCCCTGCGCTGAGGAGCGCCTTTAACTCGACCGTAGGCTCTTGGAGGAATTTTTGAGCCATTCGCTTGGCCATCGCTCGAATTAGCTCAAACTCAGCCTCAGAAAGCTGAGGTAAACTCTTCCGAAGATAATCCAATTCTTTGATGGTCATCTCCTCGAGCTTGGTAGCCAACTGAGCAAGAGTGGCA
This sequence comes from uncultured Bacteriovoracaceae bacterium, assembly GCA_964655245.1. GTDB lineage: Bacteria > Bdellovibrionota > UBA2394 > UBA2394 > UBA2394 > JBEIHI01. Next base: position 15,383 of record CAZZLQ010000036.1, on the reverse strand, counting down.
TCTAACTGCAGGTTCTGAAGCTGACGGATGGATCGCTCAACTTCTTCTATCAATATCTGATCGGCACGTTTCATTTCCTGAATACGCAACTGATTGTTCTGATCGGCCATCTTCTTCAGATCATCTACTTGATAGACATAAATGGCCTGATTCGAAAGAGGGGGCAAACATGCAGGAACGGCAAGGTCCAAAACAAAGGCGACGCTCTCTCTCGCCTCAAGAATAGATACCGCTTCGGGCGGCAGCACTTCTCGCTCCGCAGCGCATACAATCACGTCGCAGGATTCAAGAATGCTTCGATTATCCGAGACAACGACGGAACTTGCCCCCTGAGCCTCGAGATCTTTTGCCAATCGCTCAGCCGTTTCCTGAGTTCGATTGTACAGAGAAATCTGGGCTGGCTGAACCGATGCAAAGTGCTCCGCAGAAACACGACCGATCTCACCGAGTCCAAGAATTCCAACTCGCCGATCAGACAGATCCCCGATCACCTTCTCTGCGACCTTCACCCCTAAACTGGGAATACTAACGGCCAATTTGCCCAACTCAGTTTGAGAACGAACACGCTTTGCGGAGCGAAAGGCAGCCTGAAAAATTTTGTGCATTGTGGGGCCAGCCCAACCGAGTGCGATACTTTGATCATAGGCGCGCTTCACTTGCCCCAAAATCTGCGCCTCTCCCACCACCATCGACTCTAGGCTCGCCGAAACGCGAAACAAATGACGAATCGCTTCTGGACCCCGATAGACATGAAATCGATGTTCCATCTCCTCCGGCAACTGACAGGACGAAATCCATCGCTTCACAATGAGCTGAGTTTCATCCTCAGGCCCCAAGGCATAAAGTTCCACTCGATTGCATGTTGAAACCCAGACGCGCTCATAATGAGCCGGCGAAATCTCCAGAGCAAAGGACTCATGCTTTGGCGCAGCAAGACCACGCCACTGCAGTGGAGTGTCGCGAAAATCAAGACCAACAGCAACAAAGGTTCCCCTCAAGGCTTCGCTCCCGACTCAATTTCATAGCTGACATGGCGGGACTCAAAGAGATACTCAACCCCCCAGGACAAAAAGAGCACACCCAAAAAACCAAGAAATGAAATCCAAGCCGATCGGCGCCCACGGACGCTTGGAAAGATCTGACGAGCAACAATCAGACTTCCATAGAGAACCCATGTCACAACACAGAACAAAACCTTAGGATCCGACCACCAACCAGCCGACCAAAATGATTTAGCGAAGAAAAATCCCATCACCATTCCAAGAGATAAAAAGACAAATCCGAGGCCCAAGCAATTGCTCAAGCGGGCATCAAAGTCACTCAGAGAACTGATGCCAGACAACCACCCAGAGAAACTCTTGCGACGAATCTGTGACTCGGCAGCGAGAAAAACAATTGAGAGTCCCGCCGCCACAAAGAAAACGGCTTCCCCCACAATCATGAGTAAAACATGCATCCACAGCCACGGACTTGGCCAAGCACTTGAAGACGTTGCCGGCACGTAGAGCTTGAGGAATGTAAACACAACCAAAACAACCGGCAGCAAAACGACAGTCACCGAAACTGTTTGACGGCGCAGACAAAACGTCCAGGCGGCCAACGCGGTAATGAACGTTGTCAACATCGTTGACTCTTCCGGATTTGAAGGAACAAATCTTCCCTGAGCAACAAAGTGACTCAATAGAAAAGCACCGTGAAGAAAAAGACCTAGGAGAAGCATTCTGCGCCCCCACGTCAGAGCAGAAATCGACAGCTGACGAACATAAATCCACAGACTGATCGTCGAGATAATATAAATAACAAGCAAAACAGGGAGAGACATGGTTTAAGCCTTTCTGCCAGTTCTCTTTGCAGAATCAATTTTCATTCGAAGAATTCGAGCCTCCGAGGAGGCCTCATGAAGATGTGCGTCGAGCTGAGCGGCTTTCTCAAAGGCGCCTACGGCTTTTTCCAAGCGTCCATCCATCTTGTAAGACAAACCGAGATAATAGAAAGCTCCCGAATAATCTGATTTCAACTGAACGCATTCTTCAAGTTGGCGGATGTAGTGGGATAGCTGTTCTTTGATGCTCTTCTTTTCGGCAATCAACGCCATCATCTCCGAGTAAATCTGATCAGCTCGCACCTCAGCATCATCAGGCAATAACTGAGCAATCGAAACAAACAGTTCATGCGCCTTGCGAAAATTTTTACCCTTGAGGGTGAGTTTCGCCTGGGCAATCATCTGCTCAGCCTGCAATTGCTTCTCAACCTTTTCGCGTCCGCCCATTTGATCCAGTTGAATCTGGGCGAGATACTCAGCGCGTTTGGCCGGATGGCTCAAAATAGAATAAGCCTCATTGACCCTGGCAAAGATCTTTTCTGCAAGAGCCCTCGCCTCAGCCGAAGCTCCTGCCGGGAGGCGATCCGGATGATATTTTTTGATCATCTCAAGGTAGATCTTTTTGATGGTTTCAGGCGCAACCTGTTTCGCATCTACTTCCAAGATCTCATGATACTTTTGCTTGCGAGTTTTCTCTTCTAGCTGCTGCAGCTCAGCCAAAAGTTGAAAGGAGCTCTCCTGGACCACTTCCAAAAGCTCAAACTCGGAAGCAACTGTGAGGAGTTTAAAGCCCAAATCATCTGCAGTACTGACAAGCTGTGGCTCACGAGAAAGGGAATTCCAAAACCGAAGCTCATTCGGGAGCAGAGGCAACGGGAATGGCCCCACGGATCGAATCCGCTGAGTCATTCTCTGACTCAGCTTGGCGCGACAAACGCCCTGATCCAATTGAGTCTTTGCGGCATCCCACAGAAGCTTGAGGAAAGGACCCTGCAACTGAGAGGGCTCAGCCTCAAACGGACTCCCCTGGGCCGCCGGTCCAAAAACAAGACGTCCGTGACTGAGGCCCACTAAACCAAAAACACGCTCTCGGAAGTGTTCAGTCAAAATCTCGTTCATGTCCGATGGCGAGAAAACTTGCCGCAGGACAAGCCACTCGCTCAAACTTTGCTTTTGCGAATCGGCCTGCATGGCCAGCAATTCCTGCCGAAGTTTTTGCTGATCAACTTTAGCCGAACGAATCAAAAACTGGGCTAGGCCCTCTTGTGGCCAATTAGATCGAGACGCCACGGGCTCTCCGATTCGAAAAACAATCTGCTTGGTAAACCGCTCCCACTCAACCGTCAAAACCCCTGAGGCTTTAGCCGTATGAATAGACCATAACGCCCAAAGCAGGCCCTTGCCCTGAGGCAAAATCTGGAAATCGAGCTGGAGAGGACTTACACTCACGCTTTACACCAATGCCAAATTAAGTTTGTATCATGAGGCATGGGCAATGTTCGAGAAGTTACTGACGGGTCATTTAAAGCTGATGTTTTGGACGCCTCTGTCCCAGTTTTAGTGGATTTTTGGGCGCCATGGTGCCCTCCCTGTCGGGCCATCGCGCCTGTAATCGAGGAACTCGCCACTGAAATGGGCGACAAGGTCCGCATCGTCAAAATGAATGTCGACGACAACTTTGAGATTCCGAACAAGCTGGGAATCCGAAGCATCCCCACCTTGAAACTCTTTGTGAAGGGCGCTGAAGTGAACCAGATGGTCGGCGCTGCCTCCAAAGATCAAATCAAAGCTTTTATCAGCAGCCCCGCCGGCGCCTAACGACGCCTGGGGCTTTCAAGATTATTTTCGAAGAGCAACTGACTGAATGATCACTGTTTCAACAGGGACATCTGCGTAGAATCCCTTGGTGGTCGTTTTCGACTTACCAATGCCACGAACTACATCTTCACCCTCGATCACTTTCCCGAACACTGCATAACCTGGATTTCCAGGGCCCGTGTAGTCGAGACGAGCGTTGTCGACAAGATTGATAAAGAATTGAGCTGTTGCGGAGTTTGGATCTTGAGTTCGCGCCATAGCAATTGTCATGGGCTTATTGCTCAAGCCATTGGAGGCTTCATTTTGAATAGGCTCTTTGGTCGGCTTCTGAACCATTTGCTCATCAAAGCCTCCACCTTGAATCATGAAACCATCAATCACTCGGTGGAAAACAGTACCATTATAAAAGCCCGCCTCAACATATCCCAAAAAGTTAGAGACGCTCTTTGGAGCTTTGGCCTGATCGAGCTCGATCACAATCTTTCCTTTGTTCGTTTGCATTTCTACAATTGCTGTTCCTGAGCCCATTGCTTTGTCCTTCCATGATTTAATTTTTTCGCAGCCCATCAAAATGAAAGAGCTTGCAAAAAGAATGAGAGAAAATTGTCGTTTCATGATTCCTCCTCTTTTCTCAGAAAATATGCCGTCTCGATGAGACGCTCAACAAAATTCCAGTGGCAACCATCGTGGTCAAAACGCTACTCCCCCCATATGAAAAGAACGGTAACGTCACCCCGACCACCGGCAAAACCCCCAGTTCCATGCCAATATTCACAACGACCTGCCACATGATCATGGCCAGACAGCCCAAGGCTAAGACACTTCCAAAAGCGTCCTTCGACTTTCGGACCACATCAATACACAACAGCATAAAAACCACAAACAAGCCTAAGACAACAAGGGAACCTAAAAAACCCCACTCCTCAGCAAACACTGAAAAGATGAAATCCGTATGATGCTCCGGAAGAAACTCTAACTTAGACTGACTGCCCTGCAAAAATCCTTTACCCGTAAACTGACCACTACCCGTTGAAATCATGCTCTGAATGGTGTGATAGCCCTCTCCGAGCGGATCACTTTGCGGGTTCAAAAACGTTTTGACCCTTACCCGCTGGTAGTCCTTCAGCAGAAACTTGTATGCGACGGGAATCGAAACTAATCCCGTCACCACAACGATCCACAAAGTGCTCCACTTCAAATTACACAAAAACACGATCGTAAACGCGGTGAAGAATACCAAAAGAGTCGTTCCCAGGTTTGGCTGCATAAAAATCAGAAGGACCGGGGCACCTACGATCAAGATCGGCTTCAAAAGGTCTCGGAACCCGTAGCCTTTGGGACTTGCGCCTTTGTCTCGGGAATAAAATCGAGCCAGCATCAATATCACCGCGAGTTTCGTAGGCTCTCCCGGCTGAAACTGTACCGGGCCAATCTGCAACCATCGCTGAGCACCACCAGCCGTCTTACCCATGACCTCCACAAGAATCAGCGCCAGAACAATCAACCCATAGAAGGGCCAGGCAAAGCGCTCGAGAATTCTGTAATCAATAAGAGATATCGAAATCGCAATGATCCAGCCAAACCCAAGAAAGAGCAGCTGACGCCAAAAAACATCCATCTGCTTGAGATAACTTGAGCTGTAAATTGTCATGAGCCCAATCACAGTCAATGCCATCGCCACGAAGAACAATGGCCGATCAAAGTGAGCGAACGCTCTGGATAGAGGGCTAGTTTTGGATGTTTCCATCGATCCCACCTGTCGTCTCTTTCTTCAAGTAATACTGAATCATTCGTTTCGCAATTGGCGCCGCCGATCGCGAGCCTTGGCCCCCGTGCTCCACAATCACGGCCACTGCAATTCGCGGCTTCTCCATGGGTGCTGTTCCAACAAACAAAGCATGATCCTCGAACTCTCTCACCTTCTTTGCACTTCGCTTCCAGACTTCCAAATTCACGACCTGCGCAGTCCCCGTCTTTCCTCCGAAACGAATATCTGGAATCCGTGAGGCTCGAGCTGTTCCCTCTTTGCCCGAAACCACCTCTTCCATCCCCTGAGTAACCAACGACTGCGCTTTATCTGACAAAATCATCGTGTTTTCAAGAGTCGCAAGATAGTTCGTACGATCTTCGCCCGTTGAGTTCATCATCGAGCGAACAAACATGGGCTGCCAAATCTTGCCTCCATTTCCCAGTGCCGCGGTCATTCGAGCGAGCTGCAGAATAGTTGTCAAAAAGGCTCCCTGCCCGATACCGGCATTGACAGTCTCCGCCTCCACAGTGGAGTCCCGCCGAGACAGAATCCAATCGGCATAGGGGATGAATCCAGTTTGCTCAGAATTGAATCGATAGATTTTTTCGAGATCACTCCCCAACATTTCGGATCCGAGAAAGGTTCTTCGCCCAAATCCAAAGCGCACCGACCACGAAAAAAGAGAATCAAGTCCCATGGCTAAAGCAGCATTGTAAAAGAAGACATCACAAGACTGAGCCAGAGCTTGAACAACATTCACCCAACCATGCCCCTCTTTTTTGTGACATTTCCAAACACGACGCCCTAGCCTAAAACTTCCATTGCAGAAATGAGTTGTCCGCTGATCGACCACGCCCGATTCAATCGCCGCAGCAGCCATCACGAGCTTCAACGTACTACCCGGCGGATAGTGCTCACCCACCACTCGATCGAGAAACGGATTCTCCTTCTGAGCCTTCAATGAAACGAACTCAGACGGAGTGAGAACTTTTGAAAAAAGGTTAGGATCTAAGGCCGGTCTTGAAACATAGGCCAGAACTTCTCCCGTCGAGGGATCAACGGCCACCGCCGCGCCTGTCCGCCCCTCAAATGCCTTGATCGCTTCTAGCTGAAGACCCAAATCAAGACTCAGCTGCAGAGTCTTTCCAGCTCGAGGCTCGACTCTCTGAGTCTTCGGCATAAACTTCCACTGGTCTTCATTCACCTTCCGTCCTCGAACATCGACGACTTGAAAGTCTTGACCGTCGCGCCCTCGTAGATATCCCTCATTCATCGCCTCAAGACCACTCACTCCCCGAGCATCTCCCAAACGATAATCCCGTTCGGGGTAGCGCTTTCGAAGTCTCTTAAGCTCTTCCTCTCCGATCTCACCCGTGAAACCAATCACATGAAAAAAAGCATCCTGATACAAGTAATCCCGAACTGCCACAACCTGAACATCAACTCCGGAAAGGTCGTTTGATTTCAACTCAATGAGCGCAAGCTCGTGTGGTAGCAAATCCCGCGCAATCGGCTGAGCAACATAGCGATCAGCTCGGCTCAAGCGATTCAGACGCAACTGATACTCTTCCTCGTTCCACTTAAAAATCTCGCGCAACAGATTGAGGCGAACTTCCCAATCCTTGTCCGCACCCTTTGTGAAATAAACATCAAAGCGGGGCCTTGAATCCGCAATCAATGCGCCATCTCGATCTATGATTTGCCCTCGTGGAGCAGAGAGACGTTCAATCTTGAACCGATTCTGATCACTAAACTGGCGGTAAACCTCTCCCTGCCAAATCTGAAGATACCAGACTCTCACAAGAAGTAGGCCCATCAGCAGACCAAACACGGCCGCAACATAAATCGCTCGCGACCGCATCTCAAAAATATTATGAGGGTCGGCCAATCTCATGCCGATGTTGTCCTCAGAGATCCATAAAACACCAAGCCGAACGCAAACTGAGCCATCACAGAGAGCAGCATCCAGAACATAACCGTCCAACTAAAGCCCACTTGCGGCAACACCCGCCCTAAAAATGACCACTGGAGAATCTCAAGCAACAAAAAGCTGAGGGCTAACCCAATCGCATACGAGGCCAAAGAGTGCATCTCAATCTGCGAAACAAACAAACGCAAAAAAAGGAAAGTGACAAAGCAACTCAATGCAAAGAGCCCGGGAGGAATCTGACTCCATTGATGATAAATCCACGCCATGATAATGAAAGCCAGACCTGCCCAGACCCAGGACCAATATCGAGCCGCCCACAAAAGAACAATGCCAGTCATGGGCATCCGAAAACTCTCAAATGAAGTGGTTGAAGAAAACAGGGCCAGCCAACAGGTCCAAAGTAACACCACAACGATAGAACTTAACCAAGGATCCTTTTCAGTCTCAGAGCGGCCGATATTTAGGCTCACCGATGGGACTCCTGTTTGTGCATCACAACGAAGACTTCCTCGAGGGCACCAAAGCTGACAGCAGGCTCAAGTTCAGCATCTTCAAGAATGGCATCCGGATCCTGTGAGTGGCCCACAATGGTTCCAATCTTAAACCCTGCTGGAAAAATCGACCCCGTTCCAGATGAAAAAACCACATCTCCCTGCTTCACATCCGCCCGGCGTGCAAGGAAGTAAAGTTTCATATCGCCCTCGATACTCCCTCCGACAATCACCTGCGTTCGAGATCGCTCAACAACTCCATCAAGTCTGGAGTTTAAGTCTGTCAGGAATTGGATCACCGCTTCGCTTTCAAAAACTCGATCCACTTGACCCACAACACCCTGAGGGCTCACGACGGCCATACCCCTCTCAACCCCTTGATCTGAGCCCCGATCAATTCTTGCTGATCTCATGAACACGCTCATGTCGCGAGAAACAATTCGAGATGGCAACAATCGGAGCTTGGACTTCTCCTTGAAATCCAACAGTGTTTTAAAACGCTGATTTTCAGCAGCCAGCTCCGCCATTCTTTGCTGCTCAACCTCCAACTGAGCGACGCGTCCCTTAATCTCTTGGTTCTCAGCATCGACGTGTCGAAGACGCCTCAAGCCCTCCGAGGACTCTACAACCAAATCGCGACTTCCTTGGAACAAAGCACGAATCGGCGACGTCACTAGGGAAAGCCCGTGATCAACCCACCGACCACGATCACTTAGGGTTCCTTCAAAGCTAAAGTGAAAATAGAGATTGAGACCACCCAGGAGGAACAACAAAAAAACTAACCATGACTTCTGCTTGTTGACCGAAGGAAAAAGCACGCCATCATTCTAAAAAGTTTCTTCGTCGATGTCGTTAGAATTCTGCTGCCGAAGTCAGAGAAATCACAATTACTTCGTCGTGACTTTTTTCAACAAATCGAGCTCGTCAAGGACAGCGCCGGAACCACGAACAACCGCCGTCAAAGGATCGTCCGCAATAATCACTGGCAAGCCAGTTTCTTCTCGAAGCAAAATATCCAGATTGCGCAGAAGCGCACCACCACCGGCAAGCACAATTCCTTTTTCCACAATATCGGCGGAAAGTTCAGGAGGAGTACGATCCAAAGCCAAACGAACCGCTTCAACAATGGCATGGATAGGCTCAGAGAGAGCTTCTCGAACTTCGTCGGATGAAATCACGATAGTCTTTGGCAAGCCCGCAACGAGATCTCTCCCCTTCACTTCCATCGTTCGCTCGACCCGATCCGGATCTGGATAGGCAGATCCTACTTCGATCTTAATTCTCTCGGCGGTCCTCTCCCCGATCGCTAGATTATACTTCCTCTTCATATAATGAACGATGGCCTCGTCCATTTTATCGCCGGCCATTCTCACAGAACTTGAAAAGACAATCCCCGCCAAGGAGATCACAGCCACCTCTGTCGTTCCGCCGCCGATGTCGACGATCATATTGCCGGAGGGCTCAGTGATAGGAAGTCCGGCCCCGATGGCAGCGGCCATTGGCTCTTCAATGAGATAGACTTCCCGAGCGCCTGCACTTTCAGCAGACTCCTTCACAGCCCGCTTTTCAACTTCAGTAATTCCAAAAGGAACGCAGATCACAATTCGAGGTCTTAAGCCAAACCGTCGATTATGGACCTTCCCGATGAAATACCTAAGCATGGCCTCGGTCACTTCAAAGTCTGCAATCACTCCATCCTTCATCGGGCGGATAGCCACAATGTTACCGGGGGTTCGGCCTAACATTTCTTTTGCTTCTCGTCCCACCGCATGCACTCGGCGCCCGCCCCGGGCGTCCTTTTCGACGGCGACCACAGAAGGTTCGGAGGAGACGATCCCCTTCCCTTTGACGAAAACCAAAGTATTTGCTGTTCCCAAATCAATTGCGAGGTCGTTGGAAAAAATTCCAAAAAGCGAATCGAAGATCATGGGCGTATACTAAAAAGCTCATTCGTGTCTGGCTACTTAATTTTCGCCTTTCCCTTGCCACAAGCCATCCCTCAGTGGAAAACTCCTGAGCGTATGGAGCGCTTGAGAAAAAAGAGCAATAAAATCATTTTGGGTTTTGTCTTTGTCGTAATCGTGGTTTCTTTCGTCTTCTGGGGTGTCGGAGATGTTGAGGTCTCCTCTCCGGGATCGCTCACCTCGGTCAATGGCGAGGAGATCCCCTATGAGGATTTTCAATGGCAGTACAGGATCCAATACGATTTTCAAGAGCGGCTTCGAGGCGGGCGGGGCCAAATCTCCGAAGATGATATCAAACGGCTCGAAGCCTCCGTGGCTTCCAGCTTAGTGATGCAGACTTTGATGGGCCAAAAGGCGCGCAGTCTTGGCTTCCGAATCAGCGACGCTGAAGTCCTGGATAAACTCAAAGAGACAAAGGTCTTTAACGATCCCGAGAAGAATCGATTTTCACCAAGTATGTATGCTCGGGTCCTCGAGGCCAACGGCATCAGCCAAGCTCAGTATGAACGCACCCTCAAAAGAGATCTCCTCGGGGCAAGACTCAGAGATTTATTGGAAATGAGTATTTTGGTTTCGGACCCTGAGCTGACTGATGTTCAACAGGCTGAGTTGAATCGCTTCACACTGGATGTGGCGTCCTGGGATGAAAAGAGCATCGCTCAAAGTGGCGTTCTTAAAGCGACAGATGCCGTCTTGAAAGACTTTTATGAGAAGCACAAGGGCGAGTTCCTCTCATCACCTCAGCGCTCGGCCACGATTGCGGCCTTATCCCCGATTGCGGTTGAACGCTCGATTGAGATATCGGACGACGAAGTAAGTGATTTTTTCAACTCCACCGTCAAGACCTCAAAGGACGAGACATGGACGACTCCTCAGGCTCACGCCTACCATTTGTTGATTTCTGACAGCTCCCCTCAGGGTTTGAAGCAAATCAGGGAAATCGAAAGTAAAATCAAGGCTTCGAAGGATGTTTTCACTGCTTTTCGCCAAGCGGCTGCTGAATCAAGCGAGGATTTTTCAAATGCTCCTTTGGGTGGAGATCTCGGCTACTTTGGAGAAAAATCCATGGTCAAGCCATTCGCTGCGGCTGTGTTTTCTGGCAAACCCAATACTGTTATTGGCCCGGTAAAGACGGATTTTGGTTACCATCTAATCTTTCTGGCAGATCGAACGACTGCATCCTCAGAGCTTTCGAATCGCAAAAAGCAAATCTTACATGAGATTCGAAGATCCAAACTTCAGACACGAATCACCGAGATCGAGCAGGCTGTCGCTGATAAGGTCAAAGGGGCCGGAGACAAGACACAAGCTGAGTTAGAAAAGCTTGGCTTCACATTTTCCGAGTCTCTCAACGTTGAACCCAACAAGCGATCAGCTGGTGTTCCCTTTCTTCTCAATCAAAAGATTTTTGAGGCCCCTGTGGGCAAGTGGTCAGAACCAAGCCTGGTCCAGGGCAGCATTTTTATTGTTAAAGTGCAGTCCGAAGTTGCACCCAAACCAATGACCTTTGAGGAAGCGAAGGCTCGAGTGAAATCCAAGTGGGAAACACAGGAAACAGAAGCTTTTGTTCGAAGCCAGCTTGAAGCGCTCAAATCGAAAAAGGTGAGTTGGAGTCAACTCGCTCAAAGAGGAGCTACACTGAAGTCCCAGAAAGATTTCAAACCCCACTCTGCGTTCGAAGTACCTGGATTGGGAGGAAGTGAATCGGCTCTTCGAGCAGCTCAGGGGCTAACGGCCGCTAACAGTTTTGCGGGACCTCTCATGCATGAAGGAAAGTGGATTATTCTGCGAGGGGATGGCTTTAAATCGGAAGCTCCCAAGTCTTTGTCGACCGAAGAAAGAGCGAAACAGAGGCAGAATCTTCGCGATGAGCGAAAGACTGTGGTGCTGGACAGCTACCTCCAAAACTTGATCAAAGACGGCAAGATCCCAGCGGATTTTCGCTCAAAGTACCGAATGTAGTCTTCGCCTTGGATTTTCGTGCGTAGCACCCCCTTTAAACGCCTTAAAGTCGACTTTAGAGGCGTTTTTACGGGCATTTAACTTGCAGACTTTATTGTCGTGTACTCCATCAGACACGTGCTCGGCTTGATCCTCGTATGCTCTCTCACTCACGCGCTGAATGCTCAATCTCAGAAACCTGAGAATCTTGATGAAAAGTTTTATTCCGTGCTTCATGGATACGATTCGGACTTCGAAACAGGTTCGCAAAAGTGGCAAGCAAAACTCATCTCCATCGTGAACGAGTCTTCATCCCAAAATCATGCAGGCGCTCAACAGCAAAATCAGATCGAGCTAGCAATGCAGAAGTATCCAGCACCTCAGGATACCTCTCAAGAGTTCACACTGAGATACTCGGAGATCAGTCGAGCTTACAACAAGATTCGCCTTGAGAGCCCTGATAGCACCTGGTTCAAAGAGACGCGTTTTCCTCAGCTTCTTCAAAGTCTGATGAATAAGTTGAGCGCACCTGAGGCTGCTCAGCCAAAAAAGCAAGACCCTGCATTTTGTCCTCCAGAATCAGGAGCAGCTAGCCAGCTGTCGGATGCAACCTCGATTCTTTCTCAGGTCCCTCAAGCCGCGACGGCGAAAACTCCGGCCGCTGAGGATAAACAAGCCTCTCTCCCCCCGAAGACGACCCTTCAAAACCGGGCAGAAGCTGTAAAATTCGTTGAATCCCTCGACCTCACCCAACTCCCCTCAAATCCGGATGTCATCTCGCGAACAGCTGCGATGGAAGAAGCTCTAAAAGCGAGTCTCAAGCGAGGTCGCTCAATCAACCAGTGGCCCACAGATGCTAAGGCGACTCGAATCATCTTTCACCACACAGCGACGGGAACCAACCTGGATGCTTCGGATGTTCAGAGGATGCATCTCGGCCGAGGTTGGGCGGATGTCGGATACCATTTCCTGATCGACTCCAATGGAGTGATTCACGAGGGTCGAGATCTGGCCTATCAGGGGGCCAATGCCAAAGGAAACAACACGGACAGCATTGGAGTCGGCTTCATCGGAAACTTCCACCCTTATGATGCCAAGGAAAACCCCAGTGGGTACACCTCCGCTGAATCAGAAGCTCCGAGTGAAGCTCAAATACAGGCAGCAGTCGCACTTGCGCAGGCTCTCAGAGACTCCGAGTCAACCATTTACAAGTATGCCGCATCAAAAGGGCTCACTCTTGAGATCACGGATATCATGGGCCACACGGACTGTGTCGCAACGGCCTGTCCTGGGGAAGCCGGACTACCAATCGTTCGAGCAATCAAAGAAAAGTTGCTAGTGCCAAAGGCAGATCCTAAAACTGAGTTGAAGGCAGAAGGGAGCAAGCCATGAAACTTTTGATTTTTGGTCTCTATTCACTCATGGGGCTATCATCAGCTCCTGATACCCAAAAGATTGAGAAATCAGAGGTCCAACAGACTCTTGAAGGGTACTTCAATTCCATTGGCAAGAAAGACACAGCCTTGGTGAAGTCCTTCTTATCCCCTTCCGTCCAAAAGCTTTGGGGCGAGAAGGCGATTCAAACGCTTGCCTCCGACAAGCCCCTTTCCAAAGAGGAACAGGAAGTTGTTTTTGGAGATTGGCTCAAGAAGGAAGACACGGTGTTCGTCCAGCTAAAGTCCAAGACTCCCTCCAAAGATAGACTGAAATCGCCCTGGTACATTCTGCGCAGGGATTCGTCCTCTCATCGCTGGCTCATCGTCGACATCACTCGAGAGGTTGATCCCCACTCAGATATGCAATGAGCCCCCTACCCTCATGAGGGCTTTATAATCCTGATTGCTGCTAAGATCCTCTCAGCCGTAACATAAGGGTATGGATCAAATCGTTCTGAAGAGACTCTTCGCTGTTTTACTGCCTGTGGTTCTTTTGTGGCTGGCAACTCAAGCTCTCGGCTCAGCCATGGTCATCTTGGTTTTGGCCTTTATCTGCGGCTACCTATTGCTGCCGTTGTTTCGAAAGCTGGAGCAATGGAAGCTGCCCAGAGCCCTGTCAGCTATCGTTTTATTCTTTTTGCTCGTGGCCATGGGCGCAGCCTTGATTCTGGCGATCCTCCCGGGACTCATTCGAGAAACTCAGCAGCTCCTGGTCAATCTACCTGAGTTCCTATCCAAAGCTCTCGAGCGCGCCAGCCAATGGCTAGCCTCCTGGGGAGTCGCTGCTCCTGAATCAGCCCAGGAGTGGCTGGATTATCTCAAAGTTCATGCTTCTGAGATTCTCCAAGCTGCGGCGAAGCCTTTTGTCCAATCGGTCTCAACTGTTGCTTCAGGAACACTTTCAATTTTGACCATGGCTATGAATCTCATTCTTTTCCCCGTTTTCTTTTTCTTCCTCATTTTGGACTTTGAAAAAAATGTACAGACCCTCAAACAAGTAATCCCGAGCTCCCAGGCCAGTCGCTTCAATTCATACTTTCAATCTATTGAGGGCATCCTCTCAGGTTTCTTCCGCGGGCAGATTCTTGTCTGCCTCGTGTTAAGCCTTGTTTATGGATTGGGTTTCTGGGCCGTGGGTATTCCCTATGGTGGCCTGATTGGATTTCTAGGTGGAGTTTTGAGCTTTATTCCCTATCTGGGGTCTGGTTTCTCATTGCTCACCTCACTCATCGTCGCTTTAGCACTGGGAGAGCCCATCAGCGTGTTTGCAGGAGCTATTGTTGTTTTTGGAGCTGCTCAACTTCTTGAAAGCTTCGTTCTCACCCCCAAATTGGTGGGCGACAAAGTAGGACTCAGCCCCCTTGCGACCATTCTCGCACTGATTGCTGGAGGAAATCTTGCAGGCTTTGCTGGATTGCTTATTGCGGTACCAGCCGCTGGCATTCTTAAAGTCATCGCCACTGACCTCCTCAAGGAGATTCATGAAGGCTTAAAGTAGCCACTCGGACACTCGCTGAGTCACGCCCCTGATTCAATCACAACGACCTCAATCTCAGGCATAAAAAAACCCCCGCATGGTTTCCCAAGCGGGGGTCATTATAAAGGTGCATCGCCCTACTCTCCCACACAGCTTCCCGTGCAGTACCATCGGCGAAGAGCGGCTTAACTTCGGAGTTCGGGATGGGATCCGGTGGAACACGCTCTCTATAAACACACCAAGTAATCGTTCAAACATTTGGACGCTTACTTGATGCCTCAACTTGTTGAGGCCTCGAACACATTGTGTTCTTAGAAAACTGAAGAGTTGGCAGACTTAGACAGCGGATTCATGTTTCACAACCCATTTCTGCGAAAGAACGAAGGAAAAACCTTAATTCATTTCGTTTAGTAGATGTTTAGTTTCAGAGTGTGCTTGTCGTGTTAATTTTGTTGTTTGCTCTTGAGCAACATCAGGAATTTTATGATCAAGCCTCACGGTCAATTAGTAATGGTAAGCTTAAAGCCTCACAGCTCTTACACACCCATCCTATCAACCTCATCGTCTATGAGGGACCTTTAGGGGGCCGAAGCCCCAGGGATACCTTGTTTTGAGGTCAGTTTCGCACTTAGATGCTTTCAGCGCTTATCTGATCCGAACTTAGCTACCCAGCTAATGCCTTTGGCAAGACAGCTGGCACACCAGAGGTTCGTCCTTCCCGGTCCTCTCGTACTAGGGAAAGCGCCTCTCAAGT
>CAZZLQ010000035.1:0-26246 GCA_964655245.1 uncultured Bacteriovoracaceae bacterium | reverse complement strand
CACGCTCGCTTCCGTCACATCATTCGTGCTCGCATCAAAAAGGACCTGCGCAAGTACATCTCTAAAGGGGAAATGTTTGGTCGTAAGGGCAAAGACATTGTGAGCATTCCCATGCCCTCCATTACTCTTCCCCACTTTGAATTTGGCGACAATAAGGGCCAAGGAGTTGCCGCAGGAGACGGTGAAGTCGGTCAATCACTCGGGCAAGGGGAAGGCCAGCCCGGCAAAGGACAGGCCGGAAACCTCCCTGGCGTTCATGTCCAAGAGGTCGACATCACTCTGCAAGAGCTAGCCCAAATCATGGGCGAGGAGCTGGGGCTTCCCCGAATCAAGCCACGGGGAAATAAAAACCTATCATCTGTTCGGGATCGATACGTTGGAATTCACCCCATCGGTCCTAAATCTCTACTCCACTTGAAGCGGACCTATAAACAAGCACTTAAGCGTCAGGTTTCTATGGGAGACTACGATCCCGACAACCCTGTGATTGTTCCAACAGCTGCCGATGAGCGCTTCAGAACATGGAAGTCAAAGCCACAAGACAACAACTCTGCCGTGATCATCATGATGATGGACGTGTCAGGATCCATGGGAGACGAGCAGAAAGAGATTGTAAGGACTGAATCTTTCTGGATCGATACATGGCTTCGATCCCAATACAAAGGGATTGAAACTCGATACATTGTCCACGATGCATCTGCTCGCGAAGTCGATCGGCAAACTTTCTTTTCGACTAGAGAGTCAGGCGGCACGATCATTTCATCGGCCTACCTACTCATGGAAGAGTTGATTCAACGTCACTATCCGCCTTCCGAATGGAACATCTACCCCTTTCACTTCTCCGACGGAGATAACTGGTCAGCGGATGACACCAAAAAGTGTTTTGAAATCTTAGACCAACGAATTTTGCCAAAGGTAAACATGTTTTGTTACGGGCAAGTCGAAAGCCTTTATGGAAGTGGACAGTTTTTCAAGGACCTCAAAGATCACTTCGTCGCAACAAGCTCCACCGTAGCTCCCGTTGTCGCCTCAAGGATTCCTAACAAGGAGTCGATCTATGACTCGATCAAGGAGTTTCTCAACAAAGGACTTTAATATGGCAGATCTTCCAGCAGAGTTGAGAGCATTCCAAGATGAAATCGAAAGATATGCCATCGATTACGGCCTAGATTTTTATACAACCGTCTTTGAGGTTGTTGATTTTGAGCAAATGAATCAATTGGCGAGCTACGGCGGATTCCCCACTCGTTATCCTCACTGGTCGTTTGGAATGGAGTACGAGAAGCTCTCTAAAAGCTATGCCTACGGGCTCTCAAAGATTTATGAAATGGTTATCAACAATGATCCGGTTGTTGCTTATCTTTTGAAATCAAACACCATCATGGATCAGAAACTCGTGATGGCTCACGTCTTTGGGCATGCGGACTTCTTTAAAAATAATTTTTACTTTTCAAACACCAATCGAAAGTCCATCGACATGATGGCTAACCATGCCGTTCGGATTCGACGATACATTGAGAAATTCGGTTATGATCGTGTTGAGGATTTCGTCGACATCTGCCTGTCTCTTGAAACACTGATTGATCCTCACGGAGATTTCATGATCCGAGATCGTCATGAGGCACAGCCCGACTACGATCCCTCGCGAGTCAAAGTTCCTAAGCTGAAGTCTCATCGAGGCTATATGGATAAATTCATCAATCCGCCAGAATACCTCGAGGAACAAAAGCAAAAAATGATCGAGGAGCAGACCAGGAAGCGACGATTTCCTGAGCACCCCATTCAGGATGTCATGCTTTTTATGGTCGAAAACGCACCTCTCGAAAACTGGGAACGAGATGTACTCTCCATCATTCGGGAGGAGGCTTACTATTTCCTTCCTCAAGCTCAAACGAAGATCATGAACGAAGGTTGGGCGAGTTACTGGCATTCGACCATCATGACCCGCAAAGCCATGAAAGATTCAGAGGTGATCGATTACGCCGATCACCACTCGGGAACTGTATCCATGGCGGGCGGACGCTTCAATCCCTACAAGATTGGAATTGAGCTCTTTCGGGATATTGAAGAACGGTGGAATCGCGGCCGATTTGGTCCCGAGTTCGAGGCGTGTACAGATCTTCAGCAGAGACAGCGCTGGAATCGAGATACTGGTTTAGGCCGAAAGAAGATTTTTGAAGTCAGAAAGATCTATAACGATGTCACATTTCTCGATGAATTCCTGACGCCTGAATTCTGTGCCGAACACAAACTGTTCACCTTCCAGATGAATCCGAAATCGGGAGACTATGAGATCGCATCTCGAGAGTTTGAAAAGATCAAAAGCCAACTCCTTTTCCAGCTCACCAATATGGGTCGCCCACGAATCTACGTAGCGGACTCGAATTATCAGAATCGCGGAGAGCTCTATCTATGCCATCTCCAGGATGGACCTGAGCTCAAAATGACAACGGCTAAGGACACCATTCAAAATGTTTACAAAGTTTGGAGACGACCTGTTCACGTCCAGACGATGCTCGAAGATCAGCACAAACTGATTAGCTTTGATGGAAAAGACTTTGCTGATCGAACCCTGCCAAAGGACGAAGTGATCACGTTCTAAATCTCAAGAAGCAATGGACAGTGATCCGAGCCTTCAACCGCTTGAAGCATTTCACATCGCTTCACCTGGGGAGCTAAGGCCTCAGACACAAAGAAATAGTCGATTCTCCATCCCTTGTTGCGCTTTCGAGCCCCTTGCCGATAAGACCACCAAGAATACTGATCTTTGGCATCGCCATGTTTCAGCCGAAAACAGTCGACAAACCCCTGGCCGACAAAATGATCCATCCAAGCCCTCTCTTCGGGCTTAAAGCCACTTTCTCCGTCCAATCGTACGGGATCGTGAATATCGATTTCCCGGTGAGCAATATTGAAATCACCGGTTAATACGAGCGGCTTTGTTCGTTCCATTTTTTTGAAGAATGGAATGACCTTATCCAGAAACCCCATTTTGAACAGGTGGCGCTCCTCCCCACTTCCGCCATTGGGAAAATACATATTCAACAGGAAGAAAGAATCCTGCTCAGTGACGAGAATACGGCCCTCATTGTCAAACGCCTCAATGCCGCAGCCCAACTGATGCGAGAGCGGCGAAACTCGATGCAAATTAGCCACCCCGCTGTATCCCGGCCGCTGAGCTGAATGCCACAAGTTCACATAAGCCGACAAATGATCTGCAATCTCATCACATTGATCGCGAGTTGCCTTTGTTTCTTGAAAGCAAGCCACATCGGGTGAGTGCTCAGCCAGAAAGTCAAAGAGCCCCTTCTTTGAGCATGCTCGGATTCCATTCACATTCCAGGAAATGATTTTCATGACTAGCCGTCTAGAACGTTGTACCAAATCGGTTGAAACGAACCCAGGGGGCCCGCTCTTTATCAAAGGAGAACCAGATGAATCCGGCGCGCCCTAAGAACTTTTCACGGACAACAAATCCCCATTCACGAGAATCATCCGAATCATCTCGATTATCCCCCATCACGAAATAGCTCCCCTCAGGGATCTTGATCTCCGGCTTATCGCGAGCCATTCGGTCGTTCATATGCATGACAAAATAAGTTTTGTCTCCGTTGGTCTCACGAAAGTAGCTCACATTGTCATACTTCATGGGAACGGGATTCGGAACTTCAGCGGGATCCACCGGTTCCAGTAGAAGCGGCTGCCCATTGAGAATCACCCGCTTGTCTCGAATCTCAACGGTGTCTCCGGGGACGCCGATGACTCGCTTGATAAAATCTTTGCTGGCATCGACAGGAAACTCAAACACAACGACCTCACCTTTTTGAGGATTTCCTCTTTCCTCAAAACTCTGACGAGTAAAGGGAATATGCCAGTCATAGGCCATCATATTGACAAAAATGAACTCGCCAATGTGAATGGTGGGAATCATAGATCCCGTCGGAATATGGCGAGGAGAGGCGATCGTTGTCCGAAAAACAGCCGCCAATAGAAAGGCGATGCCTAATGGATAAACCCACTCATGCAAAAACTTCTTCACTTTTGGAGACTTCAACACGGGCCTCATTTAATCATTCGGCTTCAGGCCTGTCGAGTCACAATCCAAGACGTCCCCTCGTCGAGCATCATAGATGAACTCATTTTCTTCCGACCTGTGGCGCTCAAGCAGACTGCATTTCCAGCGCTTACCATTGGCACAAAGCCATTTTTCACAGCGCCCCTTGGGCCTCAGAATCTGACTGACGACTCGCGCATCAGAAGCCTTAAAGGCAGTGGGTTGACTCCCAAAAACCATTAGAGAGAACGTCAACCTTGATCGCTTGAATTTCATTTCATGCACCAAGTTCCAGTAAACAGACGGGGCCTTATAATCCCACTCCTCGTGACACCATTCACGATCTTCAAGTGCTGGACACGGCATCGAATGCGTACAAGGAAGGAGCAAAGAGACCCCGGCCGGAAGCTCTTTGATGGTTTCGTTGCGCCATTTGAGCAGCTTTTGATTGTGAGATTTGGAAGCGGGCTCAATGAGGATCAACAGGCTATCCTTGGGAAGCTTTTTGACGAGACGAGAAACCGCATCCCAACTTTCCAATTCGTTGAGGACATCCACCGCCACCAAAATCTGGCCCGAGCTTAATGAGCTTGGCATTTGCGCAGACACTTGAGTTCGTGGAAGGAAGTCCTTGAACTCGGCTTGTCCCCACTCAGCAGGTCTTCGGTCTTTATCGATCGCAACAACAGAGTCCACCGTCCAGCCACCGGCGCGAAGAAAATCAACCGCACCGAGACTGGCGCCAAGAGTTCCACAGCCAAAGTCCACCAGTTGAATGGAGCGATCTTTCCATGAGTTCAAATACCCTCGATGAGCCAATTCAAAAAAAACAGATCGAACTTTCAGCGCACTCAAAAAACCAAAGTACTGAGAGTAGCTCAAAAACAAACCAGGCGACCACTCAGGCGCAGTTTCCAGCTGATAGTTTTCACACCGAGCCTTGAGGGCATCGATCTCTCGTCGCTTAAGAACCGACCGGAAAAAGTGCTGCTCCAGCTTCTTTGAAAGTTCGGTTTTTGTCTCAGTCATCATGGACTGAAGGATTTTTCATATTTTTGCAGCGTTGTCAGCGGCTTTGGGTAAAATCTCTCTTGTGCGGAAATTACTGGTTTTAAAGCCCTTTTTGCTCACTAAAGCCAATGGTGGCGAGATTGCCCTACTGGAGCGCCTCAAACTCATGAAGTCTTGGGGCCTGACCGTGAAAGTCGTTATTGCCATCCGAGAAAGCGAGCGAGTGTACTTAGAGCCCATCCTCTCCAAGTTTGCAGTGAGTGAAATCGATTGGATTCAACCGAATCGAGCCCGGTACTCCTTGGATGGAATCGAATGTGAGGCAGAGTTTTCACCACAGTTTCATGCCCTCGAAACTGAGTTTCAAAAGCCCGTAGAGGACTTCTTTCTCGAGGAAATCAAAGTCTTTGGGCCTGATCTCATCCTCACTCATTACACCGATTTCTTTGCAACCACTGCTGCTGTTCAATGGAATGCCCAAAAGGTTTGGGTTGACCAAACTGATGACGAGTATCCGCGCCCTATCCAGCTTCAATCATTTCCGACGCTTGCATCTCACTACCAATCGATCGAGCATTTCATCGTTGCCTCCGACTTCATGCGAGAAAGCGTAAGCAAGAGCTATCCGACCGCACAGATTCACTATCTACCCAACATCATCGAAGCTCTTGCGACTGCGAGCCGATCAGAAAAGCTCACCGCGCCAAACTCCGCTCCTTGGGTCTTCATCAATCCCACTGCCGTTAAGGGTGTAGACTTTGTGATTGCCTTGGCTCAGCAGCTTCCTGAACATTCATTTTTGTTTGTGGGAAACTGGGGCACGGCGATGCCTGCCAATCTTCCCCGGAATGTTCAGACGATGGAAAGACAAAATGATATTTCCAAAGTACTCAGAACAGCCCGGGGGCTTCTCATGCCCAGCGTCTGGAACGAAGCCTTTGGACGCATGCCTCTTGAGGCCATGGCTCAAGGAATTCCCGTCATTGCAAGTAATCGAGGCGCATTGCCAATCACGGTAGGACTGGGCGGCATTTGCTTGCCACTCGAGCTTGCTCTCTGGAAGCGAGCGCTTTCGCAGGATGTCAACACATGGCAACAACTTATCCAGAGAGGCTACGAACGAGTCTCTGAGTACCAAAGTGAAGTGACGTCGGTTTACACAGCGCTCAAAGCCGCGTGGAAGCTTTAAGTCTGTTACACTATTGATAGATGACTTTTGATCAAAAACAGCCTGCGCATTTTTTTCATGTGCCCTGCGAAGTGCAGATTCGCTTTCGTGAACTGAGTCATGAGGAGATGACTGCTTTTCAGCAGTTTGGATTGCGCCCCTCACCCTACACCCAGTTACGGATCGGCATCGAATCTGAGATTTCTCGGATGTCTTTTGGAGAAGAGTCTCGAACGGTTCTTGAAAAGGCCTTTCAAATCTTGATTAACATCGATCAGCGTCTCGAGCGTCTAGAAGAACTGATTCAAGCCCAAATGTCCGGCACTCCTGTCATCAAAGAAGGTCACGAGTGGGTTCAAGCGGATCTGAGCGCCGGCGGAATGGCATTTATTCCAGCCACGCCAAAGCCCTTGAAGGTTGGCGATCACATTTTGATTGATCTCATTTTACCTGGTCTTCCTGAGCAACGAGTCGTTGCAATTGCAGATATCTCGGAACTTCAAGGAGAAAAAATCCATATTAAGTTCCACATGCTTCATCAAGATGACAAAGAAGCGATTCATCGATTTGTGCTAGAGCGAGAAAGAGAGATACTCAGAAGTAAAGCTCTCGAGCGAGATCAAAAAACTCCTCGATCCTAGGTTCGGTCACTCCAAATCAGAATCTCTCGATTCATTCGAACACCGAATTTTTCGAAAATGATTTTCTCAATGGTTGCAATCAAGCTCATCACATCATCAAAAGTAGCCTGCCCCTCGTTCACAATATAATTGGCGTGGACATCCGAAACACGAGCACCACCCTTTTGAAGACCCTTAAGACCAGCCTCTTCGATCAGCTTGCCAGGATAAAGCCAACCACCTTTGCCATCCGGCAATCTCGTAAAAACACTCCCTAGACTCGGCTTGCTGTAGGGAGTCTTCTCCCGTCTATAGGTCTGATTCATGGCGATTCGCTCTTGAATTTGAGCAAGGGGTCTTTCTTTGGACAATTCGAGTTTCGCACTCACAACGAGCAAATCATCTCGATCCTTGAGAAACGAGTGGCGATAGGAAAACTTCAAATCTTGATTTGAAACTTCAATTGTCTGATGCGACTTCAAATCAAAGAGAGTCGCCGATCTGAGCACAACAGAAATCTCTTGCTCATTAGCTCCTGCGTTTTGCACAACAGCCCCGCCCAACGTGCCCGGGACGCCAATCATATACTCAACCCCAGACAGACCTCGCTTCTCCGCCCAACGGCAAAGCGACGGCAAAAACATTCCCGCACTGACCTGAATCACACAGGACTTGGAATCCTCAGACAGAATGGTCGGCTCAGAGGGTGGAAAGTCTCGAACACAAATCACTGTTCCCTGAAGTGGCTGGTCATCGATGAGAACATTGCTGCCGTTACCCAGAATTCGAACGGGGGACGGCAAGGGCTTATCTAACTCTTTTAAATCTTGAAGTCTCAAAAAGAGCTCGGGCTCTCCTCCGATTTTCATAGTCGTAAGAGAGCGAAGCTGCATGGACATCCTTTGAAACAGGAACTTACTTTTTGGGTTCAGCAGAGCTCGGTTCAGATTTTTTATCTGTCGGGGCTTGAACAGGCTCAGCAGCTCCACCTTCAACGGGCGCAGGGGTTGCCATGATGGGCTCTGGTTGCGCGCCCCCAATGCTCGCGGCACCTTCTTCTCGGAAAATTTTTGCGAGTGCCACACAGTTAATCATGAAAACGATCGCAAGAATGGTTGTTCCCCGCGTTAAGATCTTGCTTGCTCCACCGGTTCCCAGAACCGTTGAGCTTCCGCCACCGGCACCAGCAAGAGCGCTCATGTCATCGCCTTTGCCAGACTGAAGCATGACAAAGAGAATCAAAATAGGGGTTACGATTGCCTGAAGAACAATCAGTGGAACTTTCAAAATCAATAACCAAGTCATATGAACCTCAATTTCTACGCCATCATTTGGCTGGTTTAAAGTACGGATTGAAGAATTTTTTCAAAGGAGCCGGCCTCCAAAGAGGCTCCGCCCACCAGGAAGCCATCCACACCCTCAACCTGAGCTAAGTCCTTGGAATTATCGGCTTTTACACTGCCTCCGTAAATCACCGCCCGCAGTGAAGGGCACTGAGATCGAATCAAAGCATGCGCCGAGTGAACATCTTGCACAGACGCCACTCGTCCGGTTCCAATCGCCCACACTGGCTCATAAGCCACGATCACTTTGGAGGCATTGGATTTGATGACTTCAAGCTGAGCAGAGAGAATGTGGCTCGTCTTTCCTTCCAAACGCTGGGCTTCCGTCTCCCCGACACAAAAAACAGGCTGCAGCCCCACTCGAAGCGCTTGCTCCAATCGAGCCGTCAAGGATTGATGAGACTCCTGAAATCTCTGTCGGCGTTCCGAATGACCGATCAGAACAAACTCACAGCCCACATCTCGGATCTGCTGAGCGGAGACTTCACCGGTAAAGGCGCCTTCTGCCTCGACGGAGCAATCCTGGGCACCCAAAACCAGATTGAGTTTTCTTTGACGAAGCTGATTTGCGACAAAATCAAGATGAACAAAACTCGGAAAGATTCCTGCAAGAGCGCGCGCGGAGTTATTGCTCCATGAATTCAAAAATGCCTCAACGCCTTTTTTGGGCTGAGACATTTTCCAATTTCCAAAGACGAATTTTTGCTGAGATTGTTGAGCAGTCATCATCAAGCCATCGCTGCAATTTCACGGTCTCTGAGTTTGAGAGCTTCAAAGCCCGGGAGAGCTTTGCCCTCTAAAAACTCAAGCATCGCTCCACCACCAGTTGAAACATGATGAATCGATTCAAAAGCTCCTCGTTGCATAACGGCAGCTACCGTTTCTCCTCCGCCGCAAACAGCCGGAATCGAATCTTTCACTTCCACCAAGTAATCCACCAAGCCCAGGGTCCCAGCAGCAAAGGTAGGGTTTTCAAAAACTCCCATTGGGCCATTCCAAACAATCGAGTGAGCCTTTTGAAGTTCCTTCTTCCACTCCTTGAGAGTTTCGGGACCAATATCAAAAATCGCTTTGGTTGGAGGACACTTAAGCCCCTCACCCAGCGGATAGACTTTACCATCCTTGGCATCCATCAAATCAGCGCCCACACCGTCAACGGGCAGATGAATCTTCACTCCCTGATTCTTGGCATCAACCATGAGACGACGAGCGACAGGCAAACTCTCCTGCTCAATACTTGAGGCCCCCAAATCAATGCCTTGAGATGCAAGAAAGGTAAGCCCCATCCGGCCACCAACAAACAAAGCATCACATCGCTGAATAAGATTTTTGATCACCTCGATCTTGTCCGAAATTTTAGCGCCCCCTAGCACAGCCATTTGAGGCTCCTTCGGATGATGCAAAACTTGATTCAAAGCGGTCCACTCCTTAGAAAGCAAAAAGCCTGCCGCTTTGACTTTTGCAAACTGCGTGATCGCATCAATCGAAGCATGAGCTCGATGAGACGCGCCAAAAGCGTCGTTAAAGTATAAATCGGCATTAGCCATCAGCTCTTCGGCAAAAAACCGATCATTCTGCTCCTCGCGAGGATCGAAACGAAGATTTTCGAGAACGATGAGAGTCTTGCCCCCACGACCATCGAGTACAAGGCGCTTTAACCCATCTCCATGATGCTCCTCAGAAAACAAAACATCCCGATTCATGATTTGCGCCAGCCGCTCAGCCACGGGCAACATCGAAAACTTTTTCTTATCTTCAGCAGTGCCCCCTTTGGGTCGCCCCAAATGAGAAGCCACAATCACGATGCACTTTTGATCTAATAAATACTGAAGCGTTGGAACCGCCTGACGGATGCGGAAATCTTCGAGAATCTCATCGCCCTTCATGGGCACATTAAAATCCACTCGTACAAAGGCTCGTCGTTCTGCCTCAGGAATCTTGGACCAGTTCAGTTCATCAGCGCGAAGTATCTTCATGTTTAGCTCAGTTTCGACCCCATGGAATAAAGCAAATCGACCATTCGATTTGAGAAACCCCACTCATTGTCGTACCAGCTCACGACTTTGACAAACTTCTTATCAATGACGTTAGTGCAAGGAGCATCAACGATGCTGGACTCAGACGTTCCATTAAAATCACAGGAGACCAACTCTTTTTCACAGAATCCAAGAACACCCTTCATCGAAGTCTCAGAGATCTTTTTCAGTGCAGAGTTGACACTTTCAACAGAAGCTTCTTTTTCGACTTCCACATTGAAGTCGACAACAGAAACATTCGGCGTCGGAACTCGAATGGCAAGTCCATCAATCTTACCTTTGAGTTGCGGCAATACGAGGGCAACAGCCTTGGCAGCACCCGTCGTCGTCGGGATCATCGAAACAGCAGCTGCCCGCGCTCGACGCAAATCAGAGTGCGGCAAATCCAAGATTTTCTGATCATTGGTATAAGAGTGAATGGTCGTCATAGAGCCTCTGACGATTTTGAAATGATCGTCCAGAACCTTCGCCACGGGGGCGAGACAATTGGTTGTACAAGAGGCATTACTAACGATCTGATGTTTGGAATTGTCATAGAGTTCGTGATTGATACCCACAACCACTGTCAAATCAGCATCCTTGAGGGGAGCTGAATAAATCACCTTTTTCGCACCCGCCGTCAAATGTCCTGCTGTCGCAGCCCGGTCCTTAAGTCGCCCCGTACACTCCAAAACAATATCGCAACCTTGGCTGCCCCAACCAAGCTGAGCAGGATTGGGTTGAGCAGTAATGGGAATCTTTTTCCCTAAAACAGTGATCGACGACTCATCGCAGCTGACGTCACCCTGAAAGCGTCCATGCACCGAATCGAACTCCAGAAGATGGGCCAGTGTCTCGGCATCCGTGAGATCATTGATAGCTGTGACCTGCAGAAGTCCATCGCGAAACTCAGGAGTCTTTGCGAGCACTCGGAAGACACAACGTCCAATCCGTCCAAAACCGTTAATGCCAACTTTAAGGGGTCTTTTAAGAGCAGGTCTAAAGGTCATATTCCCGCCAAGTTAGAAAAGCCCCCCAGCACTGTCAATCACGAGACAGGCGAGGTATTTTGCGCTAAAAGCATGGGATGTCTTCTCTCAGCGACATCCTCTCCTTCGTCACCCCAGAAATGGCAAAAACTCTCTCGTATGTGGGGGGTGCGAGCTTTGTTTTGGTGACAGTGCTCTTTGTTTTAGTGGTCTTCGTTGGGGGCTCAAAGGCCAGGGTTCGCCTGATGATTTTCGCGGGGCTAGCACTCTGTGGCGTGCTTGCCATCGTCTGTAGCTTGCTCTACCTCTGGCACTTTCACGTTCGCGTTTAATCGTCCAAAAAAGCCCTGAGCATCCATGCAGTTTTCTCATGCACCTGAAGACGCTGAGTGAGAACATCAAGGGTCGACTGGTCGCTGGCCTTTTCCGCCATAGGAAAAATATCTCGGATCGTCCGAGCCACAGTCTCATGCCCCTCGGCCAGTTCCTTCACCATCATTTTGGCCTTCAAAGGTCCCTTGGCGTCTTTCACTCGCGAGAGCTCAGCCAAGTTTTTGTAAGATCCTGGAGCAAACTGTCCCAAGGCACGGATCCGCTCTGCGATCACATCTATGGCATTCCAAAGCTCCGTGTACTGCACCATAAACATTTCATGGAGAGAATTAAAATGCGGGCCCGTGACATTCCAGTGGAAGGCATGCGTTTTGAAATAGAGAAAATAAGAATCCGCCAACAACCGGGCGAGTCCTTCCGCAATCCCTTTGCGGTCCGCTTTATTGATACCAATATGATTACCGATTGAGCTCATTGTTTACCCTTTCCGGGTCATCCTATGTCTTTTTTGTTTTTAAACTCAAGAGCCTTAGATAGCCTTAAAGTATGCATTTTGACGGCGGGATCTTCGTTGGTCGAAACCCTAAAACCGGAGACTGTTTGCTCGCCGAGTCTGCGAGCTCATGGTCGCAGAAGTTTCAGGTGAGCAAAGCTCTCGCCTGCGACTTTAAGGCTATTTTTGACGATATGTACGAGGGGAACCAAAGAACTCTCGAGCTTAGCCGTCAACATCCTGAACTCGTCCCCCTTTCCGTCATCAACCCGCTCCATTGGGATGCCGGCTCTTCTTACTTTGAGGATCAAAAGAAAGCAGGAGCCGCCGGCTTTGTCTTTGTTCCCAGCTATCAATCCTGGAACTATCAACAGTTTGTTTTCAAAGCAGCAGCTGAGCGCGCCTCTCAAACGGGACTCCCCATTCAATGCGTTGTGACTCAACCGAGCGACCTCAACTGGATCGAGCAGGCACTGGGCGCAGTGAAGTCTCCCGTTCTCATTCGCCAAATCGCTGGCGGCGGCTATTCCTATGTGGCCGACATCATCGCGCTCGCAAAGACTCATCGACATTTTTATTTTGATGTCAGCAATAGTTGCCAAAACGGAGGGATTGCTTATCTCGCTTCTAGGATAGGAGCTGATCGCCTCTTTCTGGCCACTAATGCTCCGATGAATATTGAGACCTCAGCTCAGCTACTCGTTCACGCGGCACCCGATCTGACCGAGGATCAGAAGATTCAGATTCAGTCCCAAACTCTCGCCAAAGTTTTTGGATTGCCTCTGCCCGCCAAGCTTGCCGCCCTTGCGCAACCCTGGCAAATGCACCTCCATTTTCCCAAGATTGACACTCACTGGCATTCTCATGGCTGGGATTTGATCGAGCCTCAAAAAGGCTTTGAAGCGACTCAATACTATCTTTCTCATTTTGGAGAAAAGGCCGTGTTCATCAATTCCATCCGCTCTCTCAACTTCGATGTGACGGTAGGAAACATCGAGACCTTCGACCAGCTTGAAACTGATCCTCGTTTTTTTGGCCTTGTGGTCGTCGACCCTCTCAAAGTCGAAGAGTCTCTCGCCCTTTTGGATCGTTTCAGCATGCACCCTCGCTTTGTGGGGATCAAGACTATCCAGGACTACTATGGATTTGATTTAGATCACCCTGCCTATGAAAAAATCTTCAAATGGGCCGAGGCCAAAAAGTCGATTGTCATGGCTCACATCCCTGGCCTCGCTCGAGCGGCAGAAAGGCACCCTCAAGCTCGCTTCCTCGCTGCTCATCTCACTTGGGATCGGCTGCCTCGAGTCCTCAACAACCAAGGCCAACTTCCTCCAAACGTTTATTTGGACATAGCAACGAGCCACAACTCTCGATCTGCCACGCAACTAAAACGTCTGATTGAAGCCGTGGGAGCTGATCGCGTTCTTTATTCTGTCGACGGTCCCCTCATGAGCCCTGCGTGGACGATTGGAAAACTCATCGATGCCGAGCTTTCAAAGGATGTTTTGGAGAAAATTTATTGGCGAAACGCCTTAAATCTTTTTCCCTCCCTGCCGATTCAGGTATCCTAGAGCAGAATGACGAAGAGCCTTCAGACTGGTCCCATTTGCGAAAGCTCTCGTCTCTATCTCAGACATCTTCGGCTCTATGACGATACAGACGCCTACTTGTCCTGGCTGAATGACTCAGAAGTTCAGAGATACAGCCGCCGACGAAACCGCAAATCCTCTCGAGAAGATTTGAAGAAATTTTTGGCTTATGTGCAGGACACAGCGGATTTGCATTTGGCGATTTGCCTCAAAGAATCCCATAAACACATCGGGAATATCTCGCTTAATGCTTTGGATGATCTCAATAAGAACGGAGAGATTTCCATCATGATGGGAGATCGATCCGAATGGGGCAAGGGATATGGCTCAGAGGCTGTGAAGCTGCTGACTCACTACTCTTTTGAAAGCCTCATGCTTCATCGGCTTTGGGCGGAATCTCCCAATCCAGCATTTAACTCTCTCATGAAGAAATGCGGATGGATCCACGAAGGAACCCGACGAGAAGCATTTTTTATGGAGGGACAATTCATCGATCTCATTTGTTGGTCATTGCTGAGATCTGAATATGTCGCGAAACAGTAAGATGATTGGACTGCTGACCTATCCTGGAAGCCCTTTGCTCTATCCTACGGCTGTTGAGCTGCAGAAACTCGGGCATTCCGATATCGTCGTGATCTCCGATGGCGATGAAGTGAATCAGAAGTTTGTTTCCATCATTAGCGCTCGCACCGAGGGAAAGGCCGTCTTTCACACCTTCTCTGATTTTGAAAAGTTGCACATCCCCTTTTACTTTGTGAAAAATCATAATTCTCAGGATTGTATTGATCTGATCCACTCTCTCTCCATTTCGATTTTGGGATCTTGTGGAACTCCCAGAAAATTGGGACCGGACATGCTCAAATCTGTTTCATTGGGGGTGGTCAATTGCCATACGGGAAAACTGCCTGAGTATCGAGGCAGCTCCTCCGTTGAGTGGGCTTTGACAAATGGACATCCGGTCTACTCGACAGCTCACTTCATGACCGAGGAATACGATGCAGGACCCATCATTAGCGATATGATGCTTTCGATCAAAGGCCTGACTTATCCCGAGATTCGACTTCAGATGATCAGCCAGCAGTCAAAGCATCTGGCACACGCGATTCATCAGGTCCTCAAGGCGTCAAAACCTCCTGAGGATTATGCTGCACAGCCCCATGGAAAAACCTGGGGCGTGTTTCCTGAGGAGCGAACAAGCGAGCTCTTGAATCGTCGTTTTTGATCGCCGCTTTCTGACTGTAAGACTAAAATGGAGCCAATGGCTCTCGTTGGCATCATCAATTACGGAATCGGAAATCTGACGAGTGTTCAGTCTGCCCTTCAGCAGATGAAAGCCGAGTCTTTTTTGATCGAGACCGTGGATGGATTTGACAGAGCCAGCCATGTGATCCTTCCTGGTGTCGGCGCTTTTGCCCAAGGAATGGAAAATCTCCACCAGCGTGGATTTGTCTCAGCCATTCATGAGCGCGTCGTCAAAAAAGAAAAGCCATTACTGGGCATCTGTTTAGGGATGCAGCTCTTGGGAAGTATTGGCTATGAATTCGGTGAAACCTCAGGGCTTGGAGTCATTCCTGGCAAAGTTCTTAAGATGGAAGTGGGCGGGCTCAGATTGCCCCACGTAGGGTGGAATGATCTCTCGATCACTCGTCCTAATTCGGTCATTACTCAAGAGTTCCAAAATCAAGCCGTTTACTTTGTGCACTCCTATCATCTTGTCACCGAACACCCCGAAGACACTTGTGCGACATCAGACTATGGAACAGCCTTTACGGCCTGTGTTGCACGAGGAAAGACATTTGGAGCTCAGTTTCATCCTGAGAAATCTCAAACCTTCGGCCTTAAACTTCTTCAGAACTTTATGAGAATCTAAATGCTTAAGAAACGCCTCATTCCAGTGCTCTACCTTCAAAATGGCTTGATCGTTCGCTCGGAGCTTTTTTCTCAATTTAAGATCATTGGGGATCCGATTCAGCAACTCGAGAGACTGAGTGAGTGGCAAGCTGACGAACTTGTCTACGTAGACATCACCCGACCAGGCGGAAGCAGCGAGCAACTTCGATCAGACCTCAAGTACAAGTTTGATGATAACCTCATCGGAATCCTTCGAGAGATCGCCAAGTTTGCACGAATGCCCCTTACCTTCGGAGGAGGAGTTCAACGTCTTGAGCAAGCAGACGCATTGATTGCCAATGGAGCCGATAAAGTGCTCATCAACTCCGCAGCATTCCGAAATCCGAATTTGATTACACAGGTTGCAAACAAGTATGGCAGCCAAGCAATGATGATCGGTATTGACGTCAAACGAGACAACGGAACTGCCACTCTCTATATCGATCAAGGTCGCGAACGAGCCGGCAAAGACGCTCTAAAATGGGCTCAGGAAGCTGTTTCGAGAGGCGCTGGAGAGATCCTGGTAAACTCAATCGATCGCGATGGCTGCGCTGAGGGATTTGATGTTGAAATCCATGAGCAGATCGCCCAAGCGGTAAGCGTTCCCGTCATTGCCTGCGGAGGCGCTGGGGTGTTTGAGCATTTTGCGGAACCACTCAAGGGACAGGTTTCAGCGGCAGCGGCTGGAAACATTTTTCATTTCACTGAGCTCGCCTATCGAAGAGCCAAAAAGCATCTCAAGTCCAAAGGCATTAATGTTCGTTAGCCTTCAGCAGCACTCGCTCCGTGGCATTTCTTAAACTTCTTCCCGGACCCACAAGGACAAGGGTCATTACGCCCCACTTTGTCGGCTTCACGCTTGGCAGGACTCGCCGCTGGTGCAGCTCCCCCACTTGAGGGCTTTGGCGTCCCAAACAAATTCAAGCGGCGAACACGATCCGCGCGCTCTCTTTGCTCAGCTTCCATTTGCCGCTCAACCGCAGCTCGCTGGGTCTCAGAAATGGGTGCTGGAGCAGCCTCGTCTGGAGAGATTTCTCCCTCCATCGGCGCCATTCGAACCCGATAGAGCTTAGCCAAAAACTCAGACTTAATCAGACCAAACAGGCTTTCAAACATATCAAAAGATTCTCGTTGATAAGCCAGAACTGGATCCTTCTCCGCGTAGCCTCTCAAACCCACACCTTCTTTGAGGCGCTCAATATCCTGAAGATGCTCCTTCCAGCGATCATCGATCGTGTTGAGCAACAACATACGCTCCAAACGTCGAATGATGCTGTCCGTAAGCTCGACCTCTTTGCGTCGATAGAGCTCATCCGCTCGCTTCACCAATCGGTCAAACAGCTCATGATCCGTAAATCGCAAAAACTCCACGGATCCCAGATTTTTCTCAATATCCGAAACACCGAGATCTTCGTTAAAGATCCTCATGAGAGCTTCTTTCAGCTCTTTGAAGTCCCACTCATCGGGCTTTGATTTGGGTGGTACCGCTGAAGCAATCAGCTGTTCAACCACTTCATCAATAATCTTGACGACTTCAGCTTGGAAGTTCTCCTTGCTCAGCAGCTGACGCCTCCAAGCATAGATCACCTTTCTCTGGTGATTCATGACGTCGTCATACTTGATGAGGTTTTTTCGAATATCAAAGTTTCGCCCCTCAACCCGGCGCTGAGCATCCTCAATCGCCCTCGTGATCAAACGATCTTCAAGGGGCTCATCTTCCTTCATTCCAAAGAAGTCCATGAGCTTTAGAATTCGGTCTCCTGCAAAAATTCTTAAGAGATCATCTTCAAGCGAAAGATAGAATTTAGATTTTCCGGGGTCTCCCTGTCGACCTGCTCGACCTCTCAACTGGTTATCGATCCGTCGAGACTCATGGCGCTCAGTCCCCAAAATATAGAGCCCACCCAAATCACGCACACCCTCGCCGAGGACAATATCAGTTCCCCGACCCGCCATGTTGGTGGCGATTGTGACAGCTCCTCGCTGGCCAGCATTGGCGACGATGTGAGCTTCTTTTTCGTGATGTTTAGCATTGAGAACGACGTGAGGAATTCCCTCTCGCTTGAGGAGTTCAGATAACCGCTCTGATTTCTCAATCGAAACTGTTCCCACCAAAACAGGCTGGCCGACCTTGTGACACTCTCGGATGTCTGCGGTAATGGCCTTGAATTTAGCTCGCTCGGATTTGTACACAATATCAGCCTGATCATCTCGAATCATCGGCTTATTGGTAGGAATAACCGTCACTTCCAACTTATAGATGGAAGCAAACTCCTCTGCTTCAGTGTCGGCGGTTCCGGTCATTCCCGAGATTTTTTTGTAGAGTCGGAAATAGTTCTGGAAGGTAATTGTTGCCAGAGTCTGATTTTCATTGGCAATCGCTACGCCCTCTTTGGCTTCAAGGGCCTGATGAAGCCCGTCGCTGTATCGGCGACCGGGCATCAAACGACCGGTAAACTCATCGACAATCAACACTTCACCGTCTCGCACAACATAGTCGACATCCCGCTTAAACAAAACGTGAGCTCGAAGAGCCTGATCCACATGGTGAACTAGCTCAATCATTCGCGGATCATAGAGGTTATCAATTCGAAGTCGCTTTTGAACTTCCTCAACCCCCTCATCGGTGAGCATCACTCGACGAGCTTTCTCATCCACAGAAAAATGCACATCGCGTTTCAAAAATGGAATGATCCCATTGATCATCTTGTACTTATCTGTGGTCTCATTTGTCGGACCCGAAATGATCAAAGGGGTTCGAGCCTCATCGATCAAAATACTATCGACCTCATCGATGATGGCATAATGAAGCTCACGTTGAACCAGTGAGTCCTGAGTCACCTTCATATTGTCACGCAGGTAATCGAAACCGAATTCGTTGTTGGTACCGTAGGTGATATCAGCGGCGTAAGCCTCTCGTCTCTGAGCATCGGAAAGTCCATGAACAATGATTCCTACGGTCATTCCAAGAGATTCAAAAAGAGGGCGCATCCAGTTGGCATCCCGCTGAGCAAGATAGTCGTTCACCGTGATCAAGTGGCAGCCCTTACCTTCAAGCGCATTCAGATACAATGCGAGGGTTGCCATGAGAGTTTTACCCTCTCCCGTTTTCATCTCGGCAATTCTTCCACGATGGAGAGTCGCGCCGCCAATCAGCTGCACATCATAGTGTCGCATCTTCATGGTTCGCCAACCGGCTTCACGAACAGCGGCAAACGCCTCTGCAATGAGGCTATCAAGGCTTTGCCCCTGAGATAGCCTTCCACGAAACTCTACCGTCTTTGCTTTCAGTTGCTCATCCGAAAGCGCTTTAAAACTTGGCTCAAGCTCTGCCACTCGCTGCACAATCGGCTGAATCGTTTTGAGCTCTCGCTCATTACTTGTTCCAAGAATTCTTTTAAGCGCTTTCAACATAACTAACTCCGCAGGCTCTCAAAAAAACTAGAGAGCTCGATCCAAAACATATTTTCGAGGATCAACATTCACGCCATGAACGACAACTTCATAGTGAAGGTGGGTGGCAGTCGATCGACCGGTATTGCCCACCGTCCCCACCACATCGCCTCGGGAAATCCTCTGCCCCTGCCTAACCATTGCCTCATCCAAATGTGCATAGAGGGTTGAAACCCCATAGCCGTGAAACAACATCACGGTCTTACCAAAAGTTCCATTGTAACCAGAAAATGTCACAACACCCTCAGCAGGTGACATCACAGGAGTTCCTTCACGCGCGACGATATCCATCCCTTTGTGAAAGGTGCGCCTGTCCGTGAATGGATCCATACGATAGCCAAAGTGAGAGGTAATCCATCCGCTGACTGGAAGAATGGAGGGGGTCGCCGCCAATTGAATCTCGCGCCCCTTAAGAACCTCAAAGAGTTCCTCGAGGGATTGCTCCTGTAACAGCGAATCTTGAAAGAGACCTGTCATCCAGGCATAGACCTTCTGAATACGAAAAAACGCTCGACGATCCAAAACATCGGAGGCCCCGTCGGAGGGAAGCATCGTTGTTGTATCAACTCGATAATCACCAAAGTCGAGCTGAGACGGAGACTCCATGTCCTCTCCCCCGCCCTGACCCATCACCGCCCGGGAGCGCGAAACCCGCTTGTCCACATCCGTCAAAGCTCGCAGCTTTTGGTCAAAGCGTGCCATTCGATCGACTGACCCCTGAAGGACGTCCAAGTGAAACTCAAGCTTACTCAGCTCCTTGCGAAGAGCTCTGTTCTCCGCCTCAATCATCTGAACTGTCGGCATCTGAAGAATGTACAAAGTCCCCAAAATCGCACTGAGAACTAAGACAACCCCGGCCACAGATCCTACAATCTTGGCCCAAAACAGAGTCGTTCTTGAAAACTTGAGCTTTCGCATTTCCAAATGCTGCTTCGTCAGCAACACCAAGGTGATGTCATTCTCAGGCCGAGAAAACCATCGACGCCAAAACCCAACACTCCAAAACGCCGTGTTTTGAGAGATCAAATAGCGCTGAAAAAAATCTTTAACCTTGGCCCACGAGGGCCACGCTACCAGAGGCATACCTTTTAAGATTTACTCAAGAAAAGGGGCTTAAAACAACGCTTTTCGCTGGGAAGAAGGGAGAATGCCCAGCATTTCCCTGTACTTGGCCACCGTCCGGCGGGCGATCTCAATTCCCTGCTTTTTAAGCTCATCAACGACACCTTGATCGCTGATCGGGTTATTCAGATCCTCCGTTTTGATAATGGCTCGAATCTTTTCCTTAACGCTCTCAGCCGCAATGTCCTGGCCATTGGATCGCTGGATTGCGCTCGAGAAGAAATACTTCAGTTCAAAAATACCCTGGGGAGTGTGGATGTACTTATTCGAAGTCACCCGAGAAATCGTCGATTCATGCATCCCAATATCCCCGGCGATATCCTTTAAAACCATCGGCTTCAAATGACTGACACCATGTTCAAGGAAGTCCCGCTGCGCTTTGATAATACTTTCCGTCACTCGATAGATCGTTCTTTGACGTTGATGGATTGAACGAATCAGCCAGAGAGCAGCTCTCAATTTATTTTTAATGTACTCTTTCGGCGTTTCTTTGGCCATCTGAGGATTGGCGTCGATTCCCTCGATCAGAGTCGTTAACTCTTTCTCGACGTCCTTCGCGTCTTTAGCTTTGGCTGCGGCCTCAACAATCTTGGTCGCATCGGGAACCTCTTTCAAAATATTCTTGTAGAGATTGCTGATCTTCAGCTTGGGCAATCCATCTTCA
Organism: uncultured Bacteriovoracaceae bacterium; assembly: GCA_964655245.1. GTDB lineage: Bacteria > Bdellovibrionota > UBA2394 > UBA2394 > UBA2394 > JBEIHI01. The sequence continues at coordinate 5,502 of CAZZLQ010000035.1, read as the reverse complement.
TTGAGACCAATCACATACTCACCGTTCATTTTATGAACATAGATATCGGGAGTGATGTAAGGATTTTCGACCTCCGCATAGGGCCGGCCGGGTCTCGGCTCAAACTTTTGCAAGATCTTGATCAGATCGCCCAGCTCTTCGAGATCGAGGCCCATATCTTTGGCGATGAGCTTAAAATTTTTCTTCTCGAGATTGGATAACTGCTTCTCGATCAACTCTTTCACGAGCTCCCGTTCAATCTTACGCTTAAACTTGAAGCCTCGAAGCTGAATCATCAGACATTCGCGAAGATCTCGCGCGCAAACGCCCGGAGGATCAAACTCCTGCAACATTCTCAGAACAAGCTCAGCGTCTTCTTCGCCACAGTCCGCTTTTCGCGCAATATCACTGAGCGGTTCACGCAGATAGCCCCACTCATCGAGAGAATTCACAATGATCGTCGCAACTTGGCGCTCAAGATCAGAAAAATCACTGGTGTTTACTTGATCCAAAAGGTGGTCTTGAAGACTCACTCGCTTAGTCGCGACAGATTCAAAGCCAGGGCCCTCCTCGGCTGAGGGATCGAACGCCAAATTCTTAGTTCCCTTCCCCGTGTAAGAAAAACTCTGCTCGAGATAAGACTCCCAATCAAAGTCTGGATTCTTGTTATCCTGAGGAGAAAGTTCATTGTAATCCATTTGGTCGTCAGATCGCTCGACCTCCGCCTTTTTCTGCTCCAATTCCGAAATCTCATTCGATTCTTCTAGAAGAGGATTTTCCGTAAGTTCTGTTTGAATGGTATCAATCAGCTCGAGACGATTCATTTGAAGCAGCTTAATGGCCGCTTGCAGTTGCGGCGTCATGACCATCTGCTGGCCAAGCTTCATCGATAGACGTAGATCAACTGCCATAGTGAATGCTCCTTAACCCTCGGAATCAATTCCCGACAGGCCTCCCCCTTGTAAGGAGAATCCCATCACCCTCCCACAGGTATGCAAGCATTATACCACTTTTTGTAAAAAGGGATGCCCAGCCCCAAAAAAGACTTTTATGCGGAGCAGAAGACCGCAAAAATACTCGACTTTTTGAGAAAGACTCAGGGCGAAAAAGCGTATTGTCTCGACCAGATTATCGCTTCGAAAATTGGAAGCTTCTTCGGGCCTTTTTGTGACCGTACTTCTTACGCTCAACAACTCGAGAGTCGCGGGTAAGGAGCTTGGCCTTCTTCAAAGGAGACCGATTTTGTGCCGAAACCAAGGTCAAAGCCTTAGCGATTGCGTGCATACAAGCGTGAGCTTGAGCAGACACCCCACCACCTCGTACGGTGATGCTGACGGCATACTTCTTAGCAGAATCCAGAACTTCCAAAGCACGCAAAACCATCGGTTGATAGGTACCTGGGAAATACTCGGTGAGACTTCGCTCGTTGACGGTGATATCACCACTACCCGATTGCAAATAAGCTCGAGCGACTGATGTTTTTCTTTTACCGACTGCGTGATAAACCTTTGCCATTTTCTACCTCTCAGGATGCAATTGCGATCTTCTTCATCATCTTATCGAGTGAAACCTCGACAGGATTTTGAGCTACATGAGGATGCTCTTGTCCTTTGTAAATTTTCAAAAGAGAAAGCTGATATCGAGACAACTTGGTCTTCGGCATCATTCCTTGAACCGCTAACCACAAAGCCTTCTCAGGAGTTTGCTCCAGCATTTGTCGAGCTGTTTCAGACTTCAAACCACCCATGAAACGACTGTGTTGATAGTAAGTTTTTTTCTCAGCCTTGTTTGACGTGAAGAAGGCTTTGTCAGCATTCGTCACAACAACGGCATCACCACAACCTTTTCCAGGAGTGAATGTTGCTCGATGCTTGCCCATCAAGATCGTAGCGATGGACGTAGCCAATCGACCGATCGGAGCTTTTGAAGCATCAAATAGAAACCAAGAAGGCTTTACTGTTGAAACAGAGCCAGTCGATTTCAAAACTTTGAATGAGGTATTGTTTCGACCACCCTTGGTGGTAGAACCAAAAACAGATTGAGAACGGGGCGAATCTTGCCAACCAACAAAACGTCCAGTGCGACCTTTCTTCGGGGCAGCTGCACCCTCAGCAACTTTCTTTTTCGACATAGAGGTTAGAACTAATGCGTTCAAAATGAGGGGTCAACTGGCAAAATAGGCTTTTAAATGCGCCTAGAGGTAAAATTGGAGGTCGCGGCATTCCACCGGATCTCAACAGACCTGAGAGCATCTTTGATCACCCACTGGACCCCCTTAAACCTCAAAACAGTCCCAGGGTGGACGACATCCGTCACAGTGAGCACAAAGCCCGAGTTAAAGGGGTATCGGGCCAGATATTCCTGCCTTTGAGCCTCCAAAGCCTCAACGGCTGCCATTTTCTCCCTGTGCTTCTCATAGAGCACCCGGTAGCCGGCATTTAAATCAGCGGCCCTTTCCGGCGACTCCTGGCCGGCTGCGAGGACCTGCTGATAGAGCGAGCGTAGCTCCTCCGTCATGGCCTTAATCTCCGTCTGAAGCGTTCGAATCTGGGGGCTTAAGCCACTCTCTTCCATTTCAATCTCGGCCTGTCTAAGGCCCAGTCGATCCTCTCCAAGAACAATAACGGTCGCCGTCTCAGCCCCTAAGGTTCCTAAGGTTCGACAGCGCAGACTCTTGTAGACACAGACCTCTCCACCAACAATGGCGCCTGCCCCCTCCGTGCACACAAGATCACCTCGGCAAATCACTCGAGAGTGTATGATTTCGGAGCCGACCTTTAGATTCCCCCCAGCCTCTACTCGAGCGTCCGACGTGATATAAAGAGTCTCAATGTCTCCTTCGGAAGTAATGAGAGCCTTGTTGAGACCGATGATTCCGCCGCGGATGTTGATCTGAGTTTTCGATTGGATACGGCAACCCTCAGCAGCTTTTTCGACCAGGATCTCCTTCTCTGATTTGACCTCGAAGTCCGGCAGGATCGATCCTCGAACGATCACACGATTCGCGGCTGCATCCACGTTACCAGTCTTAGGCCCGACATCAGAGTTTACCAAAATTCCCGGAATCACCCTTAGAGCTTTGGGTGTCACTTCTAGAACGCCATCGATAGCGGCCTTGTACTCCAACCCCATTCCATCCAATTCCACGCCGGAACCCGCCTGCAATGCCCCATCCCGTCCCGCTGCCGCCGGAAGCTTGTTTCCGTAGATGTCACTTCCGTCATCCCCTTTTGACGGAGGCTGCTTGATCATCAAAATTTGCCCGGCCTTCACCGTATGAAACAGATTTTTGTTTTTAAAATCGATCGATCCGTCTTCCCTCATCGTTCCGACCTGCGCGCCCAGATCAACCGTTGCTTTGAAAGTCGAATCGCGTCCCTTCACGGGTTTGCGACCTTCAGCAATCAGCAAACTCAAAATGGGCTTTTTGGTCTCCAAAACCTCGGCCACTGCATCTCGGATCGCGAGATCTTTGATGCCGAGCTTGATTCCGGCTCCTTGAATCATGGAAACCACCTTGTCATCACGAATCTGGAATCGATTGGATCGTGAAGGATAAAGAGAAATACTTGCCGACATTTTATCTTTTGCCGGTTGAACGAATGATCGAATCACCATCCGACCTTGCTCGATGACGACATAGCCCGGATACGACAGATTAGAAAAAATCTGTAAGCCGTCTTTGGACCGATCGATACCGAATCCATACAAAAAAGCTTCATCTGCTCCTCGATCAGCGGGGATACGCCGGCCAAAAATATTCTTTCCATCAACACCAGGACCGGGAGGTGTTTTGACAGCGAGCGCATCACCAGGTCGAACACAGTCGAGCAACTCTGGTTTGGGATCCTGCCCCGATCGCTGACCAAGAAACTCCTCAATTGAACGCCCATTGAATTCGACGAAATACTGAATGCGAGCCTTGGCACCATTCTGTGGCTCAACCGATTTGGCGATCACGACACTGATCAGCTCACCATCATTCACACGGGAGGCAGCAATAGCTTTGTTGATCTCAGACCAATTGAGCTCAACTCGAATACCCTCTTCGTCTGCAAGTTTTTGAATCATGGGCTGAGTGATGACCGATCCAAAATCAGAACGAGATGAAATCGTCAGGCTTGCTTCTTTCTCGTCCTGACGAACACTCAGAGTAGGCTTCACATCAATCTTAGAATTTGCCCATTCCAGGATACCGATTACGGCAGATCGATACTCTAAGCGAAGCGGGTCCTTCTCACTGCCTTCCTCACCTACCTCAATCACATCGATACGATCAGAAGCCTCCACTTGGATATCTTTGGGCAGCTCCTTTTTGGAAACTTGCAGGGACTCTCGCAAGACGTTCATTCCGCCTTGTTCTTCCACAGGCAAGTATTTCACCATGAGCAAATCGCCAGGCAGAGCGAAGTACGTCTTGCCTGACTTCTTTTGAAAGAGACCCTTTGCTTTAAACTCCTCTGGATCAAACTTAAAGTCCAGACGAGCATCTTGGCCCTTGCTCGGAGCTCGACCACGAGCCACAACAAATCGGCTGATCCGCTTTCCGGCTGAATGAGCCTCCTGCAGTCGTTTTTCAAGCTCATCTTTGTCATAGCCAAACAAAACATCTTTTTCGCGGAGCATTTCGACCACAATAGGAGCTGATAACAACTGCTGAGGGAAAAGATCTATTGTGGCTTCCATCAAATCCTTGGATATCTCAATCGGATTCAAAACGTTGATCCGCTCATCACTTAAAGACACACGTCCATAGGTTGAAGCCTTAAAGACAATATCTTCTCCTCGTCTCTCCTTGAGGATTCCTCGCCCCGGGTAAACAGCGAGCTCATTGAAAACTCGACCCCGAATAACTTCTCCGAAAGCGGTTTGTCCATCTTGAGGAAGCTGAGCCCCCTTCAGAAGCAAAATCTCCTCACCCGGGAAAACAATCTGTGACTTCACTCGCTCTTGATCAAGAGGCGCAGTCGCCTTGGAGCTTTTGTAGAGCGGAATCACTTCCCCAGCCTTACCATCGGAGCACTCAACTCCACGCGCAACCGTGATCACACTTGGCCATTTCTTGACTGATTTGATTTGAGACTCAATCGCTTCTCTTGTGAGAAGGCCAAAGCGAATACCGACTTGAGGCGCCAGCGAAAGCAAATCATCTGCTGAGACCCGAGCTCCAGAAAAAGACTTTGGCATCATCTCAATGCCAGCATCGAGTCCCTCTCGAAGTGGAACAGCTCTCGTGTCGACTCTCCAGCGAATCCCCTGATCAAAAAAGAGGCGCCCCGTCTCTTTGATGACATACTGAGTTTCTGTTTCCGAGCACTGAACCTCTATGCCGCTGCCCACCGTCAGCTTAGCTGACTCCTCGTTCAGAGGTTCAATTTTTTCACCAGTGACCCTGAATCCATCTTGGCCTTTGGCCGTGTTTGGCGCCTTCGCAAGAACTTCTCCCTTTCGAGCCATCACGAAGGAAGACGACTCGAAAACCTTAGGATCAATCAAAAGCTTCGGCTTTCCTGATCGACCAGC
>CAZZLQ010000034.1:0-26630 GCA_964655245.1 uncultured Bacteriovoracaceae bacterium | reverse complement strand
TCAACGCACACGGTAAAAGTTTTGAGATAGGGATAGGTCTCTGCAGTGAGGGCTGTAATGGCACCTGAGTCCATTCCGCCGCTCAGATAAGATCCGAGTTCAACGTCTGAAACGAGTTGCCGGCGAACCGCCTGCCTAAAGAGTCGATCTAGCTCCTCAAGATATTCGTCTTCGGAGTGAATTTTCAGCGGCTCTTGAAATTCAAAATCCCAATATGTGGTTAACTTTTGAAGGCCCGTGGACTTGGCAGCGACATAGGCATAGGTGCCTGCAGGCAAGAGTTTCACTCCTTCAAAAAGAGTTCGATCGGTGAAAATATTTTGAAAGGTAAAATATTCGCCAAGAGCCTGAGTGTCGACGTGCGAGGAAATCCTGGGGTGTTTGAGAAGAGCTTTGATTTCGGAGCCAAACGCAAAGAACCCGCCAGAATCAAAATAGTACAATGGTTTAATGCCGTAGCGATCACGAGCAATCAAAAGGGACTTTTCTTTGCGGTCCCAAAACGCAAACGCAAACATTCCATTGAATCGAGAAATACATTGAGGACCCCAATGAGCCAGGGCCTCAAGAACAACCTCAGTGTCCGTTTGAGACTTAAAACGGACTCCGTACTCTTGCTCAAGCTCGGTTCGGATCTCTTTAAAGTTATACACTTCGCCGTTGTAAGAAATGGCATATCGGCCGTCCGACGAAACCATCGGCTGATGGCCGTTCTCCGAGATGTCAATGATCGACAGGCGGCGGTGGCACATACCAAAGCCAGCATCAAAATAGAGGCCTTCTCCGTCCGGCCCACGGTGAGCAATGACGCTGGCCATTGTAGAGATAAGGTTGGCTGGTACGGGTTCCGAATTGCGATTGAGAACCCCCGCGATTCCGCACATAAGCCGACACCCTATTACGGATCTGGGGTGGACTCAAGATCGAACGAGGGGCCCTGAGGCCTTTAAAGAGCCTTTCGAAGCTCCATCGTGGGTTTGGATGAGGATGCCTGCCATCGTGACGACCAGTCTTGAAGCATCAGAATGTCCCAAATCAAGTAGCCCATGGCACCCTGACCACTGAGGTGTTCCGACCAAATTTTGCGGACGGCTTTCACCTCTAAGAGGTTCGCATCTTTCAGGGCTGATTCGCTGAGAAGGCTTTCCGCCCAATCCCGAAGAGGGCCTTTGATCCAGTCAGTGACAGGAACTCCGAAGCCCATCTTGGGACGCTCAATCAGCTCTTGTGGAACGTTTCGATACAGAACTTGTCGAAGGAGCCACTTCGATTGGCCATCTCGAATCTTGAGACTGAGAGGCAAGCTCCAACAAAACTCAGCGAGTCGATGGTCCAGTAGAGGCACTCGAGACTCAAGAGAAACGGCCATACTCGCGCGGTCCACCTTCGTCAGAATATCGTCGGGAAGGTAATTCGTCATATCGAGGTACATCATCTTCTCGGTGAAGTTCGTCAGGGAGGGCGGAATCGGACGAGATTCAATCAGCTCGCGCTGTTTTGTCGAGCCAATCACCAAGTGATCTGGAGAGTAAATGTGAGAGATGAGATGCCCGTAAAGAGCCATTTCAGACTCAGTCGACAATAGGCCCGCCAGCTTATGCATCTTCTCGCCCATATGCGAAAGTCTCTTGCGCTTAGGCATCCAGGAGAAAACACTGTCCCAGAATTCTTCAGAGAATGATCGAATCAGCCTTGATCCAGAGAGTCGAGCGAGTCTCGGGGTTCGGCGGATCATCGAAGCGATCCTCTCAGCATAGTGATAACGAGTGTAGCCACCAAAAAGCTCATCTCCTGCATCTCCCGAAAGGCTCACAGTTACTTTTGAGCGCGCGAGTTTTGAGACCAGGAATGTTGGAATCTGTGATGAGTCCGAAAACGGCTCATCGTAAAGCTCAGAGAGATGAGGGACGGCTTCCATGGCTTCTTTGGGACTCACGTAGAGCTCGTGATGGTCTGTACCAAGATGCTCTGCAACCGATTTGGCAAAAACCGCTTCGTTGTATCCCTTTTCCGTAAAGCCAATTGTAAATGTCTTCACTGGCTGACTGGAAACTTTCTGCATGAGTGAGACGATCGTTGAAGAATCAACTCCGCCGGACAAGAAAGCCCCCAGCGGAACGTCGGAAATCATCTGGCCTCTGATAGACTTGAGAAGTGAGGACTCCAACAAATCGATGGCTTCCGTTGGAGTGCCATCGAAGGCGTGTGCTCGGGCACGTTCCACCATATCCCAAGCCGACCAGTAGTGTTTTGGATTGAGCGTCTGAGACAGACTGCTTGCTTCAATTTCCAAAAACGTACCCGGAGGGAGTTTGAAAATGCCTCTGTAAATCGACTGTGGATGCGGGATGTAGTTGTGCCGCAAAAAAGCGCCAACAGAGTCTCGATCGATACTGGCGTTCCAATCGGGATGCCGAGTGAGCGCTTTGAGTTCAGATCCAAACAAAAACGTTTTGCCGCATCGACCATAGAAAAGAGGTTTTTCGCCAAATCGATCGCGAGCTAGATAAAGTTTGCGTGTCTGCCTATCCCACACGGCAATCGCAAACATTCCAACGCTCTCTTCAAGAGTTCGTTGGATCCCCCACTCCTCGATGGCAGCTAGAAGAACTTCCGTGTCAGAGGTGCCCTTGAAGCACGCTCCCTTGGCCTCAAGCTGAACCCTCAACTCCTGAAAGTTATAAATTTCTCCATTCAAAACCATCACGAAGCGTCCAGATGGCGAGATCATCGGTTGATGACCGAGTGGAGAGAGGTCAAGAATGGAAAGTCGCCTGTGACCGAAGGCTATTCCGTTGGTTCCATCGACCCATTCGCCGTGGCTGTCGGGCCCGCGGCGATAAATACTTTCCGACATGAAATGAACATCACGCTGAAGAGTCTCGTCTGATCCGGGTTTTCCAAAGAAGCCTACAATTCCACACATAAATCAAAGAGCTCTCATCTAAGCTGATTCAATCCGCTGTGACAATCAAACCTGATGATCTTTGCCAGGCTACTTTTGAAGATAGGAAAACCGGACATCTACCCCATCAACTTCAACATGGCCCAAAACTTTGGCGGGGACTCCACCGACAATGGTTCCAGCTGGGAGGTCTTGATTCACAAAGCTTAATGCTCCAACCACGCACCGATCCCCTATGGTCACCCCGGCCCTAACAATCGCACCGGGCCCGATAAAACAGTGATTGCCGATTCTCGTGGGTTTCTTCTCGTACTCTGCTCTGCCTCCGCTGACAGCCCACTTCACTGTGTCGTGCGAGTAGATTTGCACACCCGTAGAAATGCTGCAGAAGCTTCCAATCTCAAGTCCTCCCGAGCCGTCGAGCATCGTCATGGGCCCAATCCAAGTATTCTCACCCACCTTGACATCACCATAGGTGTAGGAGCTTTCGTAGATACTCGTTTTTGGACCGAATCCCAGTTTCTTGGCTCGCTCCCAACGATCCCCAAAAAGCTCGAAAAAGGGCAAGTCGCGATTCCATTCCAATTTCATTTTGGATCGTAGATGCCGAATACTTTCTTTGAGTGTTTCAATGAGTTCCATAAACTTCCTCCATCCTAAACCGAGGTTTGCTGTAAAGACGTGGCCTCGGATTTTCGAGGAAACAAGTCCCAAATAAACGAATACTGAAGCCAGGCAAAAATCGGCATCAGCTGAAGTCGATGTCGCGCGCCTCGCACCTCTGGTGTGATGGCAAAAGCAATGACCACCAGCGCAAAGTAAATGAGAATCAGGCGCGACTGCCGATTGGTCCGCCAATATTTAATGAACCCAAGCACTGCCAAGGGAAATAGCATCCAATGAATCCAGGCTGGCAACGCCAAAAATGAATAGTTATCTTCAACCTGCCAGGGAATAGGCCCGATGAGATAGTGAATGATGCCAACACCAAACTCCGCAGGCTCAAGCACTGCAAAAATTCCCGAATGCCGAGCCATATAAAACCCCACAGCAACGCCCGCACCAATGATTAAGATCAGGTGCCTGAGCCTCAGGGACATCATCGAATAGGTGATGGCCGCCCCAATGAGAAGGACAGGAACATAAAATCTCAAGTTTGCCCAAAGCCCAAAGACCGCTGTCATACAAAGGGCGTCTCGCCAGGAAAAGCGTTTCATCAATCGCAATAAAAAGTGGAGAGATGCGACGGTAAGTGCCATCACACAAACATCCTTTAGATTGAGAAATGATGACCAGACCAAGACTTGCGCGTCGAACATAAGACAGATGGAGACAAACTTTGAACGTGACTTTTCAAAATTGAGCTCTCTCATCAGTTGGTACAGGAAATAGCCGGCAATGACCGAAGCAATCACATTCCAAAAGACTGCCGCAAAGTAATGGGGTCCGAAGAAGTACTGAGCCAAAAAATTGTAGAGTGGATAAAAAATATGAAATCCACCGGACTCCCAAACAAGCATTTCTAGACCCTGCTTGCCAAAGACAGAGATCGGATTGAGATGAGCCGAGAGAAGAGAAACTCCCGATTGCCAATAGCTTACATCGTCGAGCAGAAGCCAATCGGGATTGAACAAAAATCCAAAATACAGAAATGGGATCAGTGTTTTGAGGGCAGCCACAATGAAGGAGGACAAGTAGGAGAGAAAGCAACGAGCCATCAGAAAGCACGCCACGAAAGTAAAAAGTGCCAGGATGTAAAGATCTGCGCTCAGCTCAATTGTTGGAGTGCTTGGCATGTTTCCTCAGCATATCGTTCAAGTCCAAACCGATTTCTAATACTATCGGATATTGTTCGAGCATCCCATTGAGATCTTCTTTGCTCCATTTGAATCCAGGCCTTTGCAAGCGCTTCAGCATCTTTTACAGGGACGATGATTCCAAACTGGTTGACGATTTTTGCTGCGTCTCCCACATCGGTTGACACGCAGGGCCTGCCGCAACTCATGGCCTCGGCCAGGACATTGGGAAAAGCCTCGCCCAAAGAACTCAGAGTAAACACATCGATTGCATTATAAAAATCCTGGAGCGCCACTCCCTTGACCCAAACAAGGCGATTTTGAAGGTTGAGTTTTAGGCTCCTGTCATTGAGCTGCTGTTCATAGCGCTCATTTCCAGAGCCCATCACCAGTAGCCGGAGGTTTGGGCTCATCGAAACAGCTCGGGCTGCAGCCTCTAAGAAAGTCTCGTAGCCTTTCATCGGGTCGAAGCGCGCCACCATTCCGACGATAAAATGCTCCCGCGTGAGTTGGAGTTGTTGTCGGAGCGAATCCCCTCTCTCGGTATTGGGACGAAACTGTTCACAGTCGATGCCGTTGGCCACCACTGCCAGTCGAGATTTGCTGTAGCCGCGGGAGATTCGGTAGTCCCGGGCAGCATCGGCATTGCAGATGACGAGATCAGGAGACTTTTTGAGTATCCCCTCCACCACGCCCTCCACCTGAGCAATAACTCCAAAGCGCTTGAGATCCATCGTCGTCGAACGAACTCCCCAAACCAGCTTGAATGACGAATCAAAGGAGCGCAGCAGTGAAGCAAAAATGTTTGAGGTGGTTAGAAAAGAGTAGACGACCTCAGGCTTTAGTCTCTTCAGTTGAGAGCGAAGCTTGAAAAGAAACGCTAAATTGTTCCATCGACCCCTTTTGTTGAGAGAGATGAGTTTGACGTTTGATTTCACGGAACTCTCGAGATCACCCCCAGGATAGAAGGTGAGCACGATGGGTTCGATCAACTTTGGGTCTAGATGATTCACGAGATTGATCAATTGTCGCTCAGCGCCGCCCAAGGCCAAAGATCGAATCAAAAACACGACCCTTTTGGGACCAAGTCCAAGAGCCTCTTTCCATTCTGAAAAGATCCGATCCGGATTGTATCGCTGCAATGATTCGTAGCCTTGTTGGGCCATCTTGTGACGAGCCTGCTCATTGCTGATTGCCCATGACAGCTTGGCTTCAAGATCTTTGAAATCGTCACAGCGAAAGAGGGTCCCAAATTCACCGTCGTTCAAAATCTCTCGAGGTCCAAAATCGCAATCTGAGCTGATGATAGGAACTTGAGCACTCATGGCCTCAATGAGCGAGTTAGGGAATCCCTCAAAGCGCGAGGGCAAGACAAAGAGATCAGCCATCGCAAGAGCTTGCGATGGATCTCGCCATCCGGGCAATTCAAGTTTGACATCCAGAGATCGAGCGAGAGTTTCTAGGACAACGCGTTCTGGCCCATCACCAAAAATACAGAGATTCCAATCGGGAAACTGTTTGGCCAAGTTGGCAAATGCTTTCACGAGGAGATCAAAGCCTTTTTCGCGACTGAGGCGCCCGATTCCAACAATCATCTTCCGTGTCGGTGGCTCGGCTTGTTCTCGAGAAATGAGTTCTGCGGGATTGGGAATGATCGTTGTGGACTCTTTCGCGAGAAAGGGAAAATGGCTGCGGGCTCCAGATGTTTGAAAAACAACGATATTGGCCCAAGGATAGAGGAGCCTGCGCATCAGATTCAGCCCCGGTTTGACCGAGTTCTTGGAAGGATGACTTCGCTCACTGACAATGACTCGAGTGCGCAGTCCTCGAGTGGCTAGTAAAACCAGAATATTCACTCGGTCCATGAAGGACAGGATCCGTTTCGGCTTCATCGATCGAAACTGTTTTCTGAGAGTCCAGATGCGTCGAAGGCTGGCACTTAGAGATTGAAATGGGCCAGCCGAATTGGAAAGCAAGTTAAGGTGGGTGATTTCAATGCTTGGATCAACCTCAAAGGCTGGCGGTGTTGGCCCGGAAAGAGTGATAATCTTGACTGGGTAGCCCTCGGCCACAAGCCGGTTGGCGAGCCCAATCAGAATTTTTTGCGCTCCTCCAAAATCCAACGAGGAAATGACAAGTAAAGTCAGGTCCTTTGAATCTTGTGTCTTCGGTTCTTGATTTGACTTCATCATATTGCGTTCCCCGAAGGATTTTCCTCCGGATCGACTCTCGAAACCGGCTTAGCATACCGAATGTTTACGGGCGATGCTGCTTTGAATTTATTGGGGTTTCGGGGGCTCCAAAAGCCTTGAGAATTCCGGCTTCTGAGCCTAAAAGAGGGGTCTAGAGTTCGCTATGAATAGATTGAATTGGGTTCGAGTATTATGTGTTTCCTTGGTGATGGCAGCCCTTGTTCAGCCGGCGCAGACCGCCTTGGCGAGGGGTTTAGATGTTCAGGTCAGTGGGGAGCCGATTCAAGCTCCTCGAGGCTCCGTCAGTCCCCTGACCGGTGGTAATCGAGTGTTTCCCGGTCAAATGGAGCACTCTCCCATCGAAAGCTCAGGAACGATTCCCGAGGATTACTTGATTGGTCCAGGGGATGTCTTTGTAGTGAGTTTTTGGGGACAGATCGACGATGTTCTAAGCATCCGCGTTGATGATCAAAACAAGGTCTTCATCCCGCGCCTTGGTGCCATGGATGTCAAGGGTCTGACCTTTGGTGAATTCCAAGAGAAACTCTCTAAAAAGATTCAAAGCTCGCTTCGAAATGTTTCATTCACCATCTCGCTTCAAAGCCCAAGAAAGTTTCCTGTCTATGTCCTCGGCGCCGTGAAAGCTCCAGGGCCTGTATTTGTGACTGCTCAACAACGTGTCAGTGAGCTTGTCGCGCAGGCTGGCGGTCTTGAGCCTCGAGCTTCTCGTCAGTTTATAGAACTGCGACGACGAAGTGGGACCGAAACGGCTGACTTGCTGAAGTTTTTTGCATTTGGAGATTTTGCGCAAAACCCTTTGGTGACCAATGGTGATGTTGTCTACGTCCCTGCGGTGACTGATTTTGTGACGGTATCGGGTGCCATTGCTCAGCCAGGAATCTTTGAGATTCGAAAAACGCGGTCCTTGGCGGACGTTGTCAAAGAAATGGGTGGTCCTGCTCACTATGCCGACAAAACAAAACCGATCAAGATCTCTCGAGTGACTCCCAAAGGTCGCGAGATTTTTACAGCTTCGTGGGCGGCAATGTCTAGTTTGGACGGTGCTGAGAAAGATTCTGCTCCCTTTGAGTTGATGAAGGGTGATGAAGTTTTTATTCCCTCAGCTCCGATTTTGATTCCCTCTCAGTCTGATTCTGTATTTGTGACGGGTGAGGTGCGTGTCCCTGGAGCTCGCCCCTACCAAAATTCCATGACCGTCGATGAGTATCTAGGGTCAGCTGGTGGTGTCACGAATCGAGCTAATATGCGTGACTCAAAGGTTTTCAAAAAAGATGGCAGCGTAGTGCCTCTTCATTCTCGCCTGGTGATTGAACCTGGTGACACGATCTTCATTGCGGAGAAGACGTTTAAGTTTTGGGAAGACCACGTGATGATTCTGACGACGCTACTGACGCTCGCAACAACGATCATCACTGTGTCGAAGTGATTTATGAAGCGAGCGATACTATTTTTAACGACTTGTTTGTTTGTAGGCCTAGCTTCTCCTCATTGTGATGCTTTTTCAGCGCGCTTGATCGATTTTCGTCTTGCAGCATCTCGTCCTGACTTTTCGGAAGGTTCTAGTTACTCGGCGGTCAAGATGAACTCTGGAGTCGATGTCACGTATCACTTTTTTGTTTCACGATTTTTGGCAATTCATTTGATGCCCGGAGTCTGGCTCTCCCCGCTCAAAGCCCCGGGCACTGAAAGATTGATGTGGTATCAGCTGTTTCTATCGTCAGGAATCACCCTGAGGCCACTCGATTTTTTGTGGTTGGATCCGACCGTGGTGGCCCAAGTTGGCGTTGGTTTTTCCAAGGCGGGCGGTCTGTTGAGCCGACAGGCAAACTTTCCTGTAACGCTCCGTGGGACTTTAAATCTCTTCCGTATGACCGATCAGTTTGATGATCTTCAATTGGCTCTCGTGGCCTCCGGCGGGATCTCTCATGTACTGCGGGCACCTCAACCCATGGGATCAAGGCTCTACGATTTTGGCTTGGGTTTGCGAGGAACGTTTTAGGAGCGTCGCAATCCTGCCGCTCGAGGCGTGACATCGGTTTTGATGATGCGAAGAAGTGGCTTAGGCAGTGAATAACTGTCTTTAAAGCGATGAACGATCAAAACGAAAAGGCATGCAAACAGAAACGAGGATACAAAGGCGATAATCGTATTATCCCGCGTATTGGGTCCTGCTCGAAAGTAAGGGACAAAGGGCTCATCAACGACCTGAAACATGGACTCATTTCGTTTCGACTCAATCTGAGCCATCTCGTACTGCTGCCGGAGAAAATCAACGACTGTCTTTTGAGTGAGATACTCACTTTGAACATTAGCAAATGAAGAAGTCAGGTCTGGAAGATTGCTGATGGGCTTTAAGACATCCCCCCTCTTCCCTTTTCCGGAATACAGCTTATCCAGCTGAGCTTTAATCTGATCGCGCTCTGCGTAGAGGCGCTTGAGTTGGAACTCATCCTTGAAAATACTTTTGTTGAGATCAATCTCCATCTCTTTTTCGATCAACTGCGTTCTGAGTTGAGCAGCAGCTGAAACTGAAAGACTTGCTTGGGAATTGATTTCCAAAACGCCCGCTGATTTTTGGAGCTCGACGTAGTTCGCCTCGAGTGATTTCAAATCCGCTGTTGCTTCTTCTAGCCGGCCTTTGACGAAGTTCTCGGCAGCCTTGGCACGAGTGTTGGTGCTGTTTTGCAGAAACCCTTCAAGCCCCGTGATATAAGCCTTGAGAATCGTGGCCGCTAGCTGAGGGTCGGTATACTCAAAACTCAAAACAAGAGAGTTTTTGTCGCCTTTGAGCTTAAGCCTCTTACCCATCCAAGCATGAACGAAGTCTCCATAGGCCGCCTCTGGGAGGCGACGATCCATCCCTACCAGAGCTTTGAAATCAATCTGATCGCCCACCTGGGTGGCCAGCCGACGACTCTTCAAAATATTTTCAAACTGCACGAGTTCAACATTGGATTTTGAATCCGAGAGGATCTGCCCGAGAGGTGCTCCGCCCGCCGCTCCAAGAACGCTTTTAAACATATTCGAAGAATCTGATGATCGATCAGCTCGGGGTACGAGCATGGCTGACGATCGAAAGTATGAAGGAATAAAAAATTTATTCACAACTCCCGTGACGGCGGCAACAGCGAGGGAAAAAAACAAGATGGCTCGGTAATTGGATGTGAGAACACTCCAAACCCTGGCAAAGTTGACCTCGCCCGCTTCATTGACGAGGCTTTGCGAGGGGTTGTTTTTCTCACCGTCCATTTTCCCCACTTTAGCCTATTTTGAGGCGATTAAGAAGTTTCACGTCAGGAAAGTGGTGGCCTTTACGGGAGGGCCCAGAACAGCCCTCGAGGGGCATTTTTGAGGCATCCCCGCCTGGACCTGTTCCTAAAACAGAGCTTTTTGCTGAGGAGGCAGACTTTGAATTTGTGGTTCAATCAATTTTCCGTACCATGATGAGATGACCAATAAGGTTCCACTGATCGTAGTCATTGATGAAGATGGCGTCTCATTGAGACAAACAAAACAGCTTTTGGAGTACGAAAATCCGGAAGCTGTGGTCATGACGTTTGGAACTGCCTATCGCTTTCGAGAGCTGATGAAGAATGAAGATCTTGCGCTCGTTGTGACTGAGCTGGGCTTTGGCGATGGGTACACGGGGAAGAACCTCATTGAAGATCTGAGGGGGATGAGCTCGGGGCAAAGTGTTCCAATCATTGTTTTGACGAAGAGATCCCTCAGTCCCTCGGAGCAAAGAGACCTTGAGCGACTCAATGTCGTCGTAGCATTGAAGCCCCTCAATCTCGACTTTCTGCGTCACTATCTTGGAAAGAACCCCATCGCTTCCGCCGAGAAGGGCTCACCCGTTTCGAAGCGTGCTCTGTCTCAAGGAAGCTTTTTGTTCAAAGAAAATGATCCTGGAGATTCGCTTTTCATTCTACAGGCTGGAAAGCTTGAGGCCTTGAAACAGAGTGCTCCAGGCTCCTCCGCAAAAGGCGCTGAGATCAGGATTGCTGAGATTCTTCCCGGTCAAGTGGTTGGGGAGATGTCGGTTCTGGATGGTCGTCCTAGGTCACTGAGTATTCGCGCCGTGGAAGATTCCCTCTTGCTCGAACTTCGCGCCAAGGAATTGCGAGCGCATTTAAGTGCCCAGCCAGCATGGCTTCGAGTGTTGATTGAAAGCGCTTTGGATCGGCTCAGGACAATGAATGAGAAACTTTTGACCAAATCTCCGCAGAATTGAACAGATGGTGCAAATCGATCTTCTGAGATTCACGCTGAATCACTGACTTCTCTGTTCTTTCGACCTGGAAGCCAAGTCTCTGATGATACCGAAATCCACGCTCATTGGTTGCAACAACCTCCGCGGTCACTCGATTGAGTTTGAGTTTTAAAAAAGCAAAATCCAAGGCGAGCTTGCCAAGTTTTTTGCCGAGGCCTTGCTCAAGTCGATTTGGGTCCAGATAAAATCCCCACCGAGCAACTCCATTTTTGAGATCAGTAAAACTGACACATCCGCGAGGGGTGCCGTCCTCCTCGAATGCCAAAAGAATGGATGTGGATTGGGCTGAGTGTCTTTGAAACCAGGAGAGATGCTCTTCTCTTTGAATGATATGATTCGACTGACTCACCTCTCGAATCTGCGGATTGTTTCGCCATTCAAGGACAAGCGGAAGATCTTTCTCCTCCAGCCTACGCAGGCTCCATCGGTCTTCTGAAATCTCAGCTTTTGAAATCCCCACCTCCTTTACGATACGGAGGTTGTCACAAAAGTTCAAGTGAGCGCTATCGCGGGCTCGGTCTTGCAAAATGCGGAGCTAAGCCCGTGGGATCGAGTTGATCAACTCTGCTGCGGATGTACTCAAGTCTTCTCTGTAGAAGCTCTTCTTTTGACATTCCTGGCTGTGATGGAATGGCCTCTTCGACTTCTTTCCAGGTGAATGGCTCACCCACAATGACTTGCACCGTCTTGCCTTGCTTGTTGAGAGCTTCCTCAAAGTAAGCTCGTCGAGACGCATTGATCGAGCGGCGTTTCAGCTCCAAGTAACGGTCAGAGTTTCGAGTCACCTTGAAGGTGGGAACAATCACGCCCATTGACTGTGCCATGGTGACCGTCGTGCTATCCCACTGTCCATCATAGGTGACTGGGTGAGCTCCGTTAGGAAGCTGAGAGGCAATGCTTCCGCTTGGATAAAGAACGACAACCTGGCCGTCCTTTCTCATTTGAAGCATCTTTCGAAACTCGCGGCGATTGAGAGTGTTGGCTTCTTGTAAGATTCTTTTCTGTTCAACACTAAGATCCTGCTCGGGGGTTTCGGCAAACTTTCGATGACGTCGATCGACATAAATGAAGTGGCGTTGCAGGTCAGGATGAGCGCTCATTGACTTTTCCAAAAAATGCGCGACAACGATGGCAAAGTCTTCGCGACCTCGAAGGGCCAGCAGTTCGGAGTCAACAACTCCATCGAGTACCCCTGTCGGATGATTCGAGATCATGAGAAAGCTTCCCGTTTTTGGAATTCTTTCAAGGTCATCGGGGGAGACTGAAAGTTGATAGCCCATGACTTCACGAGCTGTTTGAAAGAGAGATTTTCCGCGGTATCTTGGGTTTGAATACTCCGTGAGCATTCGACGATAAAGAACGTTAGCGTGGAGTGCTGGTGGAAGAAGTGGAGCGATCGAGTTGATCCATCCAAGCCCAAATGGCAAGGGTCGACCCATAAACGAGGCGATATCGATCGGTATGTGCTCAAGTGGCTGTTGATGAGCCGTCTCTGGATAGGCTGTTGCATTCATTT
This sequence comes from uncultured Bacteriovoracaceae bacterium, assembly GCA_964655245.1. Taxonomy (GTDB): domain Bacteria; phylum Bdellovibrionota; class UBA2394; order UBA2394; family UBA2394; genus JBEIHI01. The sequence continues at coordinate 13,930 of CAZZLQ010000034.1, read as the reverse complement.
GGTGAGCGAGAAGCTTGAGGCTGAGAGTGCAAAACTCCTGAGGGGTGACGCGTGATGAGTCCATGGGAACTGCCCATGGACTAAAGCTCATCGAGAGAACGAAAATGACCAACGTTCTAAACAACACAGTGCATCCTTGCTGATCTTTTAACCGTGCAAGCCTAATGCCCGGCTAAGTATCGGATATCATTAACAATGAAAGACTCAAATCTGAGGCAGAGATGCCCCAAATGCAAGGCCTTCGGCGAGAAATTTGCGCCTAGGACTTTCGTTTGAGGAGCTTGTTCCACAGATGCTCCTCTTCTTTTTCAAATGCGAGAAGTCGCCAGAGAACTAAATAAGCGAGCAGGAACAGTAGCATTCCCAGAAACACGCGCATTAGTCCGGTCTCTGGAAGACGGGGCGAGATCCACGTTAAGAGCACCAAACAAGCTCCCCCAACCATCACAATTCGAGCACTCGCCCAGGAGAGCGGCTGAATGCGGTTGAACCAGGCGACTTGAACAAACGTCAAACCGATCAACGATAACACGCCCGCTGACGTCGAGAGCGCACCCCCTAAAATGCCGAATTTAGGGATCAAGAGCATAGCCAGTCCCACGTTGATCAGGGAGCTCAAGAGATTGTTGCCAAAAATCAGCCAGGAGTGCCCCGCCATGGTTAAAATCCAACCGTTCAAACCGAGAGCGGCGTTCAGGGCATAGCCGAGAGTGAGAATGGTCAGGATCATCGTAGCGCTCTTGAATTGAGGATCGATCACCTCGAGAATCTCTCCTCCAAAAAAAACAAATCCGAACGTCACAGGAATGGCTAATGCAATGACCCAGCGAGTGGTGAGCTTGAGATTATAGCGAATTCGTTGGAAGTCTTTGGCTTTGAGAGCCTCAGAGAAAACGGGTGAGATGATGGGGTCAAATGCATTTCGAACCCCTCCTACGGCTCGAACGAGCATATCGCATGCGGCATAAGCGGCAACTTCTTGCGGAGAGACATAGAAGGCCAAAATCAATAGAGGCGCTCGATGAGTGATGTTGTTGAAAAACTCGGATATTCCAAGCGGGGTTGAAAAGGCAATCAGTTCTCGTTCAATGCGAAAAGATTTTTTGATCTTGAAAACTCGAAGTACAGTCCACGCTCCAATAATGGTTGTTAGAAGAAGTGCGAGGTTCACAGCCAAGCAAAGACTTTCGAGGCTTGCCCGAAAGTAAAATGCTGCTGAAAACAAGATCAGCAAGAACGGCTGAGTGAAACCACGAACCAATAAATTATAGCGGACAAGTTTAGCTCCGAGGGTTGCGCCAACAAAAACATTGGTGACTGCAAACAGAGGGATTGCAGGAGCAAGCCAGGCGATAGCATCTTTGTAATCGGCACCGCCAAAGAAAGGTGCCAATTGATCGGCCATTAAGAAAACCAAGGCCCCGAGGATGCAGGAGGGAATAAGACTCGCGAGAAAGGATGTCCAAAGACAGTCAGAAAGGGCTGAGTCGTCGTTGTCGAGTCGATGAGCAGGAATGGACTTGAGGAGGCCTTTGTCGAGGCCCAAGGTGCCCAGCTTGGAAGCCACCTCAGCGACGGTAAAGCCTACGGCATAAAGTCCGTAGATGACGGGTCCGTAAGCCCACACAATGAGTCCATGAAGAGCTGGTGCGGAAAGTGCTCCGAGAACGTTAAGCATGTTCACCAGACCGCCAATGGCCATGTGCTTGAGGTCTTGATGATTGTGTGGATCTTTGCTCACGTTCAAAGCAGTAGCTTTAGCGATCTGTGAATATCAGTCTAGTCTTTCTGATCAGGGAACACGGTCGTGTGTCTCTGAAAGGGGTTTCGTACCCAGGGCTTTAAACATCCTAAACCCCGTTACCCAGGGGGTATCGATTTTGCAAAGGAGTTCGGTAGGTGGTATGTGATGCGCTATTCAGTTTTATTTTTAGTTTCAGTTTCCAGTTTCATTTTGCTTTCAGCCTGCGGTGGCGGTGAAGACAGTCTACCGCTTATCCCCACATCAGTGGGACCGATAGCTCCAGTCAGTCCAGGTGGCGATTCAAACACTGTTCATGAAACAATCACGACCCCCCTTTTGGTTGGAAAGAGCACCCAGTTGAATCTCCAGTTTCCGGGTGGTCATGCCTGCGTTGACGGGAGTACTCCCATTCAGTGGACTCTCACAGCCGACGTCAGTCGAGCTGCAATTTCGCAGACAAGCATCTGTCGTCCTGTGTTGACCACGACCGCTCAGTTTCAAGGCGAAGATGCAACAATTGAGGCGCGGCTGAGAAGAGCTGATGGAAAACTGATTCGTTGGACGACGTTGGTCCGTTTCAAGCGCACTCCCGAGATTACCACGGGGTTAGTTGCAAGAAATCGAGCGTCTTGGGGATCAGTCTCTGTTCCTGCAACAACAGGAAACTTTCGTGAGGTTTCCATTCAGGGCATTCAGACGGCTCAAATGGTCACGGGAACGTATCATTCGACAGGTGTTGCTGACGGAACCGTTGTCTTCTGGGAGGGTCTTGACCGAAATCTTAATCGTCGGTTTGAGATTCCCATTCAATATCAAGATCTCGATGGAGATCGAGAAAGCTTGATCGTTTCTGCGTCATGCAAAATGAGCGATCCATCGCGCCAAAGGTTCATGCTCGAATGTCCGTTTGAGTTTGAGGCCGTCGATGACAACAATCCCGTTGTAAAGTTTAAGTTTAAACAGGATACAGAGGCAGAACCATTTCCAGGAAATCCATCGCTCTTCCGTGTGAAGAATGTGTTTCGAGCCTCTTCGAATCAATACTCACTGATCGATATTGTCGTTGAAGTCAGACATCCCAATACTTCGGATGTCGCTCGAAGGACGATTGGCCAGCTAGCGCTTTTTACTCATGCCTTCTATTAGAGAGGTTTGCTCATGAGCTTAAAAACTTCAGCGCATGGAAGTGAGGACCGTCCCAAAGCGGCCCATTTCCTGCCAGCCTCTCGATTTCTGTCTGAGGCTCTTTCAAAAAATTCTCGAGGATCAAAGCTTGGAAACAATGGATTGATTTGGCTCTCATGTTTTTTGATTGCGGCGATTTTGAGCTCCATCTCCTGCTCAGAGAACGGAAGCACGAAAATACCGGATTGGTTGAAGTCCCACTCAGCATAAGCGCCTCGGTAACCCCAAAAGCGCGCGCCCGCGATTTGACTGCCTCGCGAGAGGGTTTGATAGGCATCAAACACAAGCTTAAAGGCCAGGCCATGAGCTCCATGGGGATCGTTTTCAGCAGCATAGAAAACATCAGTGGGGCGAAACTTAAGCAACAGATCGCGCGCCTTGAGTTCATCCATCATGCTGAATGCTTCGATTCCGGGAATCCCGCGTCGATAATAAAACTCGGCATTGAGATAGGTCGATTCGTGCGGCTCAAGTCCCAACAGCCGCAAGGCCTGTCGAGATTCACTTTCTCGAATGCGACGAGCCCACTCTGATCGTTGTTCTTCGCTGAGTGTTGAGAAAAGCGAGTCCGCTGGCACATCAAGTCGGACTGCGTTGCTCCCCGAACTCGTCGTGACAACCTTGATCTCATGACCCCATTCCTTAAGCTTCTTGATGGCAATCCCCATGCTGATCACATCATCATCGGGATGCGGCGAGACAATCAAAACTCTTCGCTTGCCTTCTCGAATATCAAAAGCCTCCTGGAAATTTGTTTGACCATACTTCAGGCTGATTTGTTCAACAGATTCCTGACGCTCTCTCAGGAGATGCGCGGCATCCTCATCTATCATCATGAGTGCATTCGAAGCACGATGAATGACACTGACGGGAAAATCCGGACTCTCTCCCCTCTCAAGGATTTGCTGGACGACGGGTGATTTCGATTCGCCTGTCATCAGAGCAAGAACGCGAGCGGCGGAGGGGCCCTGTACATCATCCAGAAAGTTCTTGATGCCCAAGGTCACGGCAAGCCGTGGAACTTCAGTTTGTAAGTTGTTGGGCAAAAGTCGATCCCGAATCAATTGACGAAGAGATCGAAATCGAAACTCCGTATCCTTCCTGGTCTTCTGGCTCAGCACTGAAACGTTTGTGGGAAGGATCTTCCAGCTTGAGGTTGGTTCATTAAATCCAATGTGACCCCCGTGGAGGATGGTTCCCTCAGGAGTGTGAACGGGATAAGCCCCACCCGCTCCGAGCAAAAACAGGTCGACTCGTTTGTGGCGAGAAGCCTGGCGAGCTTGTTGAAAAAGCTCCTCATAGACTCGGGCTTCCTCTTGGCATTCCTCAAGACTTGTTCCTCGACGAGTTGTTCTCATCGGATCAAAGGGCACGTTGACGTTGGATCGTTTCGGTGACCTGAGGGGATCGATCTCTCCCAGGGTGTCTAGCAGCTCTTCCTCGATGTAGTTTGAATACCGCAATGGATGATGAGGCTCGAGTCCCGCATACTCATCCCAAAAGAAGATCTTCACTTGTGACATATCCAGAGATGTGTCCATGGAGAACTGGCGTTGAAGCTGCTTATAGACTGGCAAGGGGGTTGACCCAGTCGGCAAGACTAAGAGTGCCTGAGGATTCTCCTTGATCAGAGCGATGATTTCGGACGCCGCCTCGTGCGCGAGTTCGACGTGAGATGAATAAATTTTGTAGCCAAGATGGTTCGAAAAGGCAGCCTGTGGACCCCACGCGAAACAACAGGCACTCAGTACGATCCCTTGGAAAAAACTGGACAACTTCATGCTGACGAAATTTCTAGGCGGATTTTTAAAGGCTGTCCAATTGGTTTAGGGGAGAGCCTGTCCCACGGGTGAGCTCAAGGATGACCACCAGCTGGGATCTCCCCCCCTCCGGAGGCCTCAAAAAATAGCTTTTACCCTTGCTTTCGTGGCCCTGGAATTGCACCTCTTTGCTTTCAAGGTGTTTGGTTCTCTCATCATGCTTGCGGGGGTGATTTCGACCCCGGACTGTCTGGATCGACTTCAGATGCTCGGCCATTACATTCGCCGAGATAAGGCTCTGCAGGTGCCCTATCTGGCTCCTGGGCAACAAGTCGAACAAACTTTCACAATCGTTGATGGACGCTTCTTGAATCAAGAAAAGCAGCCCGCGTCGACCCCTCATGCCTATTTGATGGTCGTCAATCTCAAGGGGGATCTCATTGCCATGTCTCGCCCCTCTGCCACCCTATTCCATCATTCAAGCCTCAGCGCTGGGAGTGATGTCAGTATGGCGGGATATGTTGAGTTTGAAGGTGGTCGACTGAAGAAAGTGACCAATACATCCGGGCACTACCAGCCCCCCCTCTCTTCCTTTGAGAAACTGCTTCGGTTCTGGAACGCTCAAGGGGTTGATTTGACTAACGCTCAAGTGGGCTTTCAAGTCTCGATCACATCGAGCAAGTCTGAGACGTTTTATTACGAGCTTTCCGCCACGGACTTTCTAAATCTCATGGGGCGCGGACCCAAGTCTCCCCCCGAACTCCTGAGCTTGATTCTGAGCTCTGAAATGTCTGCGAGCTACCGCGCGAATGCGGTTGCTCATTTGCTGCTGTTAAACCAAACCGTATCTGAAGAAGACGTTCGCCTGCTTCGCCATGAGGTTGCTCAGGAAAATGCTTTTGTGATTGATGAGCTTGAGTCTTTGACAAGCTCTCTGGATTTTAAAAACATCCTCGATCAAATCGAAAAGGTCCACAACGCCTCTGTTGTGCGCTTAAAGAATAAGTTTCAAGAAGAGTTGCTTGAGCCGTATGGCAGTGACTAGGCGTTTAGTTTGATTTCGAGCCGAGTGCTTTCAATGATTGCAATTCAGCTTCAACTTCCAATTTTAAGGCCTTTGCCGCATCGATGTTCGCACGGGCTTCGGTAGCCTCTTGGGAATTGGGTTGGTCAAGTTCGATCTTAAGAACAAAAGGCTCAAGTTCAGAGATACTTTGATTGATCGTAGCTAGCTGAGCTTCGAGTTTTTGGATTCGATTAATCACTTCCGTAACGCGATCCCATCTTTCATTGATGGCTTTCAGTTGAGTATAAAGATCGGCGTTTTGATCGATCAGCACCTTTGCGTTTGCCGCTTGGACAAGCGCCGTCTTGCGCGCAGGGCCAGCCAAAGAAAAGCTCATGCTTTCTTCTTTTTTGGTGGCGGCTATCAGATCTTCATAAGAGGTGCAGAACTTATCCAAAAAAGTATCGGTCTCTTCGTTATAGACGGAAAGGTTTTCGAGGCTTAACTGCGAAGCCGTTGCTAAGCTTTGTTGGAACCGAACAATCGAATTAGAGAGAAATGCAGAGAGATGTTTTGAATCCCCTTCACGTTCATTTGCCTCTACCGTTTGTAACTCGATCTCACTTTTGATCTGCTCAAGCTTCTCGGCTTGAGTCTTACTTTGTTGCGTAAGCGAGGATATCTGGGATTGAGCGTCTTGGATTGTTTTCGCCTGTTCCTGATTCTTCACGGCGAGGACGGCAATTCCCACAAGCATGGTTGTACATGCGCTCACCCAAACAGCATTTCTGATTTTGAATGCTTCCTCAGCCTTCACCGGCTGAAGAAAAGAAAAGGCCAGAGCGATCGTGATGATCGCCCTGGCTGTTGTTGAATATTTGAATTCAACTCTCATGAAGCTTACTTCTGAGGACGGTTTTCGTTTCTATCCGTGCCTTTAACTCTTTGGTTAAGAGCCTTGAGCGCAGAATCAACGCTGTCCAATTTGGTTTGGAGAGCTTTGACTTTATCGTCCACTTTAGAATCTTGCTTGGCCAACTCTGCCGTAAGAGCTTCTCGAAGAGCGCCGAGCTGTTGAGTGAAGTTCTCAATTCGCTCTTTGGTCTTCGCCACATCAGCGTTGGTTGTATCGATTTTAGCGTTCAAGCGCAGTTCAGTGGCTTCAATGTTTTGAGCCAACTCAGCTTGTTTGCCTTCGATCGAGGTGATCGTGGTCTTCATGCCAGCGATACTGCCAGAGTGTTCCTCAATCTTGGTTTGAGCCACTTTCAGTTCACCTTGAGTTTCGGTCAACGTGCCTTGAGTGGTGGTCAAATCAGTTCGAAGACCGCCGATTTGTCCTTTGTGTGTATCCAAGGTTGTATAGGTTTTCTCTTGGAGATCTTGATCAAAAGGCAACTCCACTCGCTTCCACTTTCCAGCGGGAGTGAAAACCATATAGGAAGCTTTTCGCTCATCGCGTCGCTTCACAGCTCCATCGAAAGCGGTTTCGATTTCGATGCTCACGCTGTTCTGAAGAAGATCGGCAAGGGCTTGAGCGCGAGCTGAAATCTCGTCATTCAAGGCAATTGTATCTTCAGGAGTAGCGCCTTCAACTTTGGTTCGGCCTTCCAAATAATCTCGGATGGTCGGAATGATGTCATAGATAGCCATATCAAGATCGGCATCTCGATCATTTCCGTTCTTTCTCCAATACTCTTCCATAAGAGGAATGGCTCGAGGATCGTTGAAAAGCGTCAAGCCAGCGAACATGTCGTCCTTGTTCCAATGATCTTCGTTGCTTCTATAGCGGTTGATCAGTGCAGGGACGGCTTCTTTGACGCCGTGAATTGCCAAGACTTCGCAGATAGGAACGATGATTCGAATCGTTTGCTGATCACGAATCACTTTGGCTTGCGAGGCGGCTGGCAAATACTTATCGCCGAGCTTTGCATAGGAGCGAAGCATCTTTTGTACTTCATCCCAGCTTTGATCTTCATAGAAAGGAAAGGGATTCAGGCCGCTGGGTTGTCCATTTTGACGAACCATGTACAGCAGAATGGCTTTCGATTCCATGCTGAGTGAAGGAAGTTTCTTCAGTCGAAGAAGGGCATCATTGGCATCTTTCGCGCGGGTTTCCCAGGTCGAATCAAAGAGAGCGAAGCCCGTAGGAGCCTTCACCACTTTGGCAATGAGCTCTTGTTCGGTGAATCTGTTGGAATTGGACTGGGCCATCAAAGCTGACGCTTGGAGGCTCAAGCCAACGACAAGAGTAATGATTGTAGATTGGAGTGTTTTCATGACGCTCTCATAGCGCATTTCTCAAAGTTGTCGAGGGGGAGATGGTGAAAAAAAGCTTTCTTGGGGATTTCAAAGGCTTAGAAAACATAAACAGCGACTGTTTATAGTCAGACAAAAGGACAGTATTTTTGATTGCAAAATGATGCTTTCGTTACAGTCTTTGGCGACTCTTAATGAGTTGAAACAAGCGCTCTCTCTGAAGTCGAACAAAGTCTAATCCCTCAGGTGTTCGGGCGACGCGAGTCTCCGTGAGGGATTCGACGAACTTTTGATAAGCTTCAAAAACCTCTGGAGAAGTTTCATCTGGGAGTGACTGAATATGCAGCTGAACTTTTTCGAGCCGTCTCTGAAGCTCAAGCGGACTCGATGTGAATCCCGTCACTTCAGTGAGCGCTCGTGTCGCCGTGAATCGAGATCCATTGGCTTGGTCCAAAGCGAGGAGCGTCTGATCGATGAGCTGGTCAAACAGCTGACGATCCACTTCGAAGTCAGAAAGTCTTTTCTTGAGCCAATCGTATCGACCATCCCCTTCAAAGGCATCGAGACGTGCAGCCAGGATCGAGGGCCCATGGTAGGCCAGGTCCTGGATAAACTGTAGAAATGCCTCGGGCGGAAGAGATTGAGAAATGCGGTCCACAGTCTTTTTGAGTTCACCCTTCTGATTCAGCAGCACGAGCTCGACAAGGCCGCCGCTGGAGAGCACAAGCTGCACCTTTTCTTTATCTCCGGTGTAGGCCTCTTTGATGGCCGGGATGAGAATCTTGTCTTCATAGGCCGTCATCAGCTCTTGGTTGTCCTCCGGGAGTGCAAACTCCTCAAGGTACTGAACTGTTGTCAGGACGTCGTTGATCGAAAGAGTATCTACCTTCAGAATTTGTTTGAGAATGATGAGTCGACTCAGACTAAGATCTGCTTCGTAGTCGCCTCTTCTCTCTTGGCGATATTGCTCAAGAGACTTTGTTCTGACGTCATCAGAAAAGGGTGAGTTCTCAATGATCTTTTCGATCGACGGGTCAAAGAACGGCATGGTGGTTGGGTTTGTATTTTTTGAAAGCCACACAGAATTGTCAGGAATGGCTGCGAGGATGCTAGGCATGAAGCTCGCCTTTGTATCCATCGCCGTGGCGATCTCAAGCAGTCGATCGATGGCTAAGTCTTGACCTTGGGCAGCCTTCTCCCAACTCACAGAGGGAACAATGTCATCCAGAAGGTCGCGCGAGACAAAATTCGATTTTGACGAGCGAGCTTCATCAAGGGCGAGACTGAGCTTTCGGTACCACTCTGCCTTTTTCGCTTCGTCATCCCTGAAGCTTTCAGCTGCATGAATCTGATACCAGATACGAGCGAGCTCGAGCTGACTCAGCTGACCAAGCCCCGACATTCCGAACTCTCTTGGCGGGATAGATTGTCCATCGAGTAAGGCGCGTTCGGAGATCGCCTCCCACACTCCCGGAGTCAGGAACGCTTGATTGAAGTCACTAGCAGCCCATTGGTGCACGGGACCGAGTGCTGGAGAAATGAGGCGCCCGGTGAGTCCGGACGTGTGTCCAAGCGGTACTGGTGAGAGAATCAACCCAAGGAGAATCACCCGAGCGGCAAAAGCTTTGAAAGTGTGAAACTTTGGAGCTCGCCCCACCAGTTTCATGTCGAAGACCTTCATGAAGTTCTCACCCAGAGGAAACTCCCCTGAGTCTTCCGTCAAAGTCTGTTGAAACCAAATCTTAGAATTGTCGGTGAGTTCGAATCGATACCCTTTGTATCGGCCAAGGATCGAACGAACGTACGGCAAAATGGATCCAAGCTTCAGATTCGTCTTCCCCTTCATAATGAGTTGCGAGTCAATCACTTCAAGTTCTGCATATTGATAAAGAGGATAAGCGGAGATTCTTCGGTCGGGATGAGCGTGAGGAGTAATGAGATATGCTTTTTTGTTAGCCAAAACAATGTTTCGATCAGGTCCAAGGCCAGCAAGGCTCAGCGGATAGATGACCACTTCGTTCTCGGGGAGCTGATCGGCCGAGGCGATAATGTCTGGAAGAGACTTGGAAAAGACAAGGTTCTCGACCTTTGCTTTGAGCTTTCCAATCAGGCCTAACTGCTTGATTTGACTTTCACACGGCTCAACAGACGCAAAAGTGCCTCGAGGGTTGAGCCCAAGGCTCAAGCAGAGAATGAGAGAAATGGTTAGAGCGCGTGTCATGGCAGTTGAGTTGCCGGAAATACTCTGATTCGGGGTTAAATACAAGACCCTCGGGCAATTCTATTTGGAATCGAACGTTGCCGGTGTAAAGTGTTAGAAGTACTACTAAAATTGTTTACTCGATTTGAGATGCTGATTTCTTGACGAGGCGGCGGATATCCTCAACACAGGTCGAGCGAAGCCGCTTGGTGATCCAGTAATTGGTCTTCTTTCTAAGAGGATAAACCGCTTTGAGTTCACCGCCCTCAATCACCATTGCGCTTGGTCGGCCCCCCACAGCATAGGAGATGCCCGTATCCATCTCGATCACCTGCTCGGCAAACGTGGGATGATCGAGGGTGATCCGATAGCCGAAGTCTTGAGTGACCGAGTGGCCAATGAATAGATGAGTTGCGTCCAGTTTATCCAGGATCATTCCTAATAACTTCCCCGGCATGAGTGCACGATTCAAGTAGGGAGAGGAAGACGCCAGTGCCCTCGTCCAAAGCGGACTCTGATACTCGTCGTGCATGACCCATGAAGTTCGGCCCGGAGGTTTGGGACCGTTTCCCTGAAAGTAGCGCATCCACGCTCGAATCGTTGAGTTAATCTCTCCCGGATCACTTTCAATAGCCCATGAGCCGATCCCAGCGTGAACAAAAAGATAGGGTCCAATTTGGACCATAGCATTTCGCGAGGCCATCCATTCGGCAAAGGGTCCCTTTTTGTTTCGATAGGCCCAATCGAGAACTTCTCGCTTACCCATTTTGGTTCCCTTTTGGAACGAGCTGATCTCCGCATTCGATGCTCGGAAATCTCCCTCTGCGGCTAAGGCTTCGTGATTGCCAATCAGCGCATGAACATCTCCCCCAGCGAGTCTGGCTTGCTGAGTGAGCTGTTGGACATACATCATCACAGCCTTGGAATCTGCACCTCGATCAATAAGGTCGCCCATCAAAACTAAATGAGCTCCGTCACCTTTCCACGTCGCTCGCTTGCCGCGAATCAGATTCGTATCTTTGAGAATCTTCACCAGGTTGTTGAGGTCTCCGTGAATGTCTCCCACCACCACGATGCGGGTGGGAAGTGAGGAGGTCTTCCAGGCAGTTCCATCCCAGGGAAGAACATTTGTCGGCGGATCTAAATCTCCAAAATCATCCGATTCATTGCGATCCCCAAGGACAGAGGCCAGGGGTAGCCAAACACTGAGAAGAATTGAAAAAAAACCAATTTCCCAAGATCGCCGCACACCCTATGAGAAAGCAAGATCGATGCCAGGTCAAGGCTCAGCAAAAGCTCAGGAAAGTCAGGAGCTCTTGATGGTCGAAATCTCTTGAAGAAGGGTCTCTCGATCCTCAAGAAGTCTCATGAATGTCTCCTCGAATTCGGCAATCTTTCTCTGCGTGGCGGAGACTTCCTGCGAGAGTTTAGCAAGCTCCGGTCCTTGGAGGCCTTGCATTTGTTCACCCTGCTGATTCATTCGAGACTCAAGAATCTTAATCTTTTTGTCGATGTCCTGAAGATTCTTGTCGAGCTCTTTTCTTTTGAACTCAAGCCCTTTGAGCCTTTCTTTGTCGACCGCTGTGTTTTTTTGACCGGTGCTATCGAACGAGGAAGTTGAGCTTGCTCTTCAGCTGGGACCTTGCGACGAGCGACAAGAGGCTTTGGATCGGGAGGAATAAAGCCGTCTCGAGATTTCGCCTCAACGCTCCAAACATAATCATCATAGGTCCCGGGATAAAAGGTTGCCTGTCCCTGCGAGACTTCGAGAACCTTGGTGGCAATTCGACGAACAAATCCCCTGTCGTGACTGACAAAGATGACGCTACCCTTGAAGTCAGACAATGCCTGAGTGAGAGATTCAACAGTATAGAAATCTAAATGGTTCGTGGGCTCATCAAGAATGAGGACGGGAGCTTTCTGCAAAAGAATCTGGCCAAGAGCAACGCGGGCTTTTTCGCCCCCTGACAAAACAGAAACCTTTTTCTTGATCGCATCCCCTGAAAACAAAAGTCCTCCTGCTAGATCGAGAATCTCCTGAGGTTTGACTTCGGGGTGCGCGACTCTTTTGAGAGCTTCATGAACGGACTCATCGGGAAGAAGTCGCTCGGCAACATGTTGCGCATAGTAAGCGCATGTAACCTGATAACCCCATTCGACATCTCCGTAGAGACCAGGGATTTCCTTGGCGAGGGATTTGAGCAGGGTTGACTTTCCCGCACCATTGTATCCCACGACGGCAAGATGATCTCCGGCTTCGATTCCGCATTGAACTCGCTGAATAATGGGTTTGTCACCGTATCCAAAGTCGCAATCATTGATCTTCATCACCACACGTCCCGTGTGAGTGGGCGCTGGGATGCGAATTTTGGCTGAGATAGGAAGTGGCTTCACTTCAATGGTCTCACGCTTGGCGAGTTGCTTGAGTCGGCTTTGAACTTGTCGTGCCTTAGAAGCTTTGGCGCCAAAGCGTGCAGCAAAATCCAGAACTTCCTTTCTCTTGGCAGCTTCACTCATCGCGCGCGCCTCCAGTTGAGTCCGAAGCAGTTCTTTTTGCTCAAAGTAGTCATCAATATTGCCCGAGAACTTCACAAAGGATCCGGATTCAATTTCTAGAATATGATCTGTGGTGCGTCTCAAAAACTCGCGATCATGAGAAATCAAAAGGAAAGAGCCCTCAAAGCTCTGCAAAAACTCCTCAAGAACCAAAGTAGTTTCAAGATCAAGATAGTTGGTCGGCTCATCGAGCATCATGAGATTGGGCTGCTGACCCAGCAAATGCAGAAGCTTGGCCCGCATTCGATACCCACCACTGAGAGTTTTGATAGGTGCATAAAACTGTTCATCTTTGAGGCCAAGACCAGTGGCTAGTTTTTTGAGCTCCCAAAGAGGGAGTACAAGACCTTCAGAAAAAAATTCCTCGAGGGTTTGATCTGTGTCCCAAGTATCATGTTGCCGCAAATAACCGAGTCGAAGTGATTTTGATCGAACAACCTCTCCCTCATCGACATCAAGCTCTTGAGCAAGAATCTTGAAGAGCGTAGTTTTCCCCGCACCATTGGGTCCAATGACTCCCACATGTTCCCCCGTGTTGATAGAGAACGTGGCGTCGCTAAAAAGGGTTTTTGAGCCAAAGCCCTTCGAGGCGGCTTGAAGCTGAATCAGATTCGACGGTCCGGCTTCTGACATAAAAAATAAGAAGGCCCCGATTTTTTCGGGGCCCCTCCATCAAAAAAAGTGTCTACTTACTTTGTTTTCTTGGTTGCAACGTTGGCTTCGTTTGCAACGAGCTTCAAATTGATATCAAAGGTATCTGAGATGATTCGATCCCCTACAAGATTTTCAAAAAACTTGGGAGAGCCAAACTTGACGTGAAACTTGGTGCGATCGACGGGAATCTTCGCCGTCAGGGTTGCTTTTTTCCCTTCAGCCTTCACCGTGGCTGGAAACTGAATCTTCTCTGTCTTACCCTTGATCGTGAGATCGCCCGAAATCTCATGAGTTCCACCCGATTTAATAGGTTTAGTTCCTGTGATCACGAATCGAGCCTCAGGAAAATCGGAAACGGCAAAGAAGTCAGGAGATTCCAAATGACCCTTGAGTTTGGCGTTATCTGTTGGATCTTTGATGTCGACCACCTGGATCCCCTTCATATCAATGATAAAATCGCCCTTGGTAATCTTGCCATCAGCCATTTCAAAGCTTCCTGACTTTAGAGAGATCGTTCCGTTATGTTCGGATTTGACGAAGACCTTTTTGCCGATCCATTGAATCTC
>CAZZLQ010000033.1:0-26800 GCA_964655245.1 uncultured Bacteriovoracaceae bacterium | reverse complement strand
CCATTGGTGCCATGTCATGGAGCGCGAGAGTTTTTCTTACTCCAAGATTGCTGATTTTTTGAGAGAGCATTTTGTTTCGATCAAGGTCGACCGGGAAGAGAGGCCTGATTTGGACCATCTCTACATGACAGCCGTTCAGGCGATGTCGGGATCGGGTGGTTGGCCTCTGAACGTGTTTCTCACCCCCGATTTGAAGCCGTTTTTTGGGGGAACCTATTTTCCGCCGGATCATCGATACAATCGCCTGCCCTTTTTGGAGATTCTGAAAAGAGTCATCGATGTTTTTCAAAGTCAACCCGACGAGGTTCGAAGAAATGCCGATCAGCTGATGGCGCTGATGATTCAAAACTCTCGGTATTTCGAAGGCCGCAAAGAGCTTGATCGTAGTCTACCCCAAAGAGTTTTTGAAAATGTCATGCGAACGTTTGATGCGAAGTATGGTGGCGTAGGGCATGCTCCCAAATTCTTTCACACGGATGCACTGAGATTGATGTTGAGAGTGGGTGTGGATCGCAAGGATGAGGCGCTGATTCAGCAAGTCCTCGACAGTCTTCATAAGATGGCCAAGGGCGGTGTTTACGATCAAATGGGCGGTGGATTTCATCGTTACTCCACAGATGTTGAGTGGAAGATTCCGCACTTCGAAAAAATGCTCTACGACAACGCTCTTCTGATGCGGCTTTACACAGAAGCCTGGCAGGTGAGTCGGGATCGCTATTGCGCTGAGATCGTCAGTGAGATTGCCGATTGGGTTGCTCGCGAGATGACGGATCCAGCGGGAGGTTTTTACTCCGCTATTGATGCTGATTCGGAGCATGAGGAGGGCAAGTTCTACCTGTGGGACTTTGATGAGCTTCAGTCTCTCGTCTCTCGAGATCTTTGGCTTCCCATGACTGAAGAGTTTAAGTTGAGCTCTGCAGGTCATTACGAGGGGCGAAATGTTTTTCATTTTGACCAGATTCCCGAGGAATCTCGACGTGTTCGTTTGAAGCAGGAGCTAAAGCGTCTTCGTTCGATTCGCGACAAGCGCCCGTGGCCTTTGATTGATCGAAAGATTTTGGTGAGCTGGAACGCCTTGATGATTTCATCTCTTTGTCGCGCAGGGGCCGCATTCGATAAGCCCGAGTGGATTCAAATGTCCGAGAGAGCGGCGTCGTTTGTTTTGGAGCAGATGAGCGAAGGCAAGAATCTCTTTCATTGCCGATTCGAGAATCATCGAAGTCAGGAGTCCTTCTTAGAAGACTATGCTTACTTCGGTGAGGCCCTGCTGGATTTGTTTGAGATCACTGGAAACGAGAGATACTTTCTTGCAGCTCAGTCATTCGCCTATGGAATGAACGAGAAGTTTCTGGATGAGCGCGATGGCGGCCACTGGTCCTCTTCGAGTGATCAGCGAGATTTGTTAATGCGATCCAAAGAGATTTTTGATGGTGCCACTCCTGCGCCTTATCATGTGGCTATCTCTGTGTTGTTTCGATTGACGCATTGGACGGGAGACGCGTCGTGGTCTCAGATTGGTGAAAAGTCTGCTCGTGCGATTCTAGGAAATGCGATGGAAGCTCCTGGTGGATTCCAGCGACTGGCATTGATTCTTGATGATTGGATGAATGGCTCAAAGATCGTGATTGCGTGCAAACCCAGTGAGGAGGAGCGGCGCAGATTGAGACAGTCGTTTCTGCCTCGGGTTTATTCGGTTGAAATCTCAAATTCTCTCAGTGCGGTTCCTGCTCTCGCAGGAAAGGGTTCTGACGGAGCTTCTCGCTTTTGGTCCTGTGATTTGGGTCAGTGCTCTGCACCCACCGAGCGGCTGTCAGAGATTTTAAAACTCTAAACTGGAAGCTCAGTGGTTCTCGAAAGCGATTGGCTTGTCGTAGAGACTTTTTACTTTATTCTCAGGCCCCAAAATCATCACCCGTGGCTTGAAAGAACTGATTTCATCAGTATCGAGCCAAACGTAAGTTGCGATGATAACTTTATCGCCTTTTCGGATGTGGTGAGCAGCAGCTCCGTTGCTCTCAAAGCGTTTGGATCCAGCAGGAAGTTCGATCGCGTAGGTTCGGATTCGAGCGCCTGTTGTGACGTTGTAAACTTCTACGGACTCAAAGGGTAAAATTCCGATTTGTTTCATCAGCTCTGAGTCCATACCGAGGCTGCCCTCGTACTCGAGATCAGCACCGGTAATGGTGGCAAAATGAATCTTGGCTTGGAGAAACTCTCGACGCATTTCACCCTAAACTAGCCGTTCAGAAGGGGAGGTCAAGGAATGCGCATAATTCATTTGCAAGAGATCTAGGGCGACCTTTTAATAGGGGTGTGAGCCTGTTTATTCTTAAGACCTTTTATAACCTTTTGAAGCTCTTAAATTCCGAACGTCATCCAGCTCAGCTCGCTGCGGCTGTTGCCTTTGGAATGATGGTGGGATTGTCACCCTTCCTTTCATTACACAACCTTGTGATCTTTTTGCTGGTTTGCTTGTTCCGGGTGAATCTCACGATGTTTTTTGTGAGCTTGGGGGTCTTCAAGATTTTTGCGTTTGTTCTGGATCCTCTGTTTGATCTGCTTGGATATGGGCTGTTGGTTGATTTCAAAGCTCTGAGGCCCCTCTGGATTGCCGTTACCTCGGGGCCGATTTGGCCTTATTTCCGATTCAATAACACGATTGTGATCGGCTCTCTTGTGTTTGGATTGATCGCTTGGATCCCCGTCTATCTTGCCTCTCTTGCCGCCGTGAGATCCTATCGACAGCATTGGCGTGAATCACTGAAGAAGTCCAAGCTTCTGGCGACCTTAAAGGCAACGCCTCTCTATGGTATGTATCTCAGATACGAGTCCTTCAAAGAAAGAATGAGCGTGTTGTCATGATCATTCGTTGGAAGTTTTTTCTCTCTGTTCTCGTTTTTCTGGGCTTAGTCAGCTGGGTTTTACTCTTCTGTCTCGATGGCATGGTGAAATCGGCATTGGAGTCAGGGATCTCTGCCATCACTCATACAAAGACAGATATTTCGGGCTTGAAAGTTTCATTAACAGATTCTTCCTTAAAAATTCGTCGCTTAGAAATCGCCAGCAAGGCTGATCCCATGAGGAACACTATCGAGTTTTCTGACATTGTGATCGATTTTCAAACGTTGCCACTCCTGGAGCGACGGTTGATTGTGGATGATTTCTCGATCACGGGCATTCAATGGGGGACTCCGCGAAAAACCCCGGGGGTTCTGCCAGCCAAGCCTCCTCAAGAGGAGACTTGGTACTCGGGAATTTCCGATAAAGCCTTTGGCAAGTTGGAAGCAGAGTTTGAGGAATTGCCTGTTTCTCAGCTGACAAGCTTTTCGTTGCCGAGCAACGTCGATGAAATCTTATCCCGACTGGACTTCCCAGCCTTGGACGCTTTCAAAAAGGTGGCCACTGATGTGCAGGAGCTCAAGGCCAACATGACTGTTCGCTTGAAAGAGGTCGCTGATTTGACCGACGAAAAAAAACTGCTCTCCGAAGCTCGTGATCTGACCAAAAATGTCCCGCAGGATGCCGCTGAAGTTTTGCGCAGAGCTGATCTGATTCGATCCTTCATCTCTCGATTGGGTGAGCAGAAAAACGAATACGAAGAAATGCTGAGTCAGTTGAAGCGGGACTATGAGTCGGCTGAGAAATCCTATCGACTCGCTGAGTCCGCTGTTCAGCAGACCTATCGACAAGCGCGCGGTCTGGTGGGCGTGAAGGCACTTGATACTCGTAACATGATGAAGATCATTTTTGGTGCACAGTGGGTGAAGCATGCTCATGAGACTATGAAAATGCACTCACAGTTAAGGCGAGTTCTCTCCCATATGACTCAGGGATCCGATGATGGAATTCAGATTTATCCTCGGGCTAAGGGTCGAGATGTTGTTTTTGTCACGCCCCGAAAAAAGCCATCGGTCGTTCTCACGAAGTCCGAGTTTTCGGTCAATGTATTGGATAATGGAGATCGTAAGGATATCGAGCAAAAGTATGCTCTTGATCTGAGAAATCTGAGTTCGGATCCGTCGCTGTCTCCTGACCCCATGAAGGCAAAGATTCATGCGATGTTCAAAGATATGATGGTTTCTGAAGTCAGTTTGGAGGCTCATCTCGACTATCGAAAGCCGGAAGCAAAGGATATCTATCGAGCCGACGTCCGCCGTATTCGAGCGAGTGATTGGCCCGTGGGAATCCCGAAATTGTTTCCTCTTAAGATTTCCTCGGGGACTGCGGATGCCCATGTGGAGTTTGATTTTGTGGGATCTCAGCTGACCTGGAAAAATGTGGTTCAGTTTCGCGGAGTAAAATGGGATTTCTCGGAGGTCCCAAAGGCAGGTGTTTTGACGCCCTTGCTGGAAAAAGTTTTCGCGGACATTTCTGACTTTTCCGTCGGCTTCACACTGACCAGTCGCAATCAAGCAATCGATTTTGATGTTTCGAGTGATCTGTCTGGCCTCATTCAGGCAGGAGTCTCTCGCCTCATTGATCAGAAGCTAAAGGATTTTGAAGCTCGAATTCAGCGAGGAATAGATAGTCGAATTGAATCCTCTAAAGCTCTCGCCTCCCAGGAACTCAATGATCTGAAGAAAGAGACGATAACTGCCGTGCAGTCGAGCCTAGATGGGGTCACGGCGTCGATGGGGGAGTTGAAAAAGTCTGCGGATGATTTGACTCGAAAAACTCGAGATGCAGCTGAAGACAAGATTAAATCTGGCCTTCAGCAGCAGCTTCAAAAGCGTGCCCCATCCCTGCCAAAGCTTAAGTTTTAAATGTCCTTTTAAGCGGTCTTTAGGGCCAATAGGCCCCGGCAAGGGAGTGGCATAGAACTTGCCTAATGCCCCCATACGCTATGGGATTTTTGAGAAATCAAA
Organism: uncultured Bacteriovoracaceae bacterium; assembly: GCA_964655245.1. Taxonomy (GTDB): domain Bacteria; phylum Bdellovibrionota; class UBA2394; order UBA2394; family UBA2394; genus JBEIHI01. Next base: position 21,935 of record CAZZLQ010000033.1, on the reverse strand, counting down.
ATGGGGGCCGTTTTTCTAAGCCATTGAAGTTATTGGCTCTTATTGCATGCCTGGGACTCTTAGGTCCAGTTCAGGCGCTGATTGGATTGGGGAACCCATGTCTCGCTGGTCAACCGGTCCAGCGCTATGTCTTCTGGCTCAAGGATCCCACGACCTTCGTGGGACGGATGGTGATCGATAACTCCGCGCAGTTTCAGCTCATTCTTCGCGATGATTTGTGGCGCCTCGAGTTGATTGAGAATCCTCGAGATGTGGCTCGCATGGCGATGGAGGAGTATCAGTCTCTGACCTATCGAACGGGTCAGTCAAATGTCATGCCGATTGCGGACTGGATCATGAACTTTGATCCCTTTGTTTTTAAGAACAAGAAGATTGCACAGATTGCAGTACCCAAAGATGCTGACATCAATGAGTTTGTCAAAGCCTGGGATAGCTTTCGCTCTCGATTCATCTCGGAGCTCCAAGCCTTTCAGCAAGAGCTTCGAAGGCGGGGCTATACAAAGACGGCGGAGATTTTCTTGTCGAAGGATGTTGTCCAGAATGGAGTTCGGGCCGCTTTGTCCGATCAGGACTTTCATGCTCGAGTTCAATCCGCTCTTTCCGATGCTTTGTTGCGACAGTTAGTTGCTTATCCGTTAGAGGTGGATGAAACGATTGAGGTCCCGCTTTTTCAAAAGTCGGGACAGGCAAGACTCAAAGCAGCTCTCATGGTCAATCCTGAGCTGGCCCTTCAGGAGCTGCATATTGCATTTGAACCCCTGGAAAATGTCATCGATACGCCCTACCGATTGGGTCTCGGTCGTCTTCGCATTCAGCTGCCTCTCGTGCACATGTCAGCCCGTGTTCTGGATATGGAGATTTCGGCTGTTGAGCTCAAAACTCCAGTGGCGGTGACTTCGAGTGATGATGTTGAGATTCATATTGGATTTGATCGAGATCATCCGATCGAGCTTAATGCCGAAGTCCTGTGGGATAAGATTCTTCAACGTCCCGAGCTTCGAGTGGATCGTAAGTCGCTGAAGACACCGCTGGCCTCTGCGCGTCTTGAGTCTATCTCTTATCGCGGGAGCAAGTTTACTCACCAAAATGAAAGCGTCTCCGGATGGTTGGTACAAAATGCTCTGCTCCAACTCGCAGAGGGTCCCATCAATCACGGGCATCTCCTCGAAAATCTCGTGATTAACTCATTGGATCCCGTGCAGAAAATCTTAAGCGATGGAATCGACATCAATCTGGACTTGGTTGCGATTGAAAACGCCCAGGCTGATTCCGAAAATCCTGTTGAGTTGGAAGTCTTTGAATCGGGAAATCCTCGGCATGATCCTGTGATGAACAAAAACATGATTGCTCGTTTTAGTTTCTCATTGCCTTTGAAAGTTGTGGATCCGCATGGGGATATCTCTGTCAGTTCGAGCAAAAACCTCCTTTCAGGTCGATTCAAAGTGGGGATCTTGGATCCTTCTATTGAGATCGAGGATATTGCTTTGTTTTGGAAGGGGGAAAAACTTCAGGGCCAGCAAATGGGCTTACGAGCTCAGCTGAGGAACAAGCTTCAGTCTGTGACGGAGATCCGAGCCGGAGGTCAGGTTCGAGTCCAGGATGAGCTTCAGTTTGATATGGATCCCATCGAAGCAGATCTCAAGGGCTTGTCCGTTTCAGGCATCGATGTCCGTCTAGGCAATCGCTGGCTCAAGGGCCGTCAACCCAGTCTTAATATGATTCTTGAGAATATCGACTCAATTCGATCAGCCCTTGTGACAAGTCGATCGCAAAACAAGATTGGTATGAAAGTTCAAGAGTGGGTGGAATCCGAAATCGCCTCAGAAATGAATAAGCGTTTGACGAATCTCAAAGTGCCTTTCGATATGATTCGGACTCATCGCATCCAGAAATTTGGTTTTGATAAAACGGGATACATTCGTACGTCAGGAGAGTTCCGAGTGGACGCTGTTCCCATTCAAGATATCGCGATTCGATTGAGAGATCTCAAGAAAAGCTCACCACGCTGTCAGGGAGTTTATCTGGTCTCAGCGGAGGCTCATTTGGGCTTGTCGGAAGCTGTGAATCTTCGTTCAAGTCCATTGTCGATTGAAGTGGGGCTAGATCGATACAAGTCCACCATTCAAGCGCTTTCAGCGATGGCCCTTACGGTTCCGTCAGAGGGTACGTATCTCGACTTTATTTTTGATGTTTGTATGTCTGCCACTCAGGACAACTTGGATATTCAAGTACGACATCTGAGACAGAATTTATCTAAAGTTCAGGTTTCTGGAGTGCAGATCTTTGGGCTTTCGACAAAAAACGAAGTTCTCGCTCAAGCTCCTGACTATGGAATTCCTGCTGAGGAAGAGGGTGGGGCTCAGATGACTTCTGACTTCCAGATGCCAGACGTGAAGAGTCTCATCGAAACAGGACTGGCACTCTATGGAACTGAAGATGGCGCCAACAAAGATGTGAAAATTTCCAAGTTTATTGAGCGAATTGTTAAACAAAATCACTTGATGCTAGGTGAACAGATTAAATCGGGTCTCACCGATTTCTTTAAATTCAAGGTTCCTTACTATCTCAATTCGGCGCCCGTGAAAGCTCAGCTTGAAAGTTTCATTATCGACCTCAAAGGCGTCGAAGAAAAAGTGGGCGAGCTCATGTTTAATCTGGGTGAGCGTATTCAAAAGCCGCTGAGCGATCTGCTCTCAGGTTTGGCTGGATCTTATGTTAAAGAGGCTCTTCCCAAGATCAATCAGACGGCCAAGTTGCATCAATCGGTTTTGGATCGTCTGATTGTTGGATTTGGAGAAGTGGCTGTGGTTGATCTCGAAATGATGGCCTACAGCTTGCTCACTCGATTAGTTTATGGCGATCGAAGTTTTGATCGCTTGAAAGTGGATTTAGAGCGACTGATGAAGCCCAGCGAGGCTGTGGCCAACATCAAAAGATCGCTCGGAATCTCCTCGTACGAAGATCGTCTCGATCGATTGGAGTGGATTCGTCCCTATCATGAACTTCTGATTCTCTTGGCTCGATGTCCTTATCCTTCCTCTGAAGGACCTTGGAGAGAGGTTGAGGCAATCGTGGCTTCGCTCAACGCTTCACCCATGCAGAAGACTGCCATTACGTCGTTGATTGATGAAGTTTGTTGGGACGAGCGACCGGGCGCTAAGCTTGATCATATCAATGTTTTGAACGAGTGGTTTGGCCGAGGGATTCATTCGGTGAATGAAGCTTTGATGGATTCGGCCATTGCATCGTATATGAAGATCCCTGCTTCTGAACAGGTTCCTCTCGTGACGGGGCCCCGCTCTTGGTCTGAGGGGCCAACAGCGGATCAAGATTTCAACGTGCCGATTGAAGTAAGTCGAGTGACCTTGATTGACGATGTATTCCGAATCAGTCTGTACTCGAATCAGTTCTCGAACGAGTGGGACGGGCTATCGGGTCGAGTCGCACCTGCAGTTAAGACAGTTCTTGAAACGGATAAGAATGCCGTGATGCTTCGAGTACCGCGCACTATTATCAATCAGGCGCTCCTCAAAATCGATTGGGAGAACCTCATCCGCTCCAATTTTAAGTTGGACATGAATGATGTTCAGAAGCGTTCCGTGCAAATCTGCGATCCTCAGGACGAGATCATTGTCCGCCAGGCACCGATGATTGGCGAAGACGGAATGATTCACTTTAATATCTATATGAAGTGTCGAAAGGGGAAGGTGCGCCTCATTGTCACTCCGATCATTGCGGCTCTAGCCAAGCTCTTCAACCCCAAGCTTCAGGAAGAAGATCTGCAGCGAATCAAGGAAAAAGCTTCTCCGCTCACTCAGCTTCCCGATGTGAATGCGGCGGACGTGGGCGGCGTTCTCTTGTCGTTCCTCGATTTGACGAATCCTTTGGGATTCGCGGTTCAGACCAAGGGAGCGGTCAAAGTGGAATTCCAAGTGGTGAAGACGGAAGATGGTCGAAGGCGACTCAAAGCGTCGGCTGAGCCCTTGAAAATCGATGAGTTCAAATCGTCAGCGTTTTTGGATCAGGTGATCTTGCGCCGCCTTGAGGCTGTTCATCATGTAGCTAACGCAATCTTTGATGAGGTTTTGGGTGGCATTGAGGCCTTGCCTCAGTTGGGACTTTTCTCCAATCAAGCGGAGCTTGAAAAAATATTTTTGGATTCTGGAGATCTTTACGTTCAAGCCACGCACCGAGCGGTTTCCCTGCCTTAATCGAGTCGTTTTTTGGGCTTTACCCTCAAATTTCGAGGGGTTAGTCTCATGTCATGATCAAGATTGGGGTTCTGATTAAGCATGTTCCGGATACGAACTCACGGATTCAATTGAAGGGAGATGCCGTTGATGAGGCGGATCTCAAGTATGTGATCAATCCCTATGATGAGTTCGCCATCGAAGAAGCCATTCGAACCAAAGAGCTTTGGGCTAAGTCAAATATTGCTTCGGAGATTGTGGGCATAACTTTAGGCCCGGCAGCGGCGTCCAAGTCCCTGCGGGATGCCTTTGCGGTGGGTGTCGATCGAGGTATTCATATCTTGGACAATGCCAAAGCGGCGAATGATGCAAAATCCGTTTCAGCTGCCCTGGCTGAGGTCTGTAAGACAGAAAATTTCCATCTGATTTTTGCAGGTAAGCAAGCGGTTGATACTGATTCTCATGCCGTCGCTGTGATGGTGGCTGAGCGACTGAAAATGCCGCATATGTCGATTGTTGCCAAATGCGAATGGGAAGGGTCCGCGCACGTCAAAGTGGATCGAGATATTGAGGGTGGGATGAAGGAAACTTATAAGCTCAGACTTCCTGCTCTTCTGACTTGCAATAAGGGAATCAATAAAATGCGGCTGGCTTCTCTTCCTGGAATTCGGGCGGCTGCTAAGAAGGATTTGAAGGAAGTGGCTCTTCCTGCGGTGAAATCAGGCTTGAAGATGATGAGCTGGGGTCTTCCTCCTGAGCGCGGTCAGGTGAAGATGATTGATGGCGAGCCTGCTCAGCAAGCAGCGGAGCTCGTGAAGCGACTTCGAGAAGAAGCAAAGGTTTTGTAGGAGGGCGTTATGAAGAAGGCACTTATTATTGGTGAACATCGTAAGGGCGCTCTGAAAAAGGCGAGTCTAGAATTAGTCTCTGCTGCTAAGGGCTGTGATGTCTACGGCATCATCTTTGGGTCTCAGGCTAAGTCTGCGGCGGATGAACTTGCAAAGGCAGGTGTGAAAACATACTGGGTGAAAGAGGCTGCCTTTGATGCTTACCATCCTGATGCGTACGCTGCTGCTTGTGAGAAATTGATCAAAGATCTTCAGCCAAACTACGTTTTGGGAAGTGCGAGCAGCACGGGTAAGGATTTGGTTCCTCAGCTGGCCGCTCGATTTGATGGAGCGTTAGCGGCTGATTGTTTGAGTGTTAGCCTCGAAGGGGATGTAAAGATTCGTCGGCCTTTCTATTCTGGCAAGGCGCTTGCGAATGTTCAGATTGAAGCCTCAGAGGCTTTGGCTTTCATGACTGTTCGTCCCAACGCAATGAGCGCTGGTTCTTTGGGATCCAGCGGTTCGGTGACAGAGATGGCCGTGGCGTTTGATTTTGCTGGTTCGCCGATTCAGTATGTGGGAGCAACCCAGGGATCTGGTGATCGTCCTGATTTGACTGAAGCTAATATCATTGTCAGTGGAGGTCGATCGCTTAAATCAAAAGAGAATTTCAAAATCTTGTTCGACTTGGCAGATTCGATTGGGGCAGCAGTGGGAGCATCTCGCGCTGCTGTGGATGAGGGCCTCGCTGGTCATGATATGCAAGTGGGGCAGACTGGTAAGACCGTTAATCCCTCGCTCTATATGGCTTTTGGAATCAGTGGAGCTATCCAGCATTTGGCTGGGATGCGCACGAGCAAGGTGATTGTAGCGATCAACAAAGATGCCCAAGCGCCGATTTTTCAGAAGGCTGACTACGGCATTGTGGGCGATTTGTTTACTTTGGCTCCCTTGATTCAACAAGAATGCAAAAAGATTTTAGGAAAGTAAGGAAAAGCGGATGACGATGTTTCAGTTGGCCGTGATTCTGGTCTTGGTTTCAGCGTTTACGTTCTTTTCCTTTAACTTCTCTAAAATTGTTCGAATTATTCTCCTCTCCAAAGCTCGCAATCGATTTAGCGACAATCTCAAGCGGGCTCAGATTTTTATCTCTCAGGTTTTTGGTCACGAGAAGCTGCTCCGACAAACCGTCGCCGGCTGGATTCATTTCTTTATTTTCTGGGGCTTTGTCATTCTCTCTGTGGGAACCTTCGAGTGGTTTTTCTATGGCGTCACGGGAGGATCGCACTGGGACTTTTTGGGTGCTGGGATTTACGGACCCTTTTCGCTGACTCAGGATATCGCTAACACCTTTGTGTTTTTGTCAGTGGGTGTGGCTTTTTATCGACGTCTCTTCATCAAGCCCAAGCGAATGGCTGACAACTCTGCTAAATCGAGAGCGGATGCTTTTTTTATTTTGAGCATGATTTGGGGCTTGGTGCTGACCAATCTCTTGGCTCATGCCGTTGGAATTAAAATGGGAGCGGATTCCTTTGCTGAATGGAAGCCCGTCGCGTCTTGGTTGGCGGGCTTCCTTCCTGAATCTGCAGCCACCTCAACGGTGTATCATGTGTTCTGGTGGGCCCACTTAGCGATCATTTTGGGCTTCTTGAATTATCTGCCGTTCTCCAAGCATCTGCATGTGATAGTCGCTGCTCCCAATGTGTGGTTTTCAAAGACGGAGCCTCGAGGTCGATTGTCGACACCTGATCTTACGGATGAATCCGTGACTAAGTTTGGAGCTGAGACCACGACGGATCTGACGTGGAAGAATATTTTGGATTCATTTGCTTGTACGGAGTGTGGACGATGCAATGAGTTTTGTCCTACCACCACGACGGGTAAGGCGCTTAAGCCCAAAACTTTGATGATCGATTTGAGGGCGGCCGCATCCGCTCGGGGTAAAACGTTGCTGAGTCTCGGAGACAAGCGCTCTGATGAAGCGACGATTGCGGCATTGCCTGAATCTGAGCGAGCCCTTGCAACTCAGGAGCTTGTTCCCGCTGTTTTTTCGGATGACTTTGTTTGGGATTGTACAACATGCGGCGCCTGCGTGGAGTCGTGTCCGGTGATGATCGATCATGTGGACTCAATCGTGGAGATGCGCCGAGCTCTTGTTCTGAACAAGGGATCCAATCCGGAGGAGGCAACGAATGCCTTCAGAAATTGGGAAACCAACTCCAATCCTTGGGGATTGGCCGAGTCTTCTCGCCAGGAGTGGTTGGTGGAAAAGGGAATTCCGCTCTTTGATGCCGATCAACATGAGTACCTGTACTACATCGGTTGTGCAGGCAGCTTTGATGATCGAGCCAAGAAGGTCGTCGAGTCGACTTGTAAGATTTTGCAGGCTTCAGGGATCAAGTTTGGAGTTCTGGGCAAAGAAGAGAAATGCAATGGAGAGACCGCTCGTCGGCTAGGCAATGAGTATCTTGCTCAGCAAATGATGACGGCCAATAAAGAGGTTTTGGATTCCAAGAATGTGAAGAAAGTTCTGACTTCTTGCCCTCATTGCTTTAATTCTCTCAAAAATGAGTACCCTGACGTTGGGGGTAACTATGAGGTGCACCATCACTCGCAGTTTATTCAGGACTTGATTTCTCGCGGAACGCTTCAGGTTCCCAAGAAATCCAATGGCACCGTCACTTTCCACGATTCTTGTTATATCGGTCGTTATAACAAGATTTACGACGCTCCTCGGGTGATTTTGGAGGCAGTTTCGGGCTCCCCAGTGGCTGAAATGCAGCGCAATAAGGAAAAGGGGTTTTGCTGCGGTGCAGGGGGCGGAAGAATGTGGCTTGAGGAGAAAACAGGAACTCGAATCAACCACAACCGAGCGGAAGAGATTATTTCAACCAATGCGTCGACGGTGGCGGTTTCTTGTCCATTCTGCATGACCATGGTGACAGATGGGCTTAAGGCAAAGGGACGAGAGGACATTGCTGTGAAAGACCTCGCCGAAATCGTCGCAGAAAATCTCTAGGACTAGACCCATCCGAGCTTTCATGAGATTTTTGAATTCTCATGATGGAATTCAGAAAAGTGAAGGGGCGTAGCTTACCTGAGGCCTTTTTCTTCAAGGCCAAGGAGCTGCCGGATTACGAAGTTTATTTCACCAAAAAAAATGGGGATTGGCTTCCTCAGACTTATTCTCAGATGCTATCGACCGTTCTCCAATCGGTGGCAGGACTCCAAGCGCTCGGGTTTAAGCGTGGCCAAAAAATTGCGATTCTTTCAGAGAACCGCGAAGAGTGGATTCTGACCGATTATGCGGCCCAATGGCTTGGTGGCGCGACGGCTGCTATTTATGCAACGAGCACTGCCGATCAGATTCAGTATATTCTCAATGAGTCTGAAGCGACCGTTTTGTTTGTCTCAAACAAGGCTCTTTTGAAGCGAGTCGAAGATTTGAAATCCCTCACTCACCTCAAGGCGATTGTTGCCTATGATGTGATTGAGCATCCTTCGACACCTGCTGGCGTGCGATTTGTTTCCAAAGAGGAGTTTCTCAAAAACTCGCTCCCAGAAAATGAAGCAGTAAAGCTGCTGGATGCTGTTCAGCCTGAGGATCTTTGTATTTTGCTTTATACCTCGGGAACCACGGGTGAGCCGAAAGGCGTCATGCTGACGCACTACAATCTACTTTCTAATATCGAAATGATGTTAAGAGCTATTCCTATTCGTCAGGGGCTCGTCACGATTTCATTTTTACCACTTTCTCACATTTATGAACGATCCTTGCACAACCTCATGCTGATTGCAGGACTCAAGGTTTACTTTGCCGAGAGTGTTGAGAAGGTTTTAGAAAACATTCAGGAAGTTCGTCCTCAGTTGATGACAGCAGTGCCTCGAATTTTTGAAAAAATGTATTCAAAGATTAACGAGAAGATCCGAGGTGCTTCTAACATTCAAAAGAGGATCTTTTTTGCTGCTCAGTATGTGGGCCAGAAGACATTTCAGTATCGTTACGAGAGAAAGCCTTTGCCGACAACCTGGGCCGCTCTTTATGGCCTGTTTGATATTCTTGTTTTTCGAAAGCTTCGAGCTGTCACTGGAGGGCGAGCAGAGCTCTTCATCAGCGGTGGCGCGCCCTTGTCCAAAGATATTGCTGAGTTCTTTTTTAGAGCAGGCTTTAAGATTCTTGAGGGCTACGGATTGTCCGAGACCTGTATTTTGAGTGTGAATCGAGTTGAGCGATTTCGCTTTGGTACTGTGGGCCATCCCTTTGAGCATACGGAGATCAAGATTGCCGAGGATGGTGAAATTTGTGTGCGAGGTCCTCAGGTGATGCAGGGCTATTACAAGAGGCCTGATGCGACCGCTGAGGTCTTTGATAGTGAGGGTTGGTTTAAGACGGGAGACATTGGAGAGATCGATTCTCAGGGCTTCATTCGCATCACGGATCGCAAGAAAGAATTGATCGCGACCGCGGGCGGCAAAAAGATTGCTCCTCAGCCCGTAGAGAACTTTTTGAAATCTGATCCCCTCGTTGAATCGGTGTGTTTGGTCGGGGATCGACGAAAATATATCACCGTTTTGTTAGTGCCAAATCTCGAGATGGTGAGAACCTGGGCTCAACGCCGAGGATTGAGTTTGAATACTCTGGCTGATTGTGTTCAGTCCGAAGCTCTTCAAAGCCACTTTGCGACTCTTATTCAAACCGCCAATAAAGATTTACCTCAGTACTCAACGATCAAGGAGTTCCGAATCTTAGATAAGCCTTTTGCAATTGAGACAGGTGAGTTGACTCCAACGCTCAAGTTGAAAAGAAGAATCATCCAAGAGAGATACGCAGCCGTGATTGATTCCATGTATCCGCAAGAGGAAGAAAAGCTCGTCATTTAACAAACGGATGATTTTTGAGAATGCAGGCACAGCGGTAGATAGATTCCGCCAGCATGAGTTGAGCAAGCCCGTGCGTGAAGGTGAGATTTGACAGCGAAATCTTATCATCAGCCCTCTCGAGAAAATGGGGATGAAAGCCTATAGCGGGGCCGACCACCAAATGCCGATCTGCTTTGAAAATCCATTCAGTCATTTTCTCGGAAGATAAAGCCCGTCCAGTGACATCGAGAAGGGTAAATTTCTTGTGCTTTTCGAGGAAAGACTTCTCCTCAGGAAGTAACAGTGAAGTGCGTTTGTCAGGGCATCTTTTCAGGGGAATCTCGACCCACTCAAACGGGACCATTCGAGAGATCTTTTTGATGAGGAAATCCCGGTCCGTCGAGGGGACGGTGCCGAATGAAGAAACGCGGATCATTACTTCGAAATCGTTAGGGATTGCTTCTTGGCATCCCAATCAACTCGTGGGGCAGATTCCCAGAGCTCTTCCAAATTGAAGTAACGTCGAGCTTGTTCATCAAAAACGTGAAGGAGGACATCTCCGAAGTCGGCAATAATCCAATGGGTGCCATTTCCTTCGATATGGCTGGGAGGAAAGCCTAACTTTTTCATTTCTAAGCAAGGTACTTCCACCAAAGTTTGCAGATGCCGGCTACTTGTTCCGGTAACAACCAAGATAAAGTCCGTGATGCTTGAGCGACCTCGAACATCAATGATCATGGTCTCTTGTCCGCCCTTTTTGTCTAAGAGCTGGCTCATCCAAACGGCTAGATTCTGTCCTGAGCTTTCTTTTTGAGTCCCTTCCAACGTCCTACCTCCCTTTTGATTGATTATGCTTTGCATAGGTTTCTACTACATCGTCTCGAATCATGTCTGGAATCCATTGAATCTGAGGGCTCTTGGCGCCTTCCTCCACGAGGGATTCTCGGATCGTATGACTGGCGACCTCTAGCATAGGGGTCATCTTTGTCCAGCAATAGCTACAGCTGGATTGAAGGAGGCGTTTGCTGAGGAGGCCCTCAGGGTGAGCGCCAGGCTTTCGAGGAGTCACGAGCCAAGTAATCTGGAAGCCGTAGGAGTCCACATCTCTCCAATAGGAGAGTTTGTCGAGCTGATCTTCACCCAAGATCCAATGAATTTGGGCCTCAGGTTCTAAGACTGAAATACGACTGAAAATCTCCTTACCAAAAACCGTCATTTGGCTACTGCGCTCGAGGTCGGAGACAATCAGATTGTTGCTCTTGCCAAAAATCTCAGCCGTCCATTCAAGTCTCTTGTCATAACTGGCCACGGGTTCTTTGCCGGGAGGAAACTTAGAGGGGACAACATAGATGCGATCGAGCCGAAACTCTGAAATTGCATTTTGGACAAGTTGAAGATGTGCCGTGTGAGGGGGGTCAAAAGTTCCGCCGAATATGCCTATTCTGAGACTTTTACTTTTGATCATGGCCCCTCAGGAGTGAACGGTTTAAGTCCGCTTCGGCCACCTGGCCTCGCTGGAACATTCGCCACATGGATTCAATCTGAACGGCGGTCTTTCCATCTTGAAGGACCTTGCCCCGGCTCACCAGGGTGATACTGCCGTCAGGCTTGATCGTGGCGGAAATCTGATCGCCCTCAACGTTCTTCAGTGTCAATTGTGGGGCACCTTTTAGTTTGGAGAGAAGATCATCCCAGTCATCCTCGTTTCCAATCAGGCTCCAATGTCGAGCATAGTGGACGGGAGCTGCCACAGCTTCCTGCCAAAATCGATCTGTCACAGGATAGGTGACTTTGTTTTTCTGGTTTCCAGGAGACATTTCAAAAACTTGATTCTCTGACTTGAGATACTCTTTGGACGTCTTCTGAAGGGGAAGACTTCGGTAGGCGCGCCAGTGATTGCTATCAATGAATGTGAGTCGGTTGGTGGTTGTTGATTTCCGCTCAATGTCACTCGCTGCAGCACTTCCGTCCAAAATGACTTTGAGCTCTTCTTCCAACAAGAAGGGTTTCGATGTCAGGGAGGAAACGTCCAACGCCGGTGGGGCATCGGAGGCAAAAACAAACTGACGAGTGTTTAGAAGTGCTATCGCAGAGAGAAAGATGGTTCTAATGATGATCATTAATTCTCTTACTTTTAGGATACCAGTGTTGGCAAAGCTTTCAAGAGCGCATTGATGCGCTCTGCGTTAGGCAGCTTCAGAGGCTGAGCGCTTGAGAGAAGAAAAAACAAGATTGTGTAAACTTGCTAAAGTTTCTTGCAGGCCAACTTTGTTCGTGGCCGAGATCAAATGGCTTTCGGGATGTTTGGCTTTGAAGGCATCCCATTCTGCTTTCCACACCAAAACTTGCTCATCCTCTGAGTCTCCCTCAATGAGGTCAGCTTTGTTGACGACATACAATCGAGGTCGGTCAAGAAGCTCGGGATCGTAAGATTTGATCTCCTCGAGGAGCAGTCCCAGAGTTCGATCGAGGCTCCGAGTAGAGTCAAATGAAAGCATGAACATGAGGGCATAGGATCGAGAGATGTGCTTCAAAAACTGCAGTCCAAGGCCAGCGCCTTGATGTGCACCTTCAATAATTCCAGGAATGTCCGCAATGACCAAAGGAGGTTCCATTCCTTCCACGACACCCAAGTTGGGGGTGAGAGTTGTGAAGGGGTAGTCCGCCACTTTAGGATGGGCATTTGAAATCGCATTCAGGAATGAGCTTTTCCCAGCGTTAGGAAATCCAACCAGCCCGACATGACTGAGCAGCTTCAATTCCAGATGAAGATCTCGTTCTTCCCCAGGGTCCCCTGGAGTGAACTGTCGAGGGGCTCGATTGGTCGATGATTTGAAGTGCAGATTTCCAAGGCCACCCTTGCCGCCCTTAGCCACGACGATTTGTTGGCCATCCTGGCAGAGATCTTCCGAAATCTCGCCGTCCTCCGATTTCACCACAGTTCCGACGGGAACCTTCAGAATGATATCTTCTGCGGCCTTGCCATAGCATTGAGCTCCTCGCCCATGTTCTCCGCCTTTGGCTCGGTATTCACTTTGATATCGAAAGTCGTGCAGGGTCTGAACGTCTTTACTCGCTTCGAGAATCACGGAGCCGCCCTTACCGCCATCACCGCCGTCAGGCCCCCCTTTGGGGATGAACTTCTCACGACGAAAGCTCGCAGCGCCTTTGCCGCCCTTTCCGGCGATGACTCTGATTGTGATTTCGTCGATAAACTTCATAAACAAATCTTCTTTAAATGAAAACGCCCGGACAATACCGGGCGTTTCGATTAAATCAATGAAAAAAGGAAGACCCTAATTAAGCGGCTTCAATGGGGTAGACAGAGACCTTTTTTCGATCTTTGCCTAAGCGCTCAAAAGTGACCTTGCCATCAATCAGTGCATAGACAGTGTAGTCGCGGCCAAGACCCGTATTCGAGCCCGGATGAATCTTAGTTCCGCATTGTCGAACGATGATGTTTCCAGCTCGTACGATTTCACCGCCAAAACGTTTTACACCACGAAACTGAGGGTTTGAATCCCGACCGTTTCTTGTACTACCACCAGCCTTTTTATGTGCCATACTCTAAAACCTCTTCTTGCTCTTAAGCTTAAGCAGCCTTGATTTGTTCGATTTGAACCAAGGTATATTCGCGACGATGACCTACTTTTCTTGAGTAGCCTTTTCGTCGCTTCTTTTTGAAGGCAATCACTTTCTTCTCTTTGCCTTGCTCAAGAATCTTTCCAACAACTTTCGCTCCCGAAATGGTCGGGGCGCCAATGGTGAAAGTATCTCCCTCACCAACTAGAAGAACGTTACTGAAGGTCACTTGAGTTCCTTCGGCAACGGCTTCGCCTTTGTTGTTGATACGATCGAATTTAACTCGATCTCCAACGCTAACTTTATACTGACGACCTAATGTGTCGATAACTGCAAACATTCATGCACCTCATGAAACAAACGTAAACGTACTGCCCTTGGAATTTCCCAAAAGACCTACTGTTCTTAGCTAAAATGAGGGCCAGGGGTCAATGCTCCTCTTTTCAGTTTTGCGAAGGGGGGGTACACTGCCAGAAAGTGGTGTGGAGGGAATCGAAACTGCGTAAAGCCCCAAAATTGCTCTTGTTTTGGTCCTTGTCAGGCCTGTTGGGGGCCTGTGGCGTGGATACCGCCTTTCTGGACCTGCGTTACGATGCCGGCGGAGTGGCCACCAGTGTGCCTGATTTGATCCTTTTGGTGTCCATGTCGGACGATGGGGGCGACTTTAAGGTCAGTGCCCGATTTTGCGATCAGGTGGATTCCCAGGGCCGCTGCACTCAGTTTCGTGACTTTATTGGGGTCACTTCAACTCAGCAGGCGCTTCTGGGTTGCGCGAACTTCCTGGGATATATCGCCAATGAGGACAAACAGAGAGCTCCGTTTCAAGGGCTTTCGGCGACTCGAGCGGCCTGTGCCACCTCTTTGAATGCCGCTCTCAAATCGGTCTTGCCGGGGGGAACGGGAACCGAGCTTCCGGTGGATCCGCTGGCGGCCAATGGCATGAACTTGATCGATAACAAAAATGGCTTTGTTTTTATGATCTCTATGCATGATGTTGCGACTTCCAATCCATGCTTTCAGGTGGCAGCTGTCAAAGTGCAGGATGGTCAGTTTGAAAGCCCTCTGACGGCTCAGGTTTCCAATACGAGTTTTTCATTTTTGGTGAGTGATACTGCTGGAGCAGCCGGAGATTCTGGTGAAGCGGCGCGAGGCAAATGTTTCAGATATACGGAGTGATCGTGAAAAGAACTTTATCAATTTTGTTTATCCTTCCTATCTTGTTTTTGGGATTGGCCTCTTGCGCTCCTGATCGTTTGGATATCTCCATTCAGTTGCAATACGATGCTGGCCTTCAAGCCCTAGTAAACTCAGCCAATTCTTCGAATACTCCCTTGGGCCTTCGCCTTGTTTACACTTACGGCTCTGCCAACAATAAAAGTGTTGTTCAGCCCATTTCAGCGCAGCCGGATGGGAGTCCCAATAATCCCTCCTGGGAAACAGCTCAGTCCCAAGGTTTCAATCTTGATGGAGACAATTTTTATTTAAGAGGCGTTCCCTTTGGCTTTAGAGATGTGGAAGTCATCGTGGAGATTTTGCAGCAGGGCCGACTTAATCTTTGGTACGTGATTGGATACTATTGCTGGAGGCCAGCTCCGGGGGAGATTTTAACTCCGCAGATTCTTAAGTCATTCAACAATCAGCCCATGACTCTGACGAAGGGACGAGCATGCGGCAGATGTGCCGATGAAGACTCTTTCACCGTCGCTCCTGACAGTGCAGATGATGTCTGCAATGACGGAATCTAAACTTCGCCGGTGGATTTCTTGTCTTGAGTGACCGAAGACTGATCGACTTCGTCCTCATCATCATCGTCTGAAAGAGCTTCTTGCCGATCCCGAATGACCGGAGTTTCGGGCATATCCATTTCGGGCTCGTCGGCGTCCTGAGAGTCTCTTGAAGCAGTTTCAAGGGCCGCGCTTTCGCTCATTCGAGCCCGTGCCTCAGCTTCGAGGCGCTGAGCCTCAGCTCTTTCTCGCTCACGTTCCCGCTCTCGCTCTTTTGCTTCTGCGGCCTGTCGGGCTTTTTGATCCTTGGTTTCCTGAATCGCTTTGACGTCGGCTTGATAGGCTGCCCAGTCATCCTCGTCCTCTTCGACCTGCTCTCGAGTCGAGCGCTTTTCCAGGTTCAAGGGTTGAGGCTGAGCTTTTGCTTTGTTTTTCGGGATGCTCAGTCCGATCTGCTCAGGATGGAAGCTTGGATCCGCGGCAAGTTTGACGCCCTTTTGGAACTGCTTCTCCAGCATGACGATCGTCTCAGATTCCTGACTTTTCAAGATGGCGTAGACATCAGGATGTACCGTGACGAAGAGGTGATCCTCCTCGTGGTGAGGCAACTCACGCTTGATATCGCGCAGTACCTGATGAGCCACAGTCATTTTGCTCTTCACAAAGCCCTTACCATCACAGGTTGGGCAGGTCTCCGTCATGTATCGAATGAGAGGATCTCGACTCCGCTTTCGAGTCATCTCGACCAATCCAAGGCTTGAAATTTTCAAAACCGTCGTGCGGTTCTTATCGTCGCGAAGCAAGCTCTCAAGAAATCGGTAGACTTGATCTTTGGACGAATCCTTCTCCATATCAATGAAGTCGATAATGATAATCCCGCCGATATTACGGAGACGGAGTTGTTTGACGATCTCCTCAGCCGCTTCCAAATTGGTTTTGAGGATCGTCTCTTCCAGGGTCTTCTTTCCAACAAATCGGCCCGTGTTGACATCAATCGATGTGAGAGCTTCAGTGGATTCAATGATCAAGTAGCCACCGCTCTTGAGCCAAACTCGCTTGCCGAGAGCTTTGTTAATTTCCTGCTCAATGGAGAATTTGTCAAAGAGGGGAGTGGGCTCCGAATGGAGTTCAATCTTGTCTCGAAGCTCAGGGTTAAAATTTCGAATGAATCGCAGCACTTTGCGATGTTCATGCTGAGAATCAATGACCAGACGATCAATATCATCTTCCAAATAATCGCGAATCAATCGGGTCGTCAGGTCCAAATCATAATGCAGCAACTGAGGAGCGCCGTGAGAGTTGAACTTGCGCTCGATCTTCTTCCAGAGGTTAATCAGGTACTCAACGTCCGCACGAATCTGTCGCTCGGTGATTCCTGTGCTGGCGGCCGTTCGAACGATGAATCCGCCCTCTCGAGTTTTGAAGGAATCGATGATTTTTTTGAGTTTCTTTCGGAGATCAAAATTTTCAATCTTCCGAGAAACGCCGCTGTGCCGAAGTCCTGGCATGAAAACCAGATAACGACCAGGAAGCGAAACATGGCAGGTCAGACGAGCGCCTTTGGTTCCAATAGGCCCTTTTGCGACTTGAACCATAATCTCTTGTCCTTCTCGAACAAGCTCGGCAATAGGAGGCACATCCTCAGTCCCTCGGCGTCGCCGACGAGCCTGAGCCATCTCCTGAGGACCTTCGTCCTCCTCGATATCCTCGACATTGTGTTTGGTTTTGACGAAGTCCCCGGCGTAGAGAAATGCCGCTCTTTCATGCCCAATATCGACGAATGCGGCCTGCATGCCAGGCAGTACGCGAACGACGCGTCCTTTGTAGACATTACCGACAATTCCTTTGTCTTCAGTTCTTTCGAAAAAAAGTTCAGCGACTCGCTTGTTTTCTACGAGTGCGATTCGAGTCTCTTGAGGACTTGAATTGATAAATATTTCCTTTGCCACGGCTTAAACCTTTCTGAGCGCGACCTGTTCCTACGGGTAGGACTTTCAGGCCTTGAGCCGCTAACTTTGCACAGACGCCTTCAAGGGCCTTCGTGAAAACTGCGGTCATTTTGTTGAGTGTTCGTTTGTGCGCTTGCAGAGTGCCAGGCTTGGACGACTCCAGTTCTGAATGTTCGGCAACCATGCCGACATGGACGTATTCCAACTGAGCCTCTCGAGAGAGCTTCTCTTCAGTCGCCAGTGCTGATCCGAGGACCGTGACATTCCAACTTTGGAACAGCCGAAGTTCGGCTGCATTAGATCTCATGAAATCGTCGATACACAAACAAACACTCTTTGATTCCACCTGAGCCTTTGCCTTCAGCAGGAAGTCGGAGAGGCAATCAACAAGAGAGAGACTCGAGGTTTTGTGACGGAGAGTTTGAATGCCGGTTTCGAACAGAGAAGCGAAGGAAACCGAACGGTTCGACGTGAGATCGATACTTTCGTTGGAAATTACGAACTGGCCTGAGTGAAGAGCCTTGGAGAGACTGCTGACACTTTCAAGCGCGATAATTTTTTGTACTCCTGATACTTTCAAAGCATAAATGTTGGCACGATAGTTCACTTCAGATGGCATCAAATCAGCGCGCTCGCCGTGGCGAAAAAGAACCACGAGGCGCACACCTTTGAACTGGCCGATCCAAAGAGGAGAGGAAGCGGAGCCAAAGGGAGTCTCTATCTCGACACGATCGAACGATTTGAGAATTTCCCAATGATTAAGGCCACTTCCGACTATGAGACCCAGGGCCAACATATACTTCCTTAAACTACTGAACTGATTCCGATGGGTCAATCCTCGAGCTCAAAAGACTATCCCGGAGTATCTGCGGTTTGTTTACTTTGGAGCGCTTGAAGCTCCGTAAGCTTAACCTGCAGAGTATCTTCGGTTTTTTGCAGCTTTTCACCCAAAGTGGTGAATCGAACCTCTGAATCAGCGAGCTCTTGTTTTGTAGTCTCAAGAGTCAGTAGCAATTGTTTCTTTTCCTCAACGAGTTGCTCGAATTCCTCATCTGATGGAGGATTCTTGGTCTGCTGCACGTAGCGAGACATCACGATTAAGCAATTGAAGAGCAAAATCGATGTCAGGCCAAACAGCCCATAGAGCGTCGTAAAGGACATACCCTATCTATTCTAAGGGCAATTTAGGTTTGGGGTGGTTCGTCGGAAGGGAGTTCTGGGGCATAGCGACGACGTTCGGGCAATACAAACAGCGGGATTTCGACCTCTGAGCCCTTGGAGGGGGATTGGGAGTTTTTCTCCTGTCCAGAAGTCGGCTGAGCGTCGGAGACCTGAGATGAAAGTTGGTCCTTCTGGATATCAAAAGAAGAAGAATCGGTCGATGTTTGGGAGCTTGAGCCCATACCAAAGATCGGCATTTTTTGGATCATTTCCGAAGCTTGTTGGGATTCTTTGAAATCTCGGACCATGTTTCTGAGGCTGAGCGCTTCCGCGACAAGAACTTTGTTGCTCGGCGACAGCGAAGAGATGTTTTGGAGCTGCTCGTGGAGATCTGCTGATTGGTTCAGCGCCGAGGGTAGTCGATCGTCCTTTTTCAGTTCGGAATCAGGGCGAGCATTGGTTAAAGCGGCAACCATCTCTTTCATGGCCTGGTCAGCGAGGTAATCAGACTCACGGCTTTTTTGGATTTCGGACGCATCGGAAATCTTCAAGGTGCCTGAGGGATTGGCGTTGGAGCTCATGCTTTCTCTGCCCGAAACCAAAGACGGACTCGAGGACGGCGCAGAGGGCTCCGCATTCATGGATTGGAGCTCTGACGTTTGAAGTGAGTTCGAAATGGGACGAGGATAAACAGGGGAAAATGCTGAGGGCCACTTTTGATTTCGTGATGTTGAAGGAGTGAGCATCGATCGAGCCGATCTCAAAATGTTGGCAGACCAGGATGATCCCGTACTCCGCAATGAGCCTTTGGGCTCAATAAGACCTCGCTGAACACAGTCCTGGTAGAAGGCTGATGACTCCGGATGCATTTTCTCCACCCGTTGACAGATTTGCTCGCGGATAGAGTTGAGCGATCCAAAATCCTCTGCAGACTTCCATGAAGTTTCTCCGCCGATGGAAGTCGATGATGAGTCGAGTGATTTGTCAGAACTTGTTTGTTTCAGAGGTTGCTTCGCCGATGATTCGAAGACTCGGTCAAGGTCGACAGATACTTCGCCGGTCTGTTTGTTTTCCTGAATGGCGTTTTCACTAAGCTCTTCTCTGAGCTGTTGCTTCTGCTCATCGGTCAAACCCGATAGTTTGTAGGCTTTACCCGACGGGTCAAATCTTCCATTCGCTTGAGAGAGGATTTCTTTGATGGGATCTGAAAACTCAATCTTCGTTTGTTCTTGGGTCTCCGAGTTGATCTGAATCAGATTTGCATTTTCATCAATGGCTCGAGCAAGTGTCTCGGGCTTGTCCGACCCTGCCTTTTGCTCGTTGTTCACAAGAACCATCTTCACGTCCTGGAGAGCTTGCGGAGTCTTTATGAAGGTCTCCTCAATAGGATTGTCGCAATCGTCGGAGTAAACTTCGCAAACAGATTCCTTCCCATCAAAGACAATCGACCTGGAGTCATGCTGATTCTTCATGATGTTTTTGAGAACATCGACGTGTTGAAGCAATTGGTTTGAAGGGGCTTGAGACGAAACAGAGTTTGTCTCAACGCAGTCTTCCTCAATTTGTAGGGGAGCTGTCTGCGGGAGGGGGGTCTCAAGGGCCAAAACCGTCTGACTCAAAGCGAGGAGGCAGAAGAGCGCGGAGGACACCATTTGGACCCTGACCAACATGAAACGAAAAAGGTGCAAGGATTCGGCCACTTTAAGATCTTGAATTGACTCGGTTTGCTGGGCTTGAGCTCGAGACTATCCTGTCTCAGATGGGGCAGAGCTGGGCCCTAGTGGTTGGTGGTTAGATAGTCAGGGTCCACGGATTCCACCAGAGGACTTTCTTTGAATGTCTTCAGCATCCGAACCAAACTTCGCGGATCCAGCCCATCAAAAGAAATGATGGCAATTCGAGAGTCCGCATCAAGATCCCGGATTTCAGCCTCTTGCTGAATCAAGAATTGAGCGATTTCCTCAGCCGCTGCCTCATCTTTCCACCGAACCAGCAAATGATCTGCAACCATGGCTGATCGCGCTGAGAGCCCGCGAGTTTCATCCCACTGCTCAGCTACACGAATGAGAGGATACTTGAAGTCAGTATTGTAGATTTCCACCTTGAGAAAGCGACCCTGAGAATTCGTTCGACTCCTCAAGCTTTGAACAAGCTGAGCGTAGCCAAAAAAATCCCGCACATCGGAAACTGCTTTGAAATCACTGTGTTTGGCGGTGTCCGGAATCATCCCTTGATGATCGTGGGGGCGTTTCCCCGGCAGACTTTCCGATGATTCATCGGTCATCGGCTCGATGCTTAAGCTCGATGTCGGAACTCCTTCGAGAGCCTGAGGATGCTCAGAGAAACTGCTTGAATCTTCCCAAAACGGAGCAAGCCGTACGCCGGTCATAAGGCCGACCATCGCCAGAGACGAACCAATCAACAAGAGACTGATTGAAGACTTTTGGGTTTTCGCAGGGGCCTGAGATTCGGCTTTCATTGGGCACCTTCCAGGAGTTTGCCGCCATCAATGATACGAGTTTGAAAGCTAAGAGTGCCCTTCACATTCGTTGTAGCTCGTGCGGATTTTTGAATTCGTTCCACAATCTGCGTAGCATTGAGTTGCGGATAGCGCTGCACCATCAGTCCAGCAATCCCAGCAACAAGCGGGGATGAGAATGATGTGCCGCTTGACATCGAGTATCGAGAGCCCGGTGATGTGGAGATGGCATTCACCCCAGGAGCGTAGATGTTCACGACTCCGGAATAGTTACTAAAACTAGCAATCTTATCGTTAGCATCGGTGGCTCCCACGACGAGCAGATTTTTGGGAAGACTGGCAATCATCGATGAGTTCCCAAGAAGTTGATTTTCATTTCCAGCGGCAACAACAACGAGGATGTTCTTCTTGCCCGCCTCTTGAACTGCTTGGGTCATCATTTTGGGAAATGTCGATGAAGAAAGCTCCCAGACAATTTGATTCATAATCGAGATTGAGAGATTCCAAATACTCACGCCACCACCGACCGCTGTTGAATTGATCGTTGCGTTCATCGCACGGACGATATCGGAGAGGGTCCCCATCCCTTGAGCATTGAGAACGGCCTTTGAGGATATGTTGGATCTCCAGCAGGCCCCGGCGACTCCATCTCGATTGTTGGATTTTCCTGCAATGATTCCCGCGACAAATGTACCATGCCAATGTTTGTCCACAGCGTTGGGTTGGTTCAAGACGTAGTCAAATGAGGTCTCTGCTCGATAGCTTTCTTTGAGCTCAAGATGGTTGTAGTCCACCCCCGTATCAAAAACGGAGAATTGAACTTTGCCGCAATCTCGATTGAGAGCCCATGCTTTCATCATTCCGACATTTTTGAGACCCTGATTGTTTTGCTGAGAGTAAAGGGCGTCGTTGGGACCCGCTGCAGAGAGTGGGCCGAAGGCCAGTGTTGATGTGTCTGGCGCCGGAGTAAGCGGCGCTGGATTGGGGGAGGGACTTGGTGAGGGGACCGTTGATTTTTGTTTAGCCTGCCATTCCTTGAAGGCGGCATCCTGTGTCCTCAGAGCATCGGCTCGTTGGCAGAGGGCTTGGTTGAACTTGAGCGTCTCCTCCATTCTTTGTCCCTGAGGTGATCCGCGAAAGAGTTTGGCCATTTGATCAAGAAC
>CAZZLQ010000032.1:0-27148 GCA_964655245.1 uncultured Bacteriovoracaceae bacterium | reverse complement strand
GGGCATGGGAATGCTCACAATGTCTTTGCCCTTACGACCAAACATTTCCCCTTTGGATATGTACTTGCGCAGGTCCTTTTTGATGCGACCACGAATGATCTGACGGAAGCGAGCGTGATCTGTATTGATCTTTAAATACAAGACGCCCTCTTTCTAGGTCTTAGCCTTTGTCTTTGATATCGCCTCGAGCAAAAATAGAAGCCACAAAATGAAGGACGTCGGTCGCCGATTCATCGTTGTAGCCGAAATTCTTGATGAGTCTTGTTTTAACGATATCAATTTTCTCCTGAGTCTCTTTGTCCACAACGTTAGAGACCAGATTCGTCAGTTTGATGGAGTCTTTTTGATCCTCGAAGAGTTTAAGCTCAAGAGCCTTGTGTAGACGCTCATTCGTTTTATAGTTGAACGTCTTCCCTTCGACAGCCAGGGCCCCGATATAGTTCATGATCTCTCGGCGGAAATCGTCCTTGCGAGAGTCAGGAATGTCTATCTTCTCCTCGATCGAGCGCATGAGTTT
Source organism: uncultured Bacteriovoracaceae bacterium (assembly GCA_964655245.1). Lineage (GTDB taxonomy): Bacteria > Bdellovibrionota > UBA2394 > UBA2394 > UBA2394 > JBEIHI01. The sequence goes on along the minus strand of CAZZLQ010000032.1, from coordinate 26,631 downwards.
CTCATCGGGCTCCTCATACTGGCCGGTGAACTTGTTTTTGACCCGTTCTTTTTGAGTGTAAGCTTTGACGGCATCAATGTAGTTCGAACAGAGCTTCGTGATGGCATCTTCATCTGCCGAAATCGCTCGTTGAACTTCATTTTTGACGATGTCTTCGTATTCCTGACGAACGACCGTAAGAATCTCTCGGAATCTCTTTCTCGTCTCTTCATTGGCAATAAGAGAATGATGCTTGAGCCCACCTTCGAGCTCGTGAAGCACCATGAAGGGATTGATGCTTGTGGCATCATCATTCACGAGCGAGTTGCTAATCTTATCCTGAATGTAGCGAGGTGAGACTCCTTCCATTCCTTCGCGGGGAGCTTCTTTTCTCAGTTCCTTGATATTGTCCTCAGTGAAGCCAGGCAGGCTTTTGCCGTCATACAACTTCAGTTTTTGGAGTTGAGTGAGGTTCGCTTTTTTGGGCTCATCAAGTCGAGTTAGAATAGCCCACATGGCTGCCATCTCGAGAGTGTGAGGGGCGATGTGCTTTCCTCGCACTCGATCAGAGTTGTAGTCTCGCTTGTAAATGCGAGTTTCCTCAGCCCACTTGGTGATGTAGGGGATGTCGATTTTGACTGTTCTGTCTCGGAGAGCTTCCATGAACTCGTTGTTCTGGAGCTTTCGGTATTCGGGTTCATTAGTGTGCCCAATGATCACTTCATCGATATCAGTCTGAGGAAACTTTTTGGGTTTGATTTTCTTTTCTTGTGATGCACCCAACAGGTCATACAAGAAAGCGACATCGAGTTTGAGAACTTCGATGAATTCGATCAAGCCACGATTGGCAATATTGAATTCGCCATCAAAGTTGAAAGCCCTGGGATCTGATTCCGATCCAAAGATTGCAATCTTTCGATAGTTGATATCACCTGTGAGCTCCGTGGAGTCCTGGTTTTTCTCATCTTTGGGTTGGAATGTTGCAATCCCAGCTCGCTTCTTCTCAGAGAGTTCGAGCCGACGAATCTTCACATTTTCGAGCACTTTGCGATAGTCGCCGTGATAATGCTCAAGCAGAGCATTGTAGATAAAGCGGCAACATGGATTGAGGTCTCCTTCAATCATGATCCGATCTTCCGGTTTTCGCCCCTTGTTGATCGACGACAGAACCTCTCGTCGGATTTCCAGAGGGAGAAGTTTCAATGGATCTTCATTCATGGGCGAGGGCAGTTCTTTAAGCCCTTCACCCAGCAGCGGCTTTCCTTCCCAAAGGATGTTTTCTTTAAGAGCCCAGGTGTAGGTGTAGAGGCGTCCTTCAGGCTTGCGAGAGTACTTTTCGAGCCCTTTCTTTAAGAGCCTGACGATCGTGGATTTAGCAGATCCGACAGGCCCGTGGAGCAGAAGGACTCTGCGTTCAGTCCCGTAGCCTTTGGCCGCCGATTTGAGTGCCGCGACGAGCTTCATCACGGGGACGTCGAGTCCAAAAATGGCGTCTCGACCATTATCGTCCGGATCATCAAAAAACTTGTAGTGAGTGATGTTTTTCTTGGCGTCGACATACTCGTGAGTTCCGTAACTCATCACCATGTCATAGAGCCGCTGGTGCGCGTTTCGAGCGACGTTAGGATCTTCTTCAACAATCTTGAGATAGTCCCAGAATGTTCCGGTCCACTGCAAATCTTTGAAAGAATCCATATGTTTTGGATCCGAAAGAATTTTTTCGAGTGTGGAACGCAAATGAGAATCCTGACCCATGGTGTCGCCCTTCCTTGACTTATAAACTGTTATTTTCCCTCACAGCCGGCTAATCGAAGTCTCCTTATATTATCTCCCGAAAGGTCCATTCCGTCAAAAAACCCCAAGATTCATGCGAGTTTGCGCTGGTTTGCGTGAAACCAATCGTTGACACGGAACATCAGAACTTTGAGAATGCTGAAAGTTAATAACATTAACCATTTGTCGGAGGATTCATGACAAAAGCAGATCTCATTTCAGCAGTGCATTCAGCATTAACCAAAAACAACCCCGAGCTTTCAAAACGAGCTATCGGCGATGTGGTTGATTGCTGCTTCAACACTCTGGCCAAGGGAATCAAAAAAGATAAGCGATTCACCTATCCTGGTTTCGGTACCTGGACTTTGAAAATGCGAAAAGCTCGCAAAGGTGTAAACCCGCAAACCGGTCAGTCGATCACCATTAAGGCTTCCAAAACTTGTACTTTCAAGCCCAGCTTGGAGTGGAAGAAAGACCTTAATAAGTAATTCTAAGAACTTAGGTGATTAGATTACAGGGCGGTGCATTGAGTAAGTGCACCGCCCTTTTTTTTGTTCTCCATCGTACATTCGGCCTTTGTCTTTGAGGTCTGATCCTTTCGATGGTGCACTGGGGCATGGTTCCGGCCCCCCAGTTTCAGGTTTTCTCCGATTTTGATGGGACGATCAGTCGCCAAGATTCACTTCAGCTATTGCTCGATGAGTTCGGCGGATCAGCTTGGGCTTCGATTGAGGCAAAGATGGACAGGGGAGAGATGACGGAGAAAGAGGCAGTCTCTGAGGTGTTCCGTCACTTTCCACTTTCGGTCAACGAGGCAACGGACTGGGTGATGAAAAATGTTTCTCTCGACCCTGCCTTCTCTACTTTCTACCGCTGGTTGGAAGAAAAGAGAGCCCCACTAACTGTTTTGAGTGGCGGGTTTGTTCAGTTTATTCGGCCTTTGCTTGCTCGTGAGGGGTTGCCCAATGTTCGAGTGATTGCCAATTCCGCTATCGATAGTGGTGCAGGCTGGGAGATCAAGCCTGCCGTCATCAATGCGGAGTGCTCTGCCTTTCATCACTGCAAATGCAGTTCAATGACGACTGCTTCACGAGCAGCTTTGAATTTGACGATCTACATCGGTGACGGAAATACCGATCATTGCCCGGCCTCTCGGACTGATCTCGTCTTTGCGAAAAAGTCGCTCGCAGATTTCTGTCGCAAGCAGAGCATCTCATATTCGCCTTTCGAAGATTTTCGAGATGTTCGAATGCATTTGGAAAGCTTTCTGATCAATAAGGCCGCTTAGCTCTCAGAAGAGATATTCAGCGCCAATTCCAAAGTTGTAAATCTGGGTCGAGGCTTTTGTGTCTTTCATCAGCATGCTGGCGCGATTGCCCACGCCTGAGAATGAGCGTGAGATGTCTCGACTGTTAAAAAACGCGACGAGGCCGACGGTTTCAACGCCAAGACGTTTGAGGTTCCAGTTCACCTGAGCGCCGTAGTTGAGTCCTAGAGGTGCCGATGATGGTGCTCCTGTTCGAATCATCTCTTCTTCGGCGAGAGCAACGCCGTTGGCGTCTGTTGTTGTAGTGGGGCTTTCGGAAAAGCTTGTCCATACGCCCAAGGCCAGATGAGTGCGTAATGAAAGCTCATTGGGCATTCGGATGTTCAGCGAGACTTGAGGTAGAAGCTGAATGATTTGCCAGTTCATCAAAACTGACTGGCCCTGCAAGCCCGGGGATAGATCGTCGTTGGTCTTTAACTGATTCGTTGTAAAGAGCTGGTAAGCGCCAAGAACGCTCAACTCAGGTTCAATCGAGTAATTTTTGTTAAGGCGATATTCAAAACGTGCATAGGGGCCACTTTGAATTTCGTGCATGAGCGCTTGAACGTTGGATTCATCGATATTCGGTGAAAGGCTGGCCGACGGGGCTGCGACTGAGCCTCGAAACACAGTGAAATCATAACCTAGATGTAACCCTAGCTCTAAAGAAGTTGTTGCTCGAAAGGTAAGCCGACCATTCAGATCAAAAAGCACTCCTGACATTTCATAACTCAAAAAGGGTTCTGTCGCGTAAGAGTCGCTATCGCTTGGTTTCGTAGTTAGATCCTCTGCCAAAGTTTGAAATCCTATGCCGAAGTGTCCCTCGTACTGGAGTCGGTTTTGACTACGCTTCTTGGGTTTCGACACAATGAAGAGAGATTCACGTTCTTTAGGCTTCGGCAGCAAAGAGGCGTCTGGACTTTCGGAAGGAAGAGTGTCGGGGAGGGGGGCCGCTTCGATGACCGGTTCGACAGTCTCTTCCGATTCGTAGTTCTGTTGTTTGGGTTGAAGTGCCTTTATCTGATTCTCTGGAATGTTTCTCCGAATTCCGTCTTCGAGGGCAAATCCCTCAATGGGAAATTCTCCCTCAAGACGATATCGAATTTTCGCAAAACCTGACTCTGAGCCGATGACTTCGATAGGAGTTCCTTGCTTCAGTTGAAGGATTCGCAAAGAGCTCGTTGATGGGGCGGAGAAAACATCCAGTTGTTGGCTTAAAACAACGGCTGCGGTGGAGCCTCCCGCTGCCTCCTGGGCAAACAAAAAGTTTGAGGAAGCCGAAATGAGGCACGAGACTGTGATGACTTTAGCGACGGTTGAGAGAGCGGGCATCCAGTTTCTCATAAACTCCTTAAAACGAGTAATCCAGGCGCAGATAAACAGTTTGAATGGTGATTCTTCTTCCTAGTCCTTGGTCAGCTTCATTGCCGTATTCATAGCTCAGGTAGCCCTTCAGGTCGTTACGTAGTCGATAGCTACCGCTTAGACCAACGTAGATATCGTTGGCTTTCTCGAGAACGCCTGATCCGTTTGATACCGAAGAGTCTCGGGTGCGCTCACTATTGATCCATTGTCCATAGGCACTTGCGGACCAATTGAGTTCAGGATCCCAGGTGAGTTCCTGAATCACGACATATCCTCGGGATTGAAAGCGTTGCAAATAGGAGCCTGATGTGTCCGTCTGAAGATTTTCGATCAAGTTGAGTTTGATTCCAAAAGTTCCCTGATAGGCGTTCTTGCGATTCAGCAAAGAAAAGTCGAGATCCTGTTCCGTGGTGTCTGAGTTGTTGAATTTTTTATCATCATCAAAGGTTCGTCTTTCGTATCGGAATCGGGCATAGGGCTGAGCCGCCGAAAAAGGTTTGTAGGAAGCTCTAAAATCCAAACGATAGCGATGCGAACGATCGAGGCTATCTCCCATTCGAGTTTGCTGAGCAGAGTTTTCTGTGACCCACTGGACAGCTTCCTTTTGCAGGAAGCGATCGATTCTGAATTGAGAGAGTCCAAGCGAGAAAAACCATTCTTTCAAAGGACGCCAGTAGTTTTGAACGGTGAGCATGGAGCTTTTGATGGATCCATCCTCTCCAGACCAGGGGAGCTCCAAGTTGGAATAGGCGACGAGCGAGTACTTTTTGATTGGGGTAAAGTGAAGCCGGGTAGAAAGATAGAAGCGATTCATGGATCCCTTGTAGGTCTCTGCAATGAGTGCGCCTTCGATGTTCAGCTTTGTTTCGGATTTTGATGAGAAGTTTGGAATGAATCGGTAGTGAGTCCCAAAGCTCATATAGTCTGTGGAGAAGTTTTTGGAAATGGGGTCTGCTGAAAGTCCTGCAAAGGCTCCGATCCATTTGGCGTCTTGAGAATAATCTGGACCAAACTGATAGATGGCGGAGGCACCGTCCAGCAAGAGGCCCCCGGGGGCGATGGTCTGTCGACCCAGTCGAAAAACATATTCATTTCGGGAATACTCGCCGTAAAGATCGGTGAGTCGCAGGCGATAAGTGTCGTGACCATAATTTTGCCGATTTTCAAGGAGGCTCGCTCGGAAGTCCCCATGAACTTTGCCTGCAAAATTTTTGTGAGATCCCTTTGCATCAACTCCTAGATTCCAAAGAAGGGTATCTTTGCCGACGGAGCCTTGGACCTCTCGTGAGGGGCTCGAGATATCACCAGTGACTCTCTCTAACTCGCCTGTGCCGATTTTTTGGAATTCGCATGTTCGGTTGGGTTTTGCGCATTCAATGTCAATGTCTCGACCCACTGCTATTCCAATCGTCGCCCCTGTTTCGTCTCGAATGAGAGCGATAGTCGTCGAGCTTGTGTCGTCTGTTTCATACAACGACCAAGTGTTGGCTCGTCCCGAGTATTCAAATGCCTGGAGCGCTGGAGGAATAGTCAGCAGCGAAAGCAGGCTGATGGTGAGCCTCATCATGGAATGCCCGCTCCTCTCTTGATGCCCCAGGAAATGGTTGAGTGGCAGTCACTACATTCGATCACTGAATTAGCGGCTCCGTGAGCTGCAACTCCTGAAAGCTTGGAGTCCGAGTGGCAGAAGTAGCAATCCGTCGGAAGGCCTTGGTAAATTTGATTCACATGGCAGGATGAACATTCCGCATATCGATGAGCTCCCGTCAGGCGGAAAGCGGTCATATTGTGTTTGAATGTGGTTGGAGTCCATGAGGTTTGGCGATGACAATCGCCACACTCGGGGCCCATTTTGCCCAAGTGGATGTCATTTTTCTCGTGGCAATTCACGCATTGGATGCCCATTCCTTGAATCTGTGTATCGGTGCGGTGGCACTCAGTACAAGCCATCTGATCGTGGTAGCCTTCGAGCTTGAAGTATCCTAGGTCATGGACCTTCTCTCCAAAAGCTACGGAGAATGATTGAACCGTGTGGCACGATGAGCAGTTTTGACCGTGTCGACCCCCGTGGACATCCATATGGCAGTTCACGCAGTCGGTTGCTTTAAGATCTTTTTGAGTGATTGGAATCGTGTAGTCACCTTTGAGGTGATTGGAGTGGCACTTCTGACAGCTGAGCTCCGAGTGCCTTCCATCAAGTCCCCAGTTGAAAAGTGTTTCATGATTAAAATCTCGGACAAGCTTAAAGCCTTCGGTTGCATGGCACGTCACGCAATCATCTTTCATCTGAGGTCCATGGGGATCGGCATGGCAGCCTTGGCAATTAGGGTTTGCATTTGAGGCCGGCATGTTCTTGAAAACCTGATCCACGTGACAAGAGAGGCAAGCAACTTCCCGATGTTTTCCGGTCAGATTGAAATCCGTTTGTTTGTTGTGATCAAACTGAATCCAAGAGAATGACGTGGTGACATGGCAGAAGCTGCAGTCCTGATCGATCTGCCGCTCATCATGAGGGTTTCGATGACAGTCATCGCATTCCTTGTGGGCTAGACCTTCGAACTGGCCAGAGAAGTGACACTTGTTGCAGTCGAGGACTTGATGTTTGCCCGTCAGAGGCCAGGATTCTTTGTTGTGTCGCTCGAGGCCGAAAGTTGATTCGTAGTAGCGATTCTCCATGCTGTGGCAACTTTCACATTTTTGCTCGCTGAATTGAATGCCGTGGGCAAAGCCGTGGCAGTCTGAACATTCGTCAAAGTTTTGAGCATCAACCTTAAAGTTTGCTTTGGGATCAGAGTGGCAGCCCTCGCATTTGACGGCTTGATGATGTCCGAGAAGCGGAAATTTTGTTTTGGAGTGATCGAAGTCTTTGGGAGCTCCGGTTTTGGAATCCTTTGATTGCGCGACTTGAGACCACGGTCGGTAGACGGAGTGACAGGATTCGCAATCTTGTCCGAACTTGTTTTCATGAACATCGTAGTGGCAGTCTGTGCACTTACCGAATGCAAGGGGTTCGAAGGTGGTCACGCGACGAAGACTTGGATCGGGTTGATGGCAATCCGAGCAGGCGACTTTTTCGTGGAGACCCTCGAGAGGGTAATCAACTTTGTCATGATCAAACTCCATTGTTTTGGCCATCCGCTTCCAGTTCTCAATTCCGCTCGAGTGACACTGAGTACAAACAAGCCAGTCATCATTTTTAAATTGGTGCTCGTACACATCATTATGGCATTCGTAGCAGGTTGTTTTTGCGCCGAGATAACTTTCAGTCTTCGTTTGCTGTTTTGTTTTGAAGTGGGTGCGATAGGTTTCGTGGCAGTCACGACATTCTACTTTTTTGTGAGCGCCAAGGAGTTCGTAGTCTGTTTCTGAGTGATTGAATGTCGCGAGCCAGTTCTCAGGAGCAAAGATATAACCCTCTAGCCCCTTATGTTCACTGTGACACTCATGACATTCCGTTTTGTCTTTATGGTAGCCCTTCTTCGCCTGAACTCGCTCTTCAATGTCAGGGTGACAGGAAAAGCATTTTGGATTTTCGATGTCTCCGCCGAGCCGATTGGCGTGGCAGTTGATACATCCTGATATGGCATCGTACTCACTGTGATGTTTGGAAAGAGGTCCTGGGGACTTGGTCAAGATGTCGGTGAGCCGAACAGCAAGCAGTGGCTGGCTTTCAGCAAAGAGGCTGAAGCAGGTAAAAGCAAACATCCAGCGCAAGAGGTTCACTGTTTTTGCTCTCCTGATTTTGAATCGCTCAAAAATTTATTGATCTCTGTAAAGTTCGCTCGAAGGTTTGGTGCGATCTTCAATACGCTTGGACAGAAGTTGTTCTCAAAGTCTTCATGGTTAGTCTGAGTGGATTCTTTAAAGAGTGTTGAGATTGTTTTCCACTCACCTCGCTGGACACTGTAGGAGAGATAGTTGATCAGCTTTTCTTCTCTTCCCCAAATCACTCTTAGTTTGGCGTTCGGGTCAGAGGATTGAGTGGCGGTGGCCACAGGCTTCTGAGCCCAAGAGGGTGGAAGTGGTTTGTTGGTGAGAAACTGTGTGAAAAAATTAACTCGAACTTGTTCAAGATCTGGGATTTTTCGGAAGGCCGTTGCGAGTGGAAGCTCCTTTGAGCGGGATCGATCCAAATGTCTTCCAAAGATTGTCATATGCGCAATTCGGCAAAAGAGTTGAGTGTCTGGCTTACCTGTCTTGGTAACAGCGGAAGATTCGTACCAAACATTGACGAGGAGCGTTTTCTTCCCATCGATTGATTTAATTTCAAGGTCTTCAAAGCGGTGGCGAAACTGTTGTTTGACGGCAAAGGGAGCGAAGGCTTTTTTGATTTCATCGGGAATCGCTTGGGCGCAAACAGGATGAACAATGCAGACGAGTAGGCCTATGCCCCAAGACAGATTGAACAGCTTCAAAACGCGCCTCAAAAACCCCCCTCGATCAGCCTTTATTTTATAGGGGCTGAAGAGGGTTGAACATATGGAAATGACTTCATTTTTTGACCATGCACAGCAGACACTCCTGACCCTTTTCGGGGTGAGACGATCGGCGGGGTTTGGTGTTGTGCGTCAGGAGATGTCTGCTTGTGCGGCCAACTTGAGTGCGGCGATTTGCTCCTTGAGGGCTATTTGCTCGTGATGAATGTCTTCGAGGAGTCTTTCGATGCGCCAAAATCCTTGGAGTGTTTGGAGGCCTAGGCTTTCCAGTTCGTTTTGAAGTTCTGAGTCAAAGAATTGAGTCATTTCCGTCTCCTTTGAAGTCCTCGAGAAAAGAGTTGAAGCTTGTTTGATCTTTAACGCTAGGTGCTAGCACGTGGTGCCAGCGACACCAGGCTGTGAAAAACTCAAGCCAAAGTCGTTGTCTGCGGGGACTATCGCTCGGATTGATCTGAACGTTTGAGTGGTTGATTTTGTTTGCTTGTGGAATCTTCAGAAAGTCGTGCTTGAGGTTTTGAATCCGAAAGCGATCTGGCCGTGCACCGCTTTTGAATGCCCACCAACCGACAAGATGAAATCGATTCTTGAGCGGCTCCGAGATTCTTTTGCGATAGGCATAGAAGCTTGAAGTCGAGCACAAACAGTTTTTTTTGGACCCATATCGGCCGCAGCGGCACGGATTCATGGCTGCAATGATTTGCGTGTTTGCAGGTAAGGTCTTTTGGGCTGCACCGCGGGCGATAGTGACTTGCTTGTTTTCTAGTGGTTCGCGGAGGGACTCAACGACGTCTCGTGCAAATTCCCCTATCTCATCGAGAAAGAGTGTGCCGAGATGAGCTTGGCTAAGAGCCCCCGGGGAAATCTGTTCGCTACCGCCTCCCACAATGGACGTTCTTGAGCTGGAGTGATGGGGGGCAATGAAGGGGCGCATTCGGATATCTTGAATGCTGCGAGTAGGGCTCTGTGATCCGATGATTCTGCGAGGCCATTCAGACGCGGCAAGTGGGCTTCGCAGATCCTTCATCGCAAGGGCCCATGTGCTTTTTCCACATCCAGGGGGTCCTTCAATCAGACTGTGAAAGCGAAAAAGGGAGATGAGAGTCCATAGAAGAAATTGATTCTCAGATCCCTGAAGCTGATTCCAAAGAAAATCACGGTCGTCCTCTAGCCAGAGCTTGAGACTCTTTTGATCGATGAAATCAACGCTCATATTCTGAGCTCGAGTCATGAGGTTTGTCGTATCAAAGAGTTGCTCGATATGTTTGATGACATGAACGGGTTGCGAGAGCCAAGACGCCAGATCCTCTTCCTCGCTTGATGGAAGATGAACCTTGAAATCCGTTGCATTCATCCTCGACGCAAAGAGGTAGTGCGGCAGAAAGTCTGGAAATGGAAGGACGTCCCCGTTTAGGCTTACCTCCCCCCAGTAGTATTCATTCTTGCCTTCGATGCCGGGAAGAATTCCTAAACACTTGAGAATCGCTGCAAGAATCGGAAGGTCAAAGTGCGATCCTTGCTTTGGGACTGCAGCGGGACTCAGATTCACAAGAATTTTTTGAGAGGGGAGTTCAATCCCCAAGCGCGACAATGAAGCAAGAATTCGATCTTTTCCTTCGCGAATCAAAGTCTGCGGCAAGCCGATGATGTCAAATCGAGGAAGCCCGTTTCTCAGAAGCACTTGAACTTCAATCTGCTGAAACTCACCTTCCGAATAGTTTGTGGTGAAAACAGAACTCAGTCTGCGCTGTTTCATGCTCGAGCGCTCTTCATGGGATTGCGAAAGAATCCCTTTGATAGGGGTGCCTGAATCAAGAGGCAGCGTTTCGTTGCCCAGATTGGACGGCTGTTAATAACGATTCGAAAACGATGAATGCTCGTCTTGGGATTGATCGCAATGGATACATTCTCGGGCGGTAGTTCTACAAGACTCTCTGAGAACTCCGAGAAACTCAGTGATCGGGCTTCTTTGAGGATGCTGCGGTCGAGGGCGTTAAATCGTAAGTTTGTTGGGGCTTCGGAGTTGACCGCTTGCCTTGTGAGATTGGAGACCAGGGTTTCGAAGGCCGCAACTCTTTCTGGCGAGATTTCAACCAAAAGGTGAAACTGAAAATTTTCACAAAATGCGGAATAAAATTTGGCCCTCAGCCTTCGGGACGCGCCACTGAGAATTTGGATCATCTTACGCTGGAAATGCCGATCCTCAGCAAGGGATGGTCGATCGGGGATGGATAGGCGCCAATGGATCAATGTCTTCTTCATGATGTCCGACTCAATGCAAGAAGGTGGACCTTCGATCGGCCTGTGATTATGGCATCGGCAGGCTGCAGGCTGTGGCGGAAGTCGGAACGGATGTCCGGAAACAAAGAAAAGCCCCCACCAAGACACTTCTCGGTGGGGGCGTTTTTAAGAAGGAGGATGTTTCACTATGAATCTTGATCTAAAGACTCGGCTACTGGATCAGAGTCGGAGCGCCGGGATCAAACCATGGAGGCAGTGGGCCTAGTGGCGCACCCGTTGGAATAGGGGGTGCGGCCGGCTGTGGATTCGTTTGAATCACTAAGGTTTGCGTGCTCGAGGGCTCCGTCACTGGAGCTGCAATCGGTATGACCGCCGGAGCGGGCTGGCTGATAGGAGCTGCCGGTATCATGGGTGGAGACACATCAGCGTGAGTTACTCCAGCTTGGGTTTCTTCCGCGGATTCCTCTTGCTCGTTCAATCCCTTTTTCGTGGCGGCAAGACCATCGCCGAGTGCCTTTCCTAAGCCGGATAGACCATCGATGAAGCTCTGATTCGCGCAAGGATCTGGGTTGGTCATCTTGAGCATGAGCGAAGCAGCCATGGCATCGCTAAAGAGGTTCATGATAGATTGTTTTTCTTCCGCAGCATTTCTCTTGTCTTCCATCATGGCTTTGTGGGCGCGATCCAGAGCATTTTGCTCAGCCTCATGTTTTAGACGATCTTTTTCTTCCTGGTCTCTTTGCTGTTGAGCAGCCGCGAGTTGCTGACCGGCTTCACCGAATCCCGATGATATGTTCTGACTCATCTGGGCAGCGCCCGATATTCCTCGAGCAGCTGAAGAGCTTGAATCTTCATTTTTTCGAATACTGTTTTGCGCAACCGATGACTGCGGAGGCACGTTGATGATGCGCTCATCACTTGGATCTCCGCCAGCACATCCGACCAAAAGGCCGACAGCGCCTAACGCTATGAGTTTGTTTGGTTTCATTTGTTACCCCCTAACTCCGTCACACTTGCTTTTGAAAAAATCGCATTCACCTCGGAGGTGAGTCCCCCATTCGTCTCATGGGATGGCTCGCACTCAACGGTTGGCTCTAGATCGTAGAAGACAATCTTGTAGCCTGCGGGAAGAGCAATATCGATAGGCGGCGACTCCTGTTCTTTCGGAACCGCGTCCTTTTCCTTAGCCGCATCATCGGCCGATGTTTTCGCTACAGCCTCGAGGTGTTGATCGAGATGTGCCTGAGCCGCAGGGATCAAGTCAGTGCTTTGCTTTACTTCCTCAAACTTCACACTATTTGTCTCACGAGCGTCTTTTGTAATGACTGACAGATTTGCGGTGGCTTCCACTCCCTTTGTCCCGAGGGATGGATCCGATACGACTGTGGTTGCGGCGATTGATGGATTTGAAATGGCAGATGAACTCTCAGTGGATTTCTTTTCCTTCGCTTCTTTTTCCTGGGAGTCTTTGGAGCCGTCCACCCCAAGAGCTCCAGCGAGCTTTTCGCCATTGAAACCTTGGGTGATGGCCATCATGGCAAGACCAACAGCGCCCATTTTCAGAAGATCTCCCGTCGAGCTTTCGCTGTTGCCTCCCATTTGGCTCATGGCCAAAGAGTTGGATTGAGAATTCCCATTCATCGAGTTGTTAGGATTTGTTGGTGCAGGCGATGAGAGCCGACTGTAGATCGGATCCTTCCCGCCACGACTGTTAAAGTCTGCACGCGCTTTCTGTTCTTGTTGTTTCGCCCATTGCTCCCCGGCGATCCGGCGAGTTTGAGACGAATCCTGTTTGATCTGGACGGCTTCTTCCGCGCCTCCAGATCCACAGGCAACAAGGATTGTGGAAAGCACGCTCACTGCTGCTGGCAGCAGAGCGATGCGTTTCATTTGTTACCCCTTTCTTACTCCCTTCCCCGAGCTCTGCCCCCCTTGTGAAGAGTGCCAAAATCCGGAGTTGGTTTTCGCCCTATATGCAATCTTAGTGCCAGGCTATAAACTCAATAAAACCAGTTTATAGGCTTAAATGGCGGGGGTCTCCTGCGACTCATATGGGCAAAGCGGGAATTGGAGGGGGCGATTCACTTCGTTTCAACAGAAAATGCACAGGCCTTTCGACCAGTGTAGGAGGCGCATCGAATCGCTCCGTGATAGGGCAAAAGCTTGCGAGCGGAGGGCATTGGAATGGGTCGAAGGCCGAGAGCGCTGTAGACTTTTGAAGCCGCCTCATCGAGTTCGTTGACTTCGAGCCAGGGCATTAAAACGTAGTCCTCAGAAAAAACAGCATTCACGTAGTTGTAATACAGCAGCGGGCTGCGAGGTCCCGACTTTGAAAAACTGAAGGGGGATTGTTCGATTTTTGGGAAGGTGACTCCGGGAATCAATCGCACCAGATACCCTTCATTGGACAGTGCTTGAGTCAGTCTCACGTTATGATCATTCCACGAGTCAAAATAGGTTCTAAACTTGATCATATCATTCATGATCAATTCGGCTTCATATGAGGGATCTGAGATTGAACTCAGTACTTCCATCGCCATTTGAGGAGAACTCAAAAGAATCACTTCTTGTTTGAGCTCTGGGCTATAAACGATGGCAACGATGAGATCAGAGTGAAAGTTCATGTGAAAATGAGGAAGTTCCGGAGAGTCCAAATCAAGGGCAAAAATGGGCTTACCAAAAAAGCGAGAGACCTCTGCATTTTTAGTTTGATTGATCGACATCAAGCTCGAGAGTGTAAAAATATGCCGTTGTCCCACGACGAGATTTCCGCCCTCAAATCCGCTTATGACTCGATCTGTCTTGGAGTAGATCGTCGAGGCGAGCGTTTGGCTGAATCGATTCTTGTCCATTGAGGCGGGAACCAGGGGGTAACCTTGCTGCAATGGCTTACTGGAGTCCTGGGCCCAAAAATCCAAGTCTTGCTCAGCATAATGAAGATAGACTCTTTCTCTTACTCCCGCAGGACTTCGATTTATTAGACCTCTCAATACGGTATCTCGACGTTCCAACTCCTTGATGACATGAGTATCCATGCTTGTCTCATCCACGTCATCGGAGATGAGCACTTCAAGGCGCATCTCCTTGAGAGTATTCATGGCAATCAAATAGTCGCGCAGAAGCTCAATCGATGTTTTCCAGTCCCGATTTCGAGAAAGAATGTGGATGCGGACATGCTCGAGTGGCTGAGTGCCATTTTCAAGGGCGAGATCAACGCGATCTGTTTGAAAGTCCAAAGTTTGAACGATGGCCGTTTTGCAACGGGGACTGCCGGGCTGATCGATGCCCACTAACAGAATGGCAAGTGAAATCAGACTGGAAGCTGCCAACGCCATGGATTCCGTTAAATTCCAATGATGTCGTTAATGAGCTCGGTTCTGGTCTTCACCGTGCATTTTTGAAAAATCGCAGTGACATGAGCTTTGACCGTTTTCTCCGTGTTCGAATTGATTTCAGCGATCTCGCGATTGGAAAGCCCCTTCAAGATACAACGAGCAATTTCCTTCTCTTTTTCGGTCAGTCCGTGAGTGTCGAGGTAGCGCTCAATCATTCCGGTCATGCCCGAAGGCTCAGTCCAAATCTTTTGAAGAATGGGCTTGAGCTCTTCGATTTGAAAAGGTTTTTCGAGCAAATGTCTCGCGCCGCAGTTCATCGCCTCTTTGGCAATTCTGAGATCGGCGCGTCCACTCATCAAAACAACGGGAATTCCTCGAGGCTCAAGAGAGCGTACAAGGTCCAGCCCCTGAGGGTCATCGGAGTTCAAGTACACATCAACGATCACAGCATGGAAGCCTCTCTTAGAGAGCTCTTGAGAGGCTTCTTCATAGGTTCTTGACCAGACGCATTCGACGCCGAGCTTGGACAGGTATTCAAAAATAACCTGACCAAGGATCTCGTTGTCTTCAACGATGAGTACTCTGCCTTGTAATTGAGGCGCAGGCTTAGTTATCATCTGAGCGGTGTTCATAGGTTTCCTTTCGAGGAATCCGCCAGTTGATTGTTTTTGTTTAGCCGCTGCTCAATCAGAAACTTCGTTTTTTGAAAACACTGATCCAAGAGTTTGATTTGGTCTCTCAATGCCTGGGTGCTGGCATGCAATGCCAATCGCTCGACATCGCGTAGGATCGAAATCATTTGAATCGCGCCAATGGGATGGGCACTTGAAATCATTCGGTGAGCAATTCGCTCTAATCGGTTGAATTCGCCCTTGAGGAAGGCCGCTTTGATTTCCTGAATATCTGTTTGTGTCAGGTCAAAAAACTTACGAAGCAGGGCCTCGAACTCGCGAGGTCCGGAAAGAATTCCCTGAAGATCTTCAAAAAGATCCCACGAAACAATGGATTCAGAATGTGATGCCATTTCCGACATAACTGGTCCTTGGATGCGCGCTTTTTGCCACAGAATCAATGCGTTGACCAGCCCCTAAAAAACAAGAGGCCCAACCGGGGGGTAGGGCCTCTTTTAGGTTCTGTGAATCATTCCGAAACGATGATTTTGGGGGTTTCTTAGGCTTTACCGCCATCATCCTTTCTTTCGGTAAACTCTGCATCGATCACATCCTCATTGGGAGCGCCGGCGCTGCCTTCGGCTCCAGTCGCGCCGGGGGCTCCTGCGCCACCAGTGGATTTGTAGAGTTTCTCCGCCATTTTGTGGCTCACATTGGTAATGTCCTCGAGCGCTTTTTTGATCTCAGATGGAGACTCAGATTTGAGCGCATCTCGGCCTTTGTCGAGGGCGGCATTAAATGCTGATTTACTCTCAGCATCCAATTTATCTCCCTGCTCTTTCATCAACTTCTCTGATTGGAAGATGAGCTGGTCCAAGTTGTTTCGAGCAACAACGGCTTCATGTTTGGCCTTGTCTTCTTCTCGATTGGCCTCAGCATCTTTGATCATCTTCTCGATGTCGTCCTTGTTGAGTCCTGATGAGCTTTCAATCCGAATACTTTGCTGCTTACTTGTTGCCTTATCTTTGGCAGACACGCTCAAGATTCCGTTCGCATCAATATCAAATGTCACTTCAATCTGAGGAATGCCTCGGGGGGCCGCCGGAATTCCTTCGAGGAAAAAGTGTCCAAGCGTTCTATTGTCTCGAGCCATCTCGCGCTCTCCTTGAAGAACGTGAATCTGAACGCTGGTTTGGCTGTCGGCTGCTGTTGAGAATGTTTCGCTCTTGCGGCAGGGGATGGTGGTGTTGCGCTCAATGAGCTTTGTCATCACGCCACCCAAGGTCTCAATGCCCAGCGAAAGCGGACAGACATCGAGAAGAAGAACATCCTTCACATCACCCGTAAGAACTCCTGCTTGAACAGCCGCTCCGATCGCCACGACTTCGTCGGGGTTGACCGACTTGTTGGGCTCTTTTCCAAAGAAATCTCGGACGAGTTGTTGAACGCGAGGAATCCTTGTACTTCCTCCGACCAGTACGACCTCGTCGATCTTGCTTTTCTCAATGCCCGCGTCCTTCATCGCTTGACGGCAGGGTTCGAGGCTTTTTTGAAGAAGGTCTTCGATCAGCGATTCAAATTTGCTTCGAGTTAACTTTACCTGAAGATGCTTGGGGCCTGAGGCGTCAGCCGTGATGAAAGGAAGATTGATCTCTGTTTCCAGGGTCGTCGAGAGTTCGACTTTGGCTTTCTCTGAGGCTTCTCGCAATCGTTGAACCGCCATCGGATCTTTCGATAGATCGATTCCTTGGTCCCTTTTGAATTCCTGAATGAGCCAATCCATGACTCGAATGTCAAAGTCATCTCCTCCGAGGTGAGTATCTCCATTGGTTGCCTTAACTTCAACGACGTTGTCGCCTACTTCGAGAACGGAGATGTCAAAAGTTCCTCCTCCGAGGTCATAAACAACGATTGTTTCATCTTTCTTCTTGTCTAATCCGTAAGAAAGAGCGGCCGCAGTCGGCTCGTTGATAATTCTTTTCACTTCGAGCCCGGCGATCGCACCGGCATCTTTGGTTGCCTGTCGTTGTGAATCATTGAAGTAAGCGGGCACCGTGATTACAGCTTCCGTCACAGGTTGACCCAAATAGTCTTCAGCCGCCTTCTTCAGCTTCATCAGAACTTGAGCGGAGATCTCTTGAGGGGTGTAATTCTTCCCTTGAATGTCGAAGCGGGGATCGTTTCGCTCGCCGCGAACAACTTTGTAGGGAACTTTGGTGATTTCATCCTTCGCTTCTTCAAAGGTCCGGCCGATAAAGCGCTTGGCTGAGAACACCGTGTTTTGAGGGTTCGTCACAGCCTGTCTTTTGGCCACTTGCCCGACAAGCTTACTCCCATCTTTGGCAAAGCCTACGACAGACGGCGTGGTTCGTCCGCCTTCTTCATTGGTAAGAACTTTGGGTTGGCCACCTTCCATGATCGCCACAACCGAGTTCGTCGTTCCTAAGTCAATTCCTATACATCGTCCCATAATTGTAAAAACTCCTCTTTCCAGCACAATAGGGACGATTCCTGGCTGGTCAACCCATACCCGGTCATTTTTTGGCCCCTTTAGAGAAGTTTCAAAATCTGTTAAAGATAAGGCACTTTTATGGGATCAAAGACGTTTTTTTGGGGTTCTGTTGGTGCTGCCGTTTTGAGTCTTGCGGGCCTCGTCACTCTTTTGCTGAGTCCCGAGTCTTTGCCCATTCCATTCATGAGCTCCAAACCTGCTTCCATGGCGGTAGATGAACTTCATAAGCCGCATTCATGGCA
Source organism: uncultured Bacteriovoracaceae bacterium (assembly GCA_964655245.1). GTDB lineage: Bacteria > Bdellovibrionota > UBA2394 > UBA2394 > UBA2394 > JBEIHI01. Next base: position 8,834 of record CAZZLQ010000032.1, on the reverse strand, counting down.
GTCGCTCAAACCAAAGTCGATGTCAGCAAGAGCAACGGCTGCTGATGAACTCAAGTCAGAGGCAGCGTTGGCTCAGAATTTAGAGACGCTCGTCAGCCTTTTGTCATCGGGGCAAGAGGCTGATTTTTTGCAGCATCTCGAGGATTTGATTCGTCAGAATCCTCACGTCCCTGAGTACTGGGCCATTCGGGCTGATTATTTTTTTGACGCCAAAAACTGGATTGAGGCTGAGAAGTCTTTAGAGCGGGTCATTCAGTATGATCCAGAAAACTTCTTTGCGAGGGCAACTCTTGGAGAGGTGAATGCGATCCAGGGAAAGCTGGACGAGGGCTTGGCGCGAATGAAAGAAGTGGTGGCAGTAGAGCCCACTCAGCTGGAGGCTTTGTACGGGATCCTGTCGATATCAGAGTTGCAAGGGCGTCGAGTTGATGGCGAACAGATGATTGCTGATTTGTACGATCGGCATCCTGGAAGTGCTCATGTTGCGATGGTGATGAGCGATGTTTATGCTCATCGTCAGGACTGGTCGAAGCGCCGGGAGGTTTTGGTTCATGCCATCAAGTCCGAGCCCGAAAATCCAGGTCCCTATCGATTGTTAGCTGCAGAGGCGTTTCGCGATGGACGATACAAGGAAGCCGTGCACCTGGGTGCGAACTCGTTAGCCAGGGATCAGGAAGAAGACTCTCGAAGGTCTACTTTGGATGTTGTGACTCAGGCGGCTCTGAAGGCTGGTGACGTTGCCGCCGCGGAAAAGTATCTCGCCATGAAGAGGAAAGAAAATCCATTCGATCTGAGCCTGAAAGAGCAAGAACGTGCGCTGGTGTTATTGAAACAACAATAGACTCTCTTCATTTCATCCCATTAACATAACGGAATGTTTCCCGTCGTTATTCCCGCTGCAGGTTATGGAACGAGATCTTTGCCCGCATCGAAGTCGATCCCCAAAGAAATGCTCACGATTTTTGATAAGCCGACCATTCAGTATGTCGTTGAGGAAGTTGTTCGGTCAGGTCTTGATCAAGTCATTTTTGTGACGTCGCGTGGAAAGTCTGCGATTGAAGATCACTTTGATGTTTCGGCGGAGCTCGAGACGGTTTTGGAGCGATCGAAGAAGTTAGATCTTTTGGAAATGATCAGGGGTCTTTCCAAAATGGTGTCTGTTCAGAGTGTTCGACAAAAGGAAATGCTCGGATTGGGTCATGCTGTTTTGATGGCCAAGCACCTTGTCAGCTCGAGTCATTTTGGCTGTGCACTGGGTGATGATTTGATCGAAGCGCCCGTCGCTGGGTTGAAGCAGCTGATGAATTTTGCCCAGGCGAAGGGACTTGTTGAGCAGAGTGCTGGCGTTGTTTTGTTAATGAGCGTTCCTCAATCAGAAGTAGGCAAGTACGGAATTTGCGAGCTTGATCCTCAGACGGGGATGATTAGCCGGTGTATTGAAAAGCCTAAGGCTGGAGAAACTTCTTCTCGTTTAGCCATTGTCGGTCGCTATCTTTTGCCTCGATCGATCTTTGAGTTGTTGGAGCAGCAGAATCGCGGCGCGCTTGGGGAGATTCAGTTGACCGATGGACTCAATGCTCTTGCTCAGAAGGGTAAGTTGTTTGGGCATGTGCTTGAGGGGCGACGTTTCGACGCCGGAGATCGACTCGGGTTTCTGGAGGCGACGCTGTATTACGCGCTTCAAAGTCCCCTCAAAGAGGGGCTTCGAAAGCTGATGAAGGAGATGCAATGAAAATTTTGCTTGGACTTTTGTTGTTGGGTGCGAATGAGGACCTCTCAGTTCTCGATCGAGGCTCGTTGGTTGAGCGAATCAAAAAGGCCTATGCGCCTGTCAATTTTAAGTTTGATGGTGATTGGCTGGTGACTTCCCCAGCGGGGACTGAAACCTGGACTTGGTCTCAGGGAAAATGGCGCTGCCCCCAGTCGACTTATAAGTGTGATGATTTTGTTCCCTTAAGTTTCCGCTGGTTTTCTCAAGGAAAGAGTTGGATCGTGGCTGGCCAGCCTGGTGATCGAATTGGCTATGACTTTACTGGATCGTCTCATGCGTCTTCGCATCGCCATGCTTCGAAAGCGGGGTCTGAGGAGGATGAAGACGGGGGTGTGGGAGTTACTTTTGAGGGGAAACGAAACGCTCATGAAGTTTGGGTTTGGCAATCTTCCTTTTCTCCCGAGTTCAAGATTTTCGTTTCTCTCAGAGACTATCTGATTGAGCGACTGGATTCAGGGGATGGTATGGAGATTCTTGAGTGGGGCTCACGAGGCGGCAGGACGATGTCGCTTGATAAGGTTTTTCTCGAGCGATCTGGGGTCCGTATTCTTCTATCCAAAAAGTAGTCTTTGTTCGACTCTCGGATGATCTTTCGTGTTCCGGCAATTGTCGATTGAGCGGTGACTTCCTGAACTCTCCTCAGTGCTTGGAGTTCAACTTGCTTTGATTTCGTTCGAAAGGAGTCTTCATGAACGAAAAGCACATTCAACAACTTCAAAGTCAGAGGGGACAAACCATGCTGGAGTACTTACTTCTGATTGCTCTCATTGCAGTCGGATCCATTGGCATCGTCACTATCCTCGGGGATACCCTGAGGGTGAAGATCCAAAACGCAGCCAATCGGCTTGCCGGGGAATCCGAGACAATGGATGCTCGCCAGATTGTAAAAGACTCAGAGGGGAAGGTGCGCCGAAACGTGGGAAACTTCAATCATTGAAGGCCAGACTTCAGTCTCAGTTGAGGGGGTCTGTCTTCATAGAGTTTGCCATTTCGGGAGTTGTGATCATCACTTCGTTCTTTCTGTTGTGGCAGCTCTTGATGGGACAGGCTCTTAAGAATCAGTCGATTTTCAGAAAGCTTAAACAGGAGCGTCTGGAAATGCTCGAAAGTCCTAGCTCGAGTGATTGACCATTGTCGATTTTGCAGTAGAAGAGCGGCGATTTATGGGGCTCAGTTTCCCGCAATTCATCCGCCAATCCTTTTTGGGAGCAGTCTCTGACCCGATGGGATTTTCTGTGGCTTGTCGAGAAGAGTTGGCAAGTGGTGGAACGGCATTGATCTGCCGTAGGATTTACTCCAACGGACATCGAGAAATCGAGAAGACTTTGCATCCACGATTTCAGGGGCAACCGCAGTATGAGCGTCTGCAGGCTCGAGAATTTACGATTCTTTCTGATTTGAAACATCCAGGTGTTGTCCGCGCCTGTCGAATTGAGACGAAGTCCTCTGCGAAAAGAATGCGGACAGCCGTTCTTGTTTTCGAAGACCGGCAGGCCATCTCGCTCGATGCGTTTCAGGGGTTCGTTCATGATTTGTCCATTCGTGAGCGAACGACTTTCTGTGAAGAGTTGGCTTCTGCCTTGGTTGAAACTCTGAGCTTCATTCACGGCCGAGGAATTGTTCATGGTGATGTGTCGCCGGAAAATGTGATCATTGATCCTCATGGTTTTGTTCAGCTCATTGATTTTGCATGCTCATCGCGCGAGGGCGTTGAGCCTCATGGCTTTGTGGTACGGGGAAAGAGTTTGTATCGAAATCCTGATGATAAAAGCTCGATCGAGCCGTCTGCAGCGAGCGATTGTTTTGCAGTCGGTAAAATCATCGAAGCGATGATGGGCGACGATCTGGCCGCATCTGAGACGCTTCGAGCAGACGTGCGAAGACTTGTTATGGATCAGGTGCTGCCGAGCCGTTTCGTACGGAGTTCGATGCGCATTTCCGTTTTGCCTGAGAGGTCATTTTTTATGCGCCAAGGTCGATCGGTCGAGAAGACGCCGATCACTCCTGTGAATAGGCTGATCACGAGCCCTCTTGTTTGGAGGGTAGCGAGTCTTTTGTGTCTGACGTTGGCGCTGACATCTTGGATGCCTCAGTCAGGTCGATTGACATTCAATTCATGGCCAAAGACTTCCATCTCAATTGACGCATCGAACCACCGAGCTTCATTTGAAACGCCTGTCACCAATATGGCGCTGCCGGCAGGACGGCATCGTGTCAGAATCAAGTGTCCTCAAAACTCTTGTGGCAGTCATGAGCGCGAGATCGTTATTTTGCCTGGGGATTCCCTGAAGGTCTTTGAAGACTTTAATAAAAATTGATACCCTTAAGTGTGTCAGTTGTTCTCTCTCAACCGGTGAAAGACATTAAGGGCAAGGAACTCGTTCCCGCTGGCACGAATGTCCTGGAGTGGTCCAAGAAAGCGGCCCTCACTGGTGAGTATCTTAAGAAAAAAGTGAAGTTTAAAGACTCTCCACAAGTGATGGATGATCTTTTGTCTGTCTTCGAGATGGACCCATACAAGAAGGCTCTCGAAGGGTGGACGCCGAGCTTTCGTGAGTGGCTTGGTGAGCTTTGGGCACCCGCAGTAATCTTTGATGAACTCAAGCTTCAAAGGCTTCGAGATCCGTATGCGTATCGTCATGTTTTGGTGATAGCGGTTGTTGGCTCTCGACTTCTGGAGTACTGGATCAAATCGCCTCCGACTGTGAAAAAAACGTTTCTCGCACTGTTGTGCCATGATCTGGGAAAGACCCGGCTCGCGCCCATGCTGCTTGAGAAGTCCGAAGCTCTTCTCGAGGCTGAAATGCAATCGATCAAGGAGCATCCTTTGGCGAGCTTTGTACTGAACGCGTTTTATTGGGGTGAAGTGAATCACATGTGCGCTGAGGTGGGCTTGCAGCACCAAGAGGATCGTCTTGGCACGGGATATCCTCAGGGTTCTAAAACGAATTCGCTCGTGCTCGATATTTTGACACTTCTTGATCGCTTTGACGCAATGACGTCGGAGCGTCCCTTCCGCTTCAAGAAGTTTAGCGTTCGAGAAGCATTTGATTTGATCAAGGCAGACTGTGACGCTGGAAAGATTGAACCGGACGTCTTGAGGGTGTTCATTAGTCTCGTTCGCAAGGAAAAGGTCAAAGATCCCAAGAAGATTAAGCTTGGCACCATTGGTCGTCCTCCTAAAGTTTCAGCCTAAGCCCTCTACGTTTTACCCTGAAGTTCTGCTATAAATGAGACGGAAAGAGGTCTGTATGAATCAAGCAGAAATGAAGAAAAAATTAGAAACTATCGTCGGGAAAGTAAAAAATGCTGAGAAGAATGCTGAGAAGCAAGTTCGTGAGGCAATGAAATCCGCGGATAAGTTTCGTGAGACTCAAATGAAGAATGTTCAGTCTCTGATCAAGCAAGCTCGCTCGCTCAAGAAAGAAGATGTTGCTGCTCGGGCTGAGCAAGTTCGCAAGGATTTGGAAAAGGGAGCTTCTCAAGGGTTGGAATTGCTTTTGGCCAAGCTGAATGTGCCCACTCGTGGGGAGATCGATCGCTTGAACAAACGAATTTCAGCGCTCCAAAAAAAGATTGATGAGTTTGAGACTTCCTCGAAGTCTTAATTTCTAGTGTCTCGCTGGTCCCGGGAAATCGTGCGGCCAGCGAGATTTTCCTTGATCGTCTTTCGATGCCGGGAGATCTTCATGAAGCTCCATGAAGCCCGCACAATCAACTTCTGACTCATCCAATAGTTTGCAAAATGCTCTGTTCTTGATTGATGCGAGTGCGTTTGTCTTTCGCGCGTACTACGCGTTACAGCCACTTTCATCGAAAGGGCGCCCCTCGCATGCGGTTTCAGGCTTTGCTTCGATGTTGTTGAAGCTCATCAAAGACAAGCAGCCGGAGGGCTGTATCGTGGTTTTCGACTCAAAGAAGCCATCCTTTCGAAAGGAGATTTATCCTGACTATAAGGCAAACCGAGCCGTTCCTCCTCCAGATCTCTCTGATCAGATCGTAGCCATTCGTGAAATGGTGAAGGTTTCTGGGCTCGAGCAGCTTCAAGAGGAGGGGGTTGAGGCTGATGATTTGATCGCGAGTGCGGTGAAAAAGTTTAGGGCTGATCATAAAATCGTCATCGTTTCGTCAGACAAAGATTTAACCCAACTCATCGGAGAGAATGTAGTTTTGTACGATAGCTTTCGAGACAAAATCATTGATGCTGCCGCTGTTGAGGAGAAGTGGGGAGTTAGTCCTAATCAGATGCGAGATTTATTGTCTTTGATGGGGGACAGTTCCGACAACATTCCAGGACTGGATGGCGTTGGTCCAAAAACCGCGGCGCAGTTGCTCAAAGATTATGGCTCGATCGAAGGCTTGATCCAAAACCAATCCAAGCTGTCTCCCAAGCTTCGGGACAAAGTGGCCAACGGAAGGGAAACTTTAGAGCTGAGTCAGCGGCTGGTTTCTCTCAAGGAAGACCTCATGATTTCTGACAAGCTCCTGCACCAGGTAAAGCTGCCTCTTTCAGAGGGACTTTCGGATTTTCTGTTTAGTTGGGACTGTCAAAAGATCTTGGTTCAATACGGGGATCTTCTCCAGAGCCGCGCGGAAGGTATGCCAGCGGAGCCATCTGTGCCTAAGGCTTCGACCGCAAATCTCAAGCTCGTCGAGTCGGTAAAGGATCTTCAGCATATTGAAAAATCAGTTCAGAAGGCCGGCCGCTTTGTGCTCGATTTTGAGACGAATTCATTTAATCGGCAGCAATCTCGAGCCGTTGGCTATTCTGTGGCTTGGTCGCCCGAGGAGGCCTGGTATGTGCCTTGGCGACATCCAGGAGCCGGTGTTTCAGAGGAGGACTGCCGGGGTCTATTGGCGAGCCTACTGAAGCTCAAGGCCAGTGCCTTGATCGCTCATAATCTGAAGTTTGATCTCGAGGTTCTTAAGCGGGAGGGGTTCTCGTGGACGGGATCGATGGAAGATACCATGCTTCAGGGGTATTTACTGCACTCTGATCGACGTAGTTTCTCGTTGGATAACCTGGCTCAGGAATTCCTGGGAGAGCGGAAGGGAGATCTTGATGCTTTGCTTAAGGGCTCAGAAGATTTCTCGACAGTACCCCTTGAGGAGGCCAAGGACTATGCGGCTCGCGATGCGCATTTGACCTTGTTGCTTCATGAAAAGTTTCTTCCTGATATCGAAAAAAATGAAAAGCTTGCTTGGTTGTACCATAAAGTTGAGACGCCACTCGCCGAGGTTTTGGGCTCGATGGAGTCTTTGGGCATCGAGATTTCTCGAGATCAATTGTCCAAGCTTTCGCTGGAGCTTCACAAAAAGCTCACGGCTGTTGAATCTGAGATTTATTCCCTGGCCGGAGAGCAGTTCAATGTCAACTCGCCGAAGCAGTTGCAGACCATTTTGTTTGAAAAACTCAAGCTCCCTGCGACCAAGAAAACCAAGACCGGCTTTTCGACAGACGAATCTGTATTGCAGGATTTAGCGGCCGAGCATCCTCTTCCTGAAAAGCTTTTACAGTTTCGCTCTCTGAGTAAGCTGCTGTCGACCTATGTTGATGTCTTACCCGAGTTGGTCGGTGCAGATGGACGTATTCATACTCAGTATCATCAAACAGGCACAGCAACTGGACGATTGAGTAGCAGCGAGCCCAATCTTCAAAATATTCCCGCCAGAACCGAAGAAGGAATGCGTATTCGCGAGGCCTTTATCCCCAAAGAGGGCTATTGGCTCATGAGTGCGGATTACTCGCAGGTGGAGTTGCGGCTGTTTGCGCATTGCTCTGGGGATGAGGCCATGATTGAAGCGTTTTGTCGCGGGCGCGATATTCATGCTGAGACCGCGAAAATTATCTTTGGCTCAGATGATAAAGAGTTTCGTTCTCGAGCCAAGGCGATCAACTTCGGAATCATCTATGGCATTTCAGCATTTGGACTTTCGCAGCAACTCAAAATTTCTCGCTCTGAGGCAGCGTCTTTCATTGAGTCGTACTTTACGCAGTTTCCGCGCTTGAAGGCCTATATGGAAGACTCTGTGAAGCGAGCTCGGGATCTGGGTTATACAGAAACCCTGTTTGGTCGAAAGCGTCCTCTTCCAGACATCCACTCTAAAAACCCAAGCCTTCGACAGTTTGCAGAGAGAATCGCTGTGAATGCGCCTGTTCAGGGAACGGCGGCAGATATCATGAAATCTGCGATGGTTCGTATCTACCAACGGCTTGGTGATGAATGTTTGAAGAGTCGAATGTTGCTTCAAGTCCATGATGAACTCGTGGTTGAGGTCCTGGAATCTGAGCGGGATCGGGTTCAAAAGTTGATCGTTTCCGAAATGGAAGATTTGTCTAAAACGCCGATAAAGCGGCTCTCCGTGCCTTTAGTGGTTGATTCAGGTTTTGGCGCCAACTGGGCTAAGATCTGATTTTCAGCGTTCCATTTGGGCTCAAAAAAATACTTAAAAAAAATCACAAAAAATTTCGTTGCCAATGTTCCGGATTTTGACGATTACTTGTGAACGTTGAACGTCGCAGGAAGTCGCGAAATTCACTTGATTTTCGAATGACTCCCGGGGATTGTCTCAATACTTCCAGAAATTGGGAGAGATGTTCTTTGAAAGTTAAATAGCAACTTGTCCACGTTCATTTTTTATGAAGCGGATATTCAGATCGTTTTGATTTGATGACCAAACCGGGTGGTTTCGATTGATTCGTCAAAAGAAACTGCCTTCGGCCGAGTCATCTCCGGTCTCGCTAACGCGAGATCTTGTTTAACATTACGTTTAAACTTGGAGAGTTTGATTCTGGCTCAGAACGAACGCTGGCGGCGTGCCTAACACATGCAAGTCGAGCGAGAAAGTACTTCGGTATGAGTAAAGCGGCGCACGGGTGAGTAACACGTGGGTAACCTGCCTAACGGTTCGGGATAACCTTTCGAAAGAAGGGCTAATACCGGAGAGACCACAGAATCTTGAAGATTCAGGGGTTAAAGATGGGGATCGTAAGACCTATCACCGATAGAGGGGCCCGCGCACTATCAGCTAGGTGGTGAGGTAATGGCTCACCAAGGCTGTG
>CAZZLQ010000031.1:0-28243 GCA_964655245.1 uncultured Bacteriovoracaceae bacterium | reverse complement strand
TTCAAACGATAGCCTAAGACTGGCGGAGAGAGGGGGATTCGAACCCCCGATACCGTTTCCGGTATACACGCTTTCCAGGCGTGCGGTTTCAACCACTCACCCATCTCTCCTAATATTGGTCCTCGCTCTGCTTCGGAACCTTAATCGAGCCTACTAGTAGCGGTGAAGTTTTCCACAGGAAACTTCACCTCCAACTGCTGCTCAATCACTGGTCCTCGCTCTGCTTCGGAACCTTAACAATTGAAACACCTTGTAGCGGGAAAGAGCCTAGCGCTCAACCTCAAAACCTTTGGCATTCCAAGCAATCATGCCGCCTTTGACATTAACGACGCTTTTGAAGCCCTGAGCCAAAGCCATCTCTGCCGCTCGTGCCGAGCGCATTCCGCTGCGGCAAACGATGGCATAGCTTTGATCCTTTGGCAGTTTTCCAAGATAGGCCTCAAAATCTGTTTCCAGCGTAACCAGAGTTGCCCCTTTGATATGACCGAGCTCGCCCACCCACTCATCCGGGCGACGGACATCAATAATTCGAAAGGATGATTCCTTGGCCTTGAGATCTTCCACGCTAATTTCATCTGCAGCTTTAGTCATACGATGGATAAAATTTTCAGGAGATCCTGAGATCGTCAAGGCAAAGAACAGGAAAACTCCACCCACCTGACCCTCGCCTCGTTAGAAATAATAGCGAGCGCCCAGCCCGCCGTAGATCAGCGCATCCGCATCGGGGATAAGGCTAAACCCCATTGAAAGCTCCACGAACACGCCAATCGGAATTTCCCGCAGCAGCCATTCAAGGCCGAAAGGAAATTTCACAAAAAACAAAGCGCTATTGTCTCGATCCTCATCGGTTGAAACACCAAGTCCAAGTCCCGCACCAGCGTAGGGGCGAAAGCGACCACCCACATTTTCCTCAAGATCCGGGAATCCTCTCGTCAAATGAAACAAGGCTGCAGCCCCCACCAAAACATAGCGATCAAATGAATAAGAGACTCCGCCATCAAAAGCTACTCGCTCACTCAGCCAATACTTTCCTGAAACTCCCATCGGCTCCCCCAAGGTAACACCCAACCCCCATCTCTCCGTTGTTGGAGGAATTGTTCTCGCATTGAGAGAAGCACTTGAGATCAGGAACACACCAGCACACAAAAGAAAAAATCTCTGCATGACGTCAAAGTAGCTCGCTCGAAAGTCCTCATCAAGCGCTAAGAGCAGCTGCGCCAAAGGCCTGCGTCATGCCCACACTGTTTTGGTCAGCGAACTTGCTTCTCGGATTTTGAGGGAGGACAATAGAGATTGGAGAATTGTGAATCGCGGCGTTCAAAAACTACTGATCTGCCTATCGGCTGGATTTATGTCCCAGCCGCTTCAATCTGTTTGGGGAATGGACTACCTAAGACAATCAGCTCGAAGTCTTGGTGCGGCGGGCGCATACTCATCGATCGCCGATGATTCGAGTGCATTCTATCTAAATCCTGCCGGTCTTTCTCGAAACTCTGAGGCGAGGCTGTTTGCAACTACTGGAACCTTTCTCGAAAACACTCGGGATAATTTTGGAATCACAGCCGCTCTCATGGATGGCAAAACAGAGGATCCACTTCACTGGGGATTTTTATTCAATATGGCTAGAACTGAGTCACGCCGATTTTACGACTACGTACTTGCCAGTAGTTACTCCTACGACGGCTTTCTGATGGTCGGAATCCAAAATCGGCTTTCGAGCTTCGAACTTCCATCAGACAAAACCGCTTTTTCGATTTCAGCAGGAGCTCTTGCCTTACTTGGCGAGAATCTCACACTTTCAATCTGGGGAGCCAATCTTTACCGAACCGATACAGAAAATCCCGACCTCCCCTTGAGCTTTGGAGGAGGCGGAAGCTTCAATCTCGAAACGATTCGACTGGCGTTTAACTTTGAACGCCTCCCAGAGCCAAATAAAGTTTATGCTCAAATGGCAGGAGAGCTTCTGATTGGGGAAAATATGATGCTACGAGGGGGCTATCTCAGTGACATTCATGCTGCGGATCGAGCTTGGTCGGCAGGCCTCAGTCTCCTACCCACGGAAGGCTCATCATTGGATGTCGGCTACCTCCACTACCTCAACGCCGATTTCTTTGTTCTCAACTCAGGGCTTACCATTCGTTTTGATTAGTTGGCAGGGCTGACACGGAGAGTCAAAATGCGGCGCATCATTTGATTTCAAACGATTGGAATCCCTCGGGCTTTTCGCCTTGCTGGCACCTTTTCTAAAACCGTACAATGAACGTTTAGGGGGGATTTCTATGCGGTTTTTTACAACACTCTGCTGTCTTTTGGTTTCTCAAAGTCTGTTGGCACAAAGTCTGCCCACAAGAAACCCCTCGATTGATTCACTTCCCGGGATGGATCAGCCGTTCCTTAATCAAGAAGAACTCATCCGTGAGCAACAATTGCAAAAGGCCAAAGAAGAGCGACAAGCGGCACTCAAACAAAAGCTTGAGCGCAAGAATATGCTCAGGGAGGAAAGCGCTAAGCGATCAGGCGCGCTGCCCTCACATGAAACTTTCGAAAAAGTTCCTGGCCAAAGAGATGAGCCCGAAACTCTTCAGGGTCTCTCACGCCCTCTTCAAAGCAAACAGCAGCTCGAACATGAGAGGCGAACCCATTCTGAAGCTGATTTGACTGATGAAAACACCACTCAACCCTCTCAACTTAGAATGCAAGATGGCCGGAGCCCAAGAACACTGGGCTCAGCCATCCAAGAGGAATCAACTTTGGCTGAAAGCCGATCTCCCGTTGAACAAGTTTTCTTTGGAAACTTTCCAGGTCAGATTTCGAGAGATCTTAAGCAATTTGGCTATGATCTTTTTAGCAAAACACCTGAGGAGTTTGCACCCCTTGAGGATGTTCCGGTCTCCAATGACTATGTGGTTGGTCCGGGCGATTCATTCACCATCAATGTGTGGGGCTCCAACAACTTCACACACTCCGTCACTGTGCGACGCGATGGAACTATATTCATTCCGAAAATCGGAAACATCAAAGTCTGGGGCGACACCTATTCTGAGATGAACAAAAAAATTGAAAAACGCCTCTCAAGTTTTTTTTCCGGAATCAAAGTGGGAATTACCTTTGACACGATTCGAAACATCGATGTCTTTGTTGTTGGCGAAGTCACCCGCCCTGGATCTTATTCGGTGCCCGCCACCTCGGCAGCCATCAATGTTCTCTTTCACGCAGGCGGTCCATCGAAGCGAGGGAGCCTAAGAAACATACAAGTCGTTCGGAACAACAAAACGATTGCTACCGTAGACCTCTACGACTTTCTTATTAAAGGAAAAAGCGTTGGGCCAAAACTTCAGTCCCAAGATGTCCTCCTAGTACCAGTCGTTGGAAAGGTGGCTGCCGTTGCTGGCAACGTCAAACGTCCTGCGATTTACGAAATTCTTTCCCAAACAACTCTTGTTGATCTTCTTGAGATGTCAGGGGGCCTCACCTTCACAGGAGAAGCTGGTCGACTGGAACTTCAGCGCGTAAATCAAAACAAGGAGCGAGTCACCAAAGACGTCCAGATTCCTGCCAATCTGCAAACGGCGACAGCGGAGGAGCTGAAAGCATCTGAGCTGAGCACATCGGCTGAAGATGGGGATCTCGTTAAAGTTTTTCCTGTTCAGTCTCAGATTCGAAAGACAGTTTTCTTGAGGGGCTATGTCAAACGACCAGGGGCTTATGAGTTTCGTGAAGGCATGACGCTCAAATCCCTGATTCCTTCTTTTGATTCGCTTCTGCCCGAACCCTACATCGATTTTGTTCAAATCATACGAACTGTTCCACCCAAGGATGAACGGCAATCTATCTTTACGGACCTTCGAGCTACTGTTTCTGGGGACAAATCTCAAGACATTAAGCTTCAAGAGCGAGATGAAATCATTGTTTTTTCAAAGACTGAACTCAATCTCAGAGAAAAGGTCACCGTCACGGGACGCGTGAACAAACCCGGTGAATACTTCTACTTTGATGGGATGAAGCTTCGTGACTTGATTTTTATGGCGGGAAACATCACGCAAGACGCCTACAAAGCGAATGCTGAAATCGCACGCTATCGCATCGACAATGATCGACTCGTGGCCGATCGACTTCAGGTCAATCTTGCGGAGACGCTCAAAGGAAATCCAACCTACAATCCAACTTTGCAACCCAAAGACCGAGTTTTCATTTTTGGACTTTCCAATTGGGAGTCTCAAAACTTTGTAGCACTCACGGGAGAAGTGCAATTCCCTGGAACTTATCCCTTTTTGCCAGGGGAGAAGCTCAGCCAGGTGCTTGAGCGAGCCGGGGGATTCACAGACAAGGCCTTTCTCAACGGGGCCGTCTTCACTCGAAAATCGGTTCGTGAGCTTCAAGCCCAGACTCTAAAGCAGCAAATTGCGCAGCTTGAAGAGGCTATTTTGCAAGAGACCATCAATCCCAATGAGTCCATCAGCGCTCAGGATAAGCAAGGTCTTCAGGAAGCAACCATTGCAAGACGAGCGATGCTTCGAAACTTGCAAGAAGCGGAAGTGACCGGACGGATGGTCATTCAACTTGCGGACCTGAACAAATTCCGAGGATCGAGGTTTGATATTCCCCTTGAGGCCGGAGATTCTCTTACTATTCCGCCAACACCGTCTGTTGTGACGGTGATGGGTGAAGTCTATAATCCCACTTCCATCGTACATCTGTCAGGTAAAACGGTTTCTTACTATCTGGATATGGCTGGTGGGCCGACGGTCAATGCCGACACAGACTCCATTTTTATTGTGAAAGCCGATGGCTCTGTGATCTCGCGCCGCCAGCGCCGAGGATTTCTGTTAAGAAACTTCTATCAAACCAAGGTCGAAACCGGAGATGCGATTCTTGTTCCCAAAGACATCTCGCAGTTTTCTTGGCTCGCCACCACCAAGGACATTACCGAGATTTTGTTTAAGATCGCATCCACAACAGGGATAACCATTACGGCGCTTAAGTAGAAGAGCGGCCTTAAGCGCGTATTGTCTTCAGGCGATTTGAAAAGAGCAAAAGGGCGAGCAATGCGACGATGACGAGCATATTCGCCAAGAAAAGTGCCACTAAAGGTCTCGGCCAAACAGCCCTAAACTGAGGAGATGCCCTCTCAAGAACCTGAAACTTTAGCGCATCGTCCAACTCCTCAAGCTTCAACAGCTCAAGTCGTTGACGAAGCATCGAAACCAACTCAAGCGCAACTCTTTCATCTTGCTTCGCCCGTAAAAAATAGAGCTTGAGTGCAGGAATCTTATCAATCGCAACATTCGTATAGTTTCTTGAGCTGCGACCCGAAACCAAATCGTCTCTGTTTATCTTTGAAAGCCGGCCATCCCCTGCATCGCTCTCTCCAGATCCCGACTTTGTACTTTCAAGAAAAAGCTCTCGCATTAGTCCTCGCTCGAGCTGATCAGATGACTGCTGTCGAAGCTTCTCCGACATTCGATCAAGGGCACTCAAGAACCGCGAGTCGATCTGGACCAGTCCGGATCCTTCGTGGAAGCTGATCAAAGCGCGCTGGATTTGATTGAGACTTTTTACCGCTTCATCAAGCTGAGCCTCCACAAACAGACGCTTCGAGCGGATTCGAGAGACGGTTGTCTCTTTGAAATAATCATTCAGAGCTTCGACGTAACCATTGGCCAAACAAACAGCTCGCTCTGGCGTCTCAGCTTGAGCAGTGATCTCAACAATGCCAGCGCGATCGCGAGAAAAGGAGCTTGATCGCAACAACCGGCGAGCCGCCTCAGCGGCTTCAATTTGACTTTTTGGATCCTCAGCCGCCCTCGCCAGCAAAGCATCCAAATCGGGCGCACAACGCTTGAGCACACCATAGACAACGGAATCAGATCGAATCATTCCCAGAATCAACAGTGCAGGATCAGCGCCCAAGCTTTGCCCCGCCAACTGCGCTAGTGGCAACTGGTTCAGCAATGAGGCCATGCCCATGCCTTCCTGCTTCTCCGTGGGGAGAATCTTTGATGTCGCCGAATATTTGGAAGGTAGAATCCAACACACCCCCAAAACAATCGCGCTGGTGATTACTAGGGCTGTGATGAATAGGTTTTTATTTTCAACAATTGGTTTCAGCATGGCTTCTAATCTCTATGGAAATAAAAGTGTGTTTCGGTAAGATCACAATATGAGCAAACCCCTCCTGCAAATTGTTCCAGATGCTCAGAATACCCGCAACTATCAATTTATTCGCGACACCATTGGAAGGTTAGATTCTCGTTTTCAGCAGGAGGTGTTTTGGTTTGCTGAGCGACGAAGCCTCGGAGGCCTCTATCGCAGCTTTCTCTCTTTTCATCGACTCTTGAAGCAAAAGTCTTTTGCACTTGTGCACTGTCAGTACGGAGGAGTGAATCTTCTGCTGGGACTCTATGCTAAATTTTTTTTCAAAACCATTTTGGTTGTCACCTTTCGAGGCTCCGATATCAACAATGCAAAAACACTCTCATCCCGAATCTCAGCCCTTACATCGAGAGCTTTTGCATCACTCTGTGATCACGTCATCTGCGTCAGTCGCGGTCTGAGCGAAAAACTGTTTTTTGTTAAAGCAGAAAAGCTAAGCATTATTCCAAGCGGGGTGGATACCGCAATGTTTTTACCAATGTCACAAGTGGAATGTCGCCAAAGACTTCAACTCAAGGCGAATTGCAAATACATTCTGTTTAGCTCTGGCGGTCGCCCAGGGCTCAAAGGACAAGCACTCGTTGAAGCAATGTTTCAAATTGTCAAAGAAAAGACTCCAGATGCCGAGCTTCTTATCTTATCAGGCACCACAGATCAGACAGAGATGCCCCTCTTTATGGCGGCTGCCGATTGCTTGGTACTAGCCAGTTTGACGGAGGGCTCCCCCAACGTGGTCAAAGAGGCGATCTGCTGCAACCTGCCGGTTGTCAGCGTGGACGTTGGTGACGTCAGGCATCTTCTCGAAGGAATCGCTCCATCAGCAGTCGTTGAGAGAAACGCTCATGCGTTTGCAGGCCAAGTGGTTACAATTCTTCGTGAGTGCCGCCGCTCGAATGGTCGCAGCAAGGCGGATATCCTCAGCAAGCCAACGGAGATCGCTCGACTTTCAGAAGTTTATACTCGGCTAACGAAGCTGGGGGCATCATGACCCACGCCACCTCTTGGATACTCTTCACTACGATCTGCTTTACCCTGATTACCGTAACTTGGTATCGCCTCAAATCCGTCCCCATTCTTCTTGGATTACTGCTGGCCTTCTATTTCTCTCTTTTTGGCAGCGCCTTCATCATCCTGGAAAGCTTAGGTTTTTCCACAGGGATGCGACTACCCAACTTGTCCTCCAAGCTCATATACCCGCAGTTAGATGATGAATACTGGCTGACGATGTTTGGCTACTTTTTGTTTTTTTCAGCCGCAGTGGCTGGAGTCCACAGCGTCACAAATAGAACTGAGCAATCAAACGGAGAATCGCCTCCTGTATTCCTAAACTTTTTCAAACTGGGAGTTTTTGCTCTTACTCTCCAAGGCATCTCTCTCTTCCTGATCAAGGATCATCTCGTAGAGATCGCTGTCGGGAATGCAGCTGGCTATTTGAAATTCACGACCCTTAACTCCGACTGGCGATACTCTTTATCAATGGCACTGAGAGAGGTGGGGCTGGCGACAGCCTTTGCAGGAGCTGGTGCTTTTTTCGCTGGCAGTAAGAAACAGCTCAAGAACATGAAACTAGCGTCTGGTCTAGTGATCGGCCTGAACATTGTTTTAGCGGCTGGAGTCAGTATTTTTATGGGAGACAAGCACGAGCTTCTCTCTGCAATTTTGGCAGGTATCGTCGGCTTTAGCCTTGCAGGCGGGCGCCTATCCTTTGCACCGATCGCCCTCATGACCGCTTTGGGTTTTTCGATTTTTGCCCTGATCGATGGCACACGAGGAGAGGGCATACTCGATTCTCAAAAAGACCTTTGGGAATCGTTTACGATTGGGGCCTTTGATGTCCTCACCAGCAATGAGGCATTTGCTGCTCACTTTTCGCTCTATGGAATCTTGAAATTGGATTTGCCGATTCAGTGGGGACATGGATTTTGGGATTTAATTGTCAGCATTCCTCCGCAGTTTTTCGGTCTCCCACGGACCGAAGGAGTATATCAAGTTTACTCCGAGGGCATTTTTGCAAAACAAGGTCAGGGATTCACCATCCATCACGCTGCAGCTTGGTATCTTAATATCGGCTGGCTAGGCCCCCTCGTTGGCGGCTTCATCATGGGATTGGTTTGGGGGAAAGCCAATCAGATTGCTCGAGACCCCAAAATTTCTCTGAGCAAAGCAGGATCCACTCTCGCTCTCGCACTTTCTGTCACGGCCTTAGCCTACGCTCCCTCCCTCATGCGCGCCCCGATAGAGACTTACAAGGGATTCAGCGCATTTCTTCTCGGATCGTTTGTTATTTTTTATCTAAGCTCAAGCTGGAGAGAGTCATCTTGAATATAAAGGAAGTACTTCAAAGCTCATTTCGCTTCGGCATGGCAAACTTGCTTAAGGTCCCACTAACTTATGCATCGCTGTATTTTTTTATCAGTTCAATGGGCTCTGAGCAGTTCGGAGTCCTAACCATAGGCTTATCCTATGCATCTCTCCTTCTTTATATCTTGAATGGAGGCCTCGATAAATCACTGGTGTTTCTCATGCCTACATCCGCCTTGATGAGGAAAAAAGTCATCAGCACAGCTCTGATTGGATTAGTTCCGGGCCTCGTCTGCGTTGCAGCCATCGGGGGGCTCATGACCATATTTCCTCGAGCTATTGAGATCGATTTGGCAATCATGATTGTGGCTTTGGGCTACGGAGTCTTGCTAGCTGGCTCTCGAACCGCCGCCTCAGCGCTCATCGTCTGCGGGGAAAGACGAGTCACCTCCTACTATGAAACAATTTTCGTGCCCTTGATACTTTGTCTCGGCGCTCTCTCCATGAAGCTTCTCAAGCAAGATAGCGCCCTGACCGCTGGCCTCTGGCATATTTTTGCGGCTGCAGTGGGACTCGTTGTTCTACTCAGTGCGACCTATAAAACGTGGAGGGGATCTGAGATCATTCCCTCCGACTGGAGCCAAGCAAAGCAGCTCCTGAGATTAGGCGCACCACTCGGTGTCACACAGATTCTCAACTCAGGACTTTCGGCAGTTTGCATTACGGCATCATCCTACTTTACTTTACCGGAGAGCATCGCTTCTGTTTCAGTTGCTCTTCGTATCAATTTTTTAACCGTGCTAGCTGTCACGGCACTCAATCCGTTTATCTGCACGTCAGCAGCCAAGGCTTTTTCAGAGGGGAAAACTCAATCTATCAAAGAACTTTCAAGTCAGACAAACCACACTCTTTTGCTTTGGAATGGTCTGTGTTTCATTTTGATTTGTTTCTTTGGCAAGGAATGGCTTAGCCTTTTTACTCTCAACGATCCTGAAGCCTATCACACTCTCGTCCTAGTGACCTTGGCCTCAACGATCTCAAGCATCGCCTCCGTCAATTTCCAGATCCTGACGATGTCGGGAAAGGTCAGAGCCGCTCTTCTCTCTGGACTGATCAGCAGTTTAGTTGCGGCGATTTGCTCGGTTGTTTTTGGCCTCTTGTTTTCCCCCCTTGCTCCTGCCATTGCGTATCTGGCTTCAATGCTTTGTCTTGCCGCTCTGAGAGAGGTCGAGATTCGAGCAGCACTCAACTTCACCGGTCTCAATTGGAGGTGGTTGATAACTTTCACAGCACTTTCCTCCATCGTCGTCCTCATTGATATCAACGACACGAGCATGAGCTGGCGGGCCTCACTGGCGGCGATCTGTGCGCTAATCATCTTGGGGACTTTCGGGCCAAAGACGCTCAGAATATTTCGCGATTCGGAGCAAAGATAAGATGTGTGGAATCACGGGCCTCTTCTTCGAAAATCAGGGCCAAAGAGCAACTGAGTCCGAGTTAACCGAAATCGTCTCTCGCATGACGGACAGCCTCGCTAAGCGAGGCCCAGACGCTGCCGGACTACTCATCGAGAGCCCTGTCGCACTTGGTCATCGACGACTCAGCATTTTAGATCTAAGTGAGAGCGGCGCTCAACCCATGCGCCTCGGCAAAGCTGGTCCTATCATCACCTTCAATGGAGAGATTTATAACTACCTGGACTTGCGCCGGGAACTTACCCAACTCGGACGTGATATCTGGCGAGGTCATTCGGATACTGAGGTCATTCTCAATGTTTACGATCAATGGGGACTCGATGGTCTCAAGAAACTCGAGGGGATCTTTGCCTTGGCGCTGTGGGATCCCAGCTCGAGGCGATTTCTTCTGATGCGCGATCGACTGGGCGTGAAACCTCTCTTCTTTGCACCCTCTCGCTTTGGCCTAGCGTTTGGATCAGAGATTAAATCGGTTCTTGAGGCGGGTGACGTTGATACGCGCTTGGACGATCAAAGCTTAGCTGAGTATCTCTGGTACGGAAATTCACACGGGGCACGCACAATTTATACGGGCGTTAGATCTCTTGAGCCCGGCCACTGGCTTGTTATTGAAAAAAACCACGAGCGCCTTGAGCCTTGGTGGAAAATCGAAGACTGGCTGATCCAAGCACCAAAGACTTCTGACCTGGAGCAGGCGACAATCGAAGTTCAAACAGCGCTTGATCTTGCCGTAAAGCGACAGCTTATGGCTGATGTTCCTATTGGTCTTTTTCTAAGTGGAGGTATCGACTCATCTGCTATCGCTGCCGCCGCGACTCAAGCCAGCCAGACTCCACTTCAAAGCTTCACTGCCGACTTCGACTTCACCAAAGATTCGAGTGAGATGCCAAAGGCTGCTCGAGTCGCACGGCACCTAAACCTGACTCACCACGAGATTCACATCAGAGGCAGTACCCTGAGCTCGACGATTCGAGAGCTTGCCAATGCCCACGATGAGCCGTTCGCCGATGCGGCAAACCTGCCAATCTATTTAATGTGTAAGGAGCTTCACGGTCTGGTAAAGGTAGTCTTACAAGGTGATGGGGGCGATGAACTTTTTGGGGGCTATCGTCGGTACTCAGCGCTCGATCAAATCCGCCTCTGGAGGCTCTGGCCCACGCACTTTGATCCACTTCTGAGGCGCCTGGGATCTTTGGGCGCTCGCTTCTCCCGAGTCGCTGAGGCGATGAATCAAAACAGCGCGGGAGTTAGGATGGCTCACATAATCAGCGCCGTCACGCCAAGATTCCGCACTGAAAGACTTTTTTCGCTAGAGCGGCAAGAGCATCTACTGAAGAATACAAATCCACTTCTTCCCTATCTCCATGCGGCCGAACGCTTCAGGAATTTCGAGCCCGTTCAACAGATGCTTCTCACGGATCTTACCGTGCAACTCCCGAGTACCTATCTCCCAAAGGTAGATCGAGCATCGATGGCCGCTGGGATTGAGGTGCGCGTTCCCCTCCTGGATGAAAATCTAGTCAGGCTCGCGATCAACCTGCCAAGCAAATGGAAGGTTCGAGGGGGTAACAGAAAGATCATCTTAAGGCGTGCGATGAAAGGGAAAATACCGGACGACATTCTCAAAAGTCGCAAAATGGGTTTCGGAGTTCCCTTTGACGGCTGGATGAGAGGGCCGCTCTCCGAGATGCTCAGCGGCTACCTTCTCGACGACACTTTTCTCAAAGACTTCTCGATCATGCGCCCCAGTCTAGAGTCCGTGATTAGACGCCATCGTGAGGGCGAAGACAGATCTGGCTTTATGCTGTGGAGCCTCTTCCAGCTAGCCATTTGGAACTCGCATGTGAGACGATCAAGTTAAGTCGGAATGGGCGGTTAACAAAAGCAACCATGACTAACTCTTCTCGCATTTCCATCATTGTTCCCTGCCGTAACGAGGCTGAGCATATCGGCGCCTGCATTGAGTCGCTTTACAAGCAGAAACTAGACAACGGTGAACTTGAAATTCTCATTGTTGATGGAATGAGCGACGACTCCTCTCGCCGGATCGTCGAGCAATGGCAGGCCAGGTGGCCGGCAATCAGATTGATTGAGAACCAGAAGAAGCTCACGCCCTACGCATTCAACCTGGGGATCAAACAATCAACCGGCGACATTGTTTGTATTGTAGGAGCCAGGAATGTTTTATCTCCAAACTATGTTTCGGATGGCATCAAAGCCCTGCTTTCTAACGAGGAAGTTGTTTGTGTCGGTGGACAGTTTATCAACAAGGGCGAAAGCCCTCTTTCGAATGCCATTGCAAAGGCGATGAGCAGCCCCGTTGGGGTAGGAGCAGGAAACTTTCGAGCTCTCAAAAAAGATCAGTTTGTCGACACGGCGGGAGTACCCATTTACCGAAAGACCTCCCTTGAGAAGATTGGGCTTTTCGATGAAAGTCTTCATCGAAATCAAGATGACGATCTCAACTTCAGACTGCGCCAGTCCGGCGGCAAGATTCTATTTTGCGAAAGCATATCAACTGAATACATCGTTCGATCCAGTCTCAAGAGACTCTTTTGGCAATATCAGCAGTACGGTTACTGGAAAGTCTTTGTAAACCGAAAGCACAAAACGGCGACCAATCTTCGGCAGCTCGTCCCACCTCTAGCGCTGATTTTAGGATTTCTTCTTCTCTGTGCGAGCGCTTTTTCTTACTCAGCGGCAATCACGCTATTGTCGCTCGGCAGCCTCTACATCCTTCTCGCACTTGGCTCGAGCATCAAATCGTTTTCTGGACTTGGCGAGCTTATGATGATGCCCGTAGCCATTGCGACTCTCCATTTGGGCTACGGTCTCGGTTATTTACGGGGGATCTGGGATTTTTTGATTCTCAGACGTTCGGCGCCGGACAATTACTTTGCAAACCTCACTCGATAGCTCAAAATACATTCATGTCTCTTGATAGGCAGGAGGAGGAGCGCATTTCACGAATCTATCGTGAGCGAGATGCGAGCCCAAATAAATCTATCTACAGCGGCCAACAGCCGGAAGTGCACCTGCAACAGTTTCAACTGAGGCGATTTTTTTCTGAGGAGCTCCTGAGGAAAGGATTCGCCGATCTCTCCGACAAGACAATCCTAGACGTTGGCTGCGGCTCTGGCTCCTGGCTGGGTAGCCTTCTTGATTGGGGGGCTACACCCACAAATCTCTACGGAATTGATCTAGTAGACCATCGAGTAGACCTTGCAAGGTCCAAGTACCCGCTCTTTCATCTACAGAAAGCTAACGCTGCAAACACTTCGTTTGAAGATAGCTTCTTTGATATCATTACAATGAACGTCGTCTTGTCTTCCGTTCTATCTCCCCAAATCCGCGCTGCCATCGCGCGAGAGATTGCAAGAATTCTCAAACCCTCTGGCATTGTAATGATCTATGATTTTGTTTTCGACAACCCGTCAAATGCCAATGTTTGTGCGATTCGAAAGAGCGAGATCGCCCGCCTCTTTCCCAGTTTCGAAATCGAAAGCCGCTCTCTTACTCTCGCTCCACCGATTGCCCGAAAACTATGCAGGCTTTCAATACCCCTCGCAGCACTGCTTGAGTGGACCATGCCCTTCTTAAGAACTCATCGTCTTTATTGTCTAAAACGCCGATAACCAGCGACTGCAGCCAACGTCAAAGCGATGATCTTCATATCGAGCATGAAACTCGCCCCGCGAACGTACTCACTCTGGAGCTTAAGCTTTGCGGGCAAAATCTCCTCGACATAAAGTCTTTCAACATCAGCGGCTCCGCGAAGCCTCGCTTCCTCATCTACGAAACAAATAGAGGCAAGATCTGTGATTCCTGGCCTCACGCTCAGAACTTCCCCGAAGTCGTTTGGAAAAAGCGCCACAAATTTAGCGACCTCGGGTCTCGGCCCTACAACACTCATCTCGCCTTTCAAGACATTCCAAAACTGCGGAATCTCATCAATCTTTGTTCGTCGCAGAATCCTTCCGATACGAGTGATTCTCTTATCATCGCCACCAGTGACCTGAGCGGTTGATGGATCTTGTTGTTGGGTCATTGTCCTGAACTTGAGGATATGAAATCTTTTTCCGAAACGACCCACCCGCTCCTGCTTAAAAAAAATCGGACCAGCGGAATCCAATCGAATGGCAATAGCACAGAAAACCATCAGAGGTGATAGCAGAATCAAAGCACAAAGCGAGGCCACGAGGTCAAAAGCTCGCTTGAGA
Source organism: uncultured Bacteriovoracaceae bacterium (assembly GCA_964655245.1). Classification (GTDB taxonomy): domain Bacteria; phylum Bdellovibrionota; class UBA2394; order UBA2394; family UBA2394; genus JBEIHI01. The sequence continues at coordinate 14,094 of CAZZLQ010000031.1, read as the reverse complement.
ATTTTGGACATCAACGCGAGGTCATCTCTCATAATGCTTTGTCACGTGCATGACGGATTCAATGACATCGTCGACATCTCGCTGCAGCATATCGGGAAAGATCGGCAGCGACAAAATTCGATCGGCCAACCAGGAAGCGTTTGGGAAGTCCTCATCTCGACATCCCAACCTCTTGCGATAAAAAGGATGGCGGTGCAAAGGAATCCAATGAACGCTTGTTCCGATATTTATCTCACGAAGGGCGCGAGAAAACTGCGCTCGATCGACAGTGAGGGACTCTAAATTGAGCTGAAGGGTGTAGAGATGCCACGAATGTAGTGAATTCGGTGCAGCCTCAACTGGCCGCATGAAAAATTTTGAATCCTTAAATGCCGCTTGGTAACGGCCCGCAATCTCTTCTCGCCTCGCGCGCATTTCCTCAGCTTTCTTCAGCTGGACCCGACCTATCGCTGCTGCAAAATCTGTAAGATTATACTTAAATCCCGCATCGACGACTTCATAGTACCAGGGATCTTGGGATGCACTTCTTGAGTAAGCGTCTCGATCGATCCCATGGGTTCGCATGACTCGTGCTCGCTGCGCCAGCTTCTCATCATTCGTGGTCAACATGCCGCCTTCGCCCGTGGTGATGGTCTTGGTGGCATAGAAAGAAAAACACGTTGCTTCTGAAATCGAACCAATAAAGCGGTCTTTATACTTTGCAGGAAACGCATGGGCTGCGTCCTCAATAAACGAGGCCGTTGATTTCTTTTGAGAAACGACGGACCTTAGGCCATCCAAATCACAAGGGAGGCCTGCGACATGGACTGGCATGACGGCTCGAGTCTTTGATGAAAGCTTTCTATCCAGATCCTTCATATCGATCAGCTGCGTTGATCGATCCACATCCACAATGACGGGGCGCGCTTTTAAATATGAGACGATTTCCGATGTCGCGGTAAATGTCATTGAAGGAACGATCACTTCGTCTCCTTCTTTGATACCCAAAGCTTCGGCAGCCAAATGCAAAGCTGCTGTGCAAGAGTTAACCGACACTGCAAAACGAGCTCCTACGGCGGAGGCAAATTCTTCTTCAAAAGCTTTGGCGTTTGGGCCTGAAGTCAACCAACCAGAACGAAGAGTGGAAACAACCGCCTCGATTTCTTGTTCTCCAATGGCCGCTTTATGAAACGGCAAAAACTGAGACCTCTTGACTAATGAATTCGTCTTCGCTGATGGAAACATAAATCCCCTCAACCCCTCCGTACGCTAATGACTCAGACTATCGAAATCCCCGATCAAAATCCAGAATGTGGTGAATCACCGGTTGCCCCCTCGCAAAAACCGGCTATTCTGCCCCCAATGCTTGCCATCATCGACTACGGCATGGGGAATTTGGGCTCGATTCAAAACATGCTCAAAAAAGTGGGGGCTCGAGCCACTATTACCTCAGATCCTGCGATCATTGATGCAGCAGCCAAAATCATTTTACCCGGCGTTGGACACTTTGCCGCCGGGATGAAAAATCTCAAAGAACGCGGACTCATCGAAGCTCTCAGACGAAATGTCCTGGAAACCAAGAAGCCCACTCTCGGAATTTGTCTCGGCGCGCAACTACTCACCGAGTTTTCCGAGGAAGGAAATGTCGAGGGCCTTGGATTTCTCAAAGCCAAAACCCTTCGCTTTCAACTCGACGATGCGACTCTCAAAGTGCCTCACATGGGATGGAACCTCATCGCACCCCAAAAGTCCTCACCCCTTCTTGACGGCCTCTCATCCCAATCTCGATTTTATTTTGTTCACTCGTATTTTTTGAAGGCCGAGTCCCCTTCCGACATTTTGACCAAGACACACTACGGCTTTGACTTTGCCTCAGCTCTTGAGCACCAAAACATCTTTGCCGCTCAGTTTCATCCCGAGAAGTCTCACAAATTCGGTATGCGGCTCATGAAAAATTTTGCCGATCTGAGGTTAAACTAAAATGCTTCGAACGCGAGTCATTCCCGTCCTCCTTGTGCAAGACGGCGGCTTATACAAAACACAGCGCTTCAAAGATCCCAAGTACGTGGGTGACCCCATTAACGCCGTCAAAATTTTTAATGAAAAAGAGGTGGATGAAATCATCGTCCTCGACATTTCCGCAACTCGTGAAAACCGCGGCCCTGATTTCAATCTGATTGCCGATATCGCCACCGAATGCTTCATGCCCTTTTGCTACGGCGGCGGCGTGAAGAACATTGAAGAAATGAAAAAGCTGTTCTCTCTCGGCGCTGAGAAAATTTCGCTAAACACCGCAGCTATCGAAACACCTCAACTCATTCAACAGGCTGCTGAGCTTTTTGGCGCTCAAGCCATCGTCGCCTCTATTGATGTTAAGAAAAGCTGGCTGGGTAAGTATGAAGTCCTCACTCGCTGCGGCCAAACCAAGGTTAAACAAGATCCTGTCACCCTTGCTCAAGAGCTTGAGAAGCTTGGCGCCGGTGAAATCATTATTAACGCGATTGATCAAGATGGCCTCATGACGGGCTATGATCTCAAACTTATCAAATCCATTACGGATGCAGTTCGAGTTCCGGTGATTGCTTGTGGAGGAGCGGGAAGCGTTGAACACTTTCAACAGGCTGTTAAAGAAGCAGGAGCGTCAGCCGTTGCCGCAGGCAGCATGTTTGTTTTCCACGGAAAGCATCGAGCCGTTTTGATCACTTATCCGGAGCCAGATGTGGTTGAGAGTATTGGCCGCTAAGGAACGAGTCGCGTCCATCGAAGAATTCGATCACTCGCTGAGTACGTCAAGAGCCCTTGACGAGTTGTTTTCATCCATGTGATGGGAAAGCGATGCTCTGTGGGGAACTGCGAGATCATTTCCAGTGAATACGGAATACCCGACTCCGATGCCGGCCGAAGTAAAGCCAAACGAGGAGCGGAGCCCACTCGCTCATAAAGGGGAGCTAAGACCAAGGGATCTCGCTCCGGCCTCTGAAAGGAGTAAAGAGGACCCAAGAAGCCTTCTTGATGTCCGAAAACTTCCACCCGGCCGATCCCGCTCGCATTCTGATAAAGATAGCCATCTTGTTCCGTCACAATGACAGCGTCATCCAGATAAAACGCCGACATGATCTTGGGTATCGATCTCTGCTGGGCTCTAGAGATCTCTCCTCTCTCAATATCAAAATCCAAGAATCGATAGGGGCTTGAAAGCAAGAGTCGTGGAATCCTCTGGCTCGATTGCAAATCCGAAAACTGCAAGCGAGGTGCAAAGCTCAGCGGACTCAAAATCTGATGCTGTTCGGCATCCATATACGGCGATAAATCAAAAAGCCTGAAAGGCTTTCGAGGCAAATAGTAGTTTCCTGACACCTGGTTGCCGGCATCGTTGAAATCATAAACAGCCACCTGCAAAGTCACGGGGCTAAAAGCCGCTGCCCATCGGCCATCGGGTGAAATAATCATCGTTGGCAGAAATTCGTTGGTATCTTCAAAGTCAAGATACTCAATCATTCGCTCAGGGGGTGTCTTTGGATCAAAACTCACAGCGGCTGTCGAAGCCGAATACATTTTTCTGCCGAGCCGAATTTCAATTCCGTCTTCCTCAGGATTCGGAAGCGCATCATAGAGATGCTCATTCAATTGAAACTCTCGCTTCTGCCACTTTCTATCGGGCATACTGGCGATTTGCCGAACGCATTCAAGCCCCGGGGGATGATCTGTATCATCGGATGCAACTAGCGACTGTGAGAAGACCTCGAAAATCAAAAAGATAAACAAAAAGTTAAAACGACGCATTCATCTACTCCTTGGCATCTCCAACGTCGTCAATCGCACGCAGAATCCGTTCAAGCTCGCCTTGTCGTGAATAGGACAAAGTCTCTGGAATTTTTGGCACCACTCCATTCATAAAGGATGGCAGATTCTGAAAAATTCCCGTCATCGATCCGTAACGGATGGCCTCATCGGAAACTGTCAGCACGGCATTGAAGCGATTTCGGAGCATCAACACCAACTCCTCCTTGAGTTCTGGTGTCAGTTCGCCCTTGGCCAATATCCCAGCAAGTCGATCGACTTCGGCACCTTGCATCTCGGTTTCAAACACCGGACTGCGGGGCTTACTTCGCATATCCCCAACATTCCTAATCATGTTTGCAAGAGCTTTTCCTGGCTCAGCCTCACGGACAGAAATCATTAAGTGATTCGCTCCGTCTCGCTCTCTAAAGTCGAAACGCAAATGCAAATTGTCCGTTTCAAAATCAACGCTCCTCAACAGGGATTTGTTTTCTTTAGGAGGTACGACTCGAGTGGACCATTGAATCTTATCCGGGGCGAGAGTCGTCGCAGCGTCAAGACGGGAAGCAAAATGATCGACAGTTCTCTTGAAAGACAGCGCTAGCTTAGTCAGATACTTCTTACTGAAATTCACATCACCCTGCGAGTAGATGGGATACTTAAGGAGACCGCGCCGGACATCGTGAGCATAAGCTGAAAGCTCATCAAGTGCCAGATTATCCTGATAACCGCTTCCATCGAGACCGAAACCTCTTCGAACTCGCGAGTGGAAAACGGAGTTCTTCCCTTCTCGGAGATCACTCGCAATCGCCATATGCTGAGTCTCATGAGCAAGAACATCATCAATCGGGCGACTCAAAAAATGATCATGAGAAATCAAAATTCGGTTATCATAAAGCTCAAACGAAGCAGCGATGTGCGGTCGACTATCGAAAGGAGAGTAAACAACGGCTCCTTCAAACCGATCTTGAAGAAACTTAACGTATCTGCCAAACCGGCTTCCCGATGGAAGAAATCTCACCACAGGAACGGTTGTTTCATCGAGATAATCTTGCTCAACAATCTCAAAAGCCTCGCCGCTTCTCTCAGCCATCTCCAAAAGAAAGGCCTTCATAGCCGCTCTGATTTTTTCTCCTCGCTGCGACTGCAGCAAGAACTGCCCATTTTCATAATAGTCGCCATGTTGGGCGATCAACTCGATCAAACGAGCATAGACATCTCGAAGCTCAACCTCGCTCATTTGATCAGGCGCCGATAGTCTTGCGGAAATCCGATCAATCTCTTCTTGAGCAAGGGGACGTACAAGGGCTGAAACCCTCTCAACGCAGAGACGAAGTGGTTGGCTACCGCGCGAGGACTCGAGAGACTCTATCGCGAAAAGAGATGAAACGTTGCCAAGAGACGTCAAAAGAACGAGTAGAAATCGAGTAAACAAGCCTAACACCACTCACCTCTGCTGCAGGATCCGTGCCTCCCCTGCGCCGGTCCAAAACCCTTTTAAAGCCACCAAAAGGCCATCTAAAGCCCAAATCACCACCCCACCCCTGGGACATCAAAACCCCTATGCCGCGGATCTCGCCCAGGGGTATACTGTAGCGAAAGGGGAGAGAGGAAATATGAAAATTTTGTTTACTGCGATGGCATTAGTTTTTGCCGCTCCAATGATGACCGTAAGCGCCAACGATCATGGCGAAGGCAAAACACTGAAGTGCAAATGTGGCTGCGAGGAAAGCAAGCCCTGTGAATGCGGCGAGAAGTGCCCGAGCAAAGACAAACACAAGAAATAATTTTCGCGAGCGACTATAGCTCAAACGAAGAGGTCGGCCCCGAAGCTGGCCTTTTTTATTTTTTGTCCGGGTACTGGTAGGTGATCGTCACAAAAGGATGCTGACCAGTGGCATCCTCAATGTTTGAAATCCCATCATATCGAAGAAGGCGCTTTGTGTTTCGTTCGTAAACGAGATCTAAGTGCGACGCAAAGAGCCTCAGGATCCAATTGTCGATCTCAAACCTCACCCGAACCTCGCGATCATTGGCTTCTCGAATCCGAGCTCGAAACTGAAAGTAATCGAGGCGCGATGGCAAAACGAGTTTCACATGAAGTGGACCGGCTGAGATCAACTGTTCCAGAGAGTTTCTGACAAGATGATTGAAGCCTTGCCCTGAAACGAGCTGTGGCGTGATCGAAAACTCCGCCGTCTCCCGAGATGCCGCGCCTGATGCCCGCTTAAACACAATCACTCGATCTGACCGAATCTCAACGCCGTCTTCATATCCCGATCGAAGATCATAATAGCGATATTCAGGGATCCCCTGACTGCCAGAGTAGACGGAAGTAAGCTCAGCGATTTTTTTGCCGCTTGCATCGAGGTAAACCGTTTGAGCTTTCTTAAGATCTTTACCCTCATAGAATTCTTGATGCTGCTCTCGATAAAAGAGCTCGCCAGATTTCAAACGAGCTTCTCCGGTGAATTCAACGCTCAACAATGTCGTCACTAAGATCAAAGCCCAAGACATCACGCTCAATTGTTTCAGGATCACTCATCAATGTAACGCTAAACTGGTGGTTGTTGCTGAAACTGGCGGAGAGAGGGGGATTCGAACCCCCGATACCGTTGCCGGTATACTAGTTTTCGAGACTAGCGGTTTCAACCACTCACCCATCTCTCCTCACACTGGTCCTCGCTTTGCTTCGGAACCTCAATAATCAAAGCGAACATGAATTTGGCAATTTACTCAAGATGAGCGTGAGTGATTTGAGACGAGAGCTTAGAAACCAATGGAGATCAAGGTTGCAGAGAGCCCCGAGCCCGCCAGATTTGCATAAAGATCTCGCACCTCACGATGACCACCCCGAAACGGATCCACAACTTCTTTCACCACGCCGGCCGCATTGATGGCGGCAAAGCAAGTCAGGGTCGATCCCCACTTTGAACCCGTAATCACCTTCCCTATGGAATAGCAAAGGCTCTGCGCGGTAGCAGCGGCTCCGAAATGCGAGAGTTTATCGCGATTTTGCTCCGTCCACTGACGAACTTCATTGGCATCAAGTCGGTTGATTGATCCCAAAGCAAGACTCAAAGCGAATCCCAAACTTAATCCTAAAAAAGTAGTTCCCCATCTCCGAAACATGGGCCGTTATTTACCACAGTTGCCAATCTTGAGAAGTACCCCAGTTTAAATGGGTTTATAGCCCCATTTGAGGCAGGTATGAGGAACTTATACCCCTTTTTGGCCCCCTCTATCTGGCCCAGCAAAGTCTCAGTTCAGAGATGGAATCGAGGATGATTTGGCTCGATTGGACGATTGAGATCCGACTTCTTGTTCTTGTCGACTGGCCAAATCGAGTTCATCCACAATTGATTTCAACTCCTTGGCATAATCAACGCCCGTTTGATTGATGAGCAGGCCCTCGAGATATTGAAGACGTGCCGGCACCTCTGCGGCAGCCACCTTGAACTTCAAACGAAAAACTTTTTCAAATCCCGATGGGGCGAAGTCCTCACCCTCCCAGACTATTTCCTCGGCGAGCTTCTCGCCCCTTCGAAGACCTGTGAATCGAATCCGATGCGCGGAACAATTCAGAGGATCCGAAAGCTGAATCATCTTTCGAGCAAGATCCGCAATCTTTACGGGCTGGCCCATGTCGAGCATATAAACCTCCCCGTTTTGTCCGTGAGTACCTGCATGCAAAACAAGCTCAACAGCTTCGGGTGCAGTCATAAAGAATCGTGTCGCCTGAGCATCGGTAACTGTAAGTGGCTCACCAGCCGCCAATTGTTTTCTGAAAATTTCAACTGCCGATCCACTGCTGCCCAAAACATTTCCAAATCGAACAGACATAAACTTGGTCTGCATTGTTCGCTGAGACCGATCCTGAACAACCAATTCAGCCATTCGTTTGGAGTAGCCCATGGTGTTGAGGGGATTCACCGCTTTGTCAGTTGAAATCATCACAAAGGACTTCACACCAAACTCCAATGCAGCATCGACAACATTACGAGTGCCGAGAATATTGTTTCGGATTGCCTCTCGAGGAGTCTCCTCCATAAGCGGAACATGCTTATGAGCCGCAGCATGAAAAACAAACTGCGGTCGAAGACGATGCATACAATCACGAACCCCAAAGGAATCTAGGATATCCAAAACTACAGGGGTGATTGTCATTTCGGGAAATCGCGATCTCAGCTCACGCTCCACATAGAATAGTTTCTCTTCGGATCGCTCAGCCAAAATCAAATTTCGAGGCTGAAAACTCAAAATCTGCCGACAGAGTTCAGAACCAATCGATCCCCCAGCCCCAGTGATCATCACAACTGACCCGCGAATTTCATTGTGAGTCTTGGATTTATCGAGCTGAATGGGCTCTCGTCCCAGAAGATCTTCGACTTGAACTTCTCGCAGAGAATAAGCCCGCTCTTTACCTTCAACAATATCTTTGACGGAGGGGATAGTCTTAAAAACGCGTTGGCATGAAATGCACACATCGACGATTCGCTTGAGCTCTGATTTGGAAAGCGAAGGAATCGCGATCATGATTTCATCAATTCTATGCTTCTGAACAAGTCTTGGCAGATCGTCCACTCGACCTAGCACATCTAATCCATAGAGATTGAGACTCTGCTTACGAACTGAGTCATCCACAAAACCCACAAGCACCAGATCTCGAACCCCGGTCGAGCGCAAGTGCCGAACAAGATTCACACCCGCTTCACCGGCGCCCACAATCAACGCTCGCCGATCACCGGCCCGCCTGCCTTGCGCTCTCGCACCGCTTCTCATTCGCTCTAAGAAGAGCCGCAAGCTGACACGAATTCCTCCTAGTAGCAGTAAGTTAACAGCGAAATCCATCAACATGATGGATCGAGGCACAGCGGCTTGAGTAGGCAAAAGATAAAAAATCGCCAAGATTGCATGACTCAAGGTCACAGCTCTCAGAATCGTCAGCATGTCGGTAACACTTGAGTATCTCCACCATCCCTGATTCAGACCAAACAAATGAAAGATGGGTAACTTGATGGCGATAGATATCGCCACATAACTCCAGAACATGGACTGATAAAGAGGCGCTACATCAAAATCAAATCGAAGCTCAAAGGCCGTAGCCGCTGAGAAAGCAACAATCCCCATTTGCAAAAGCATCAGCATCAGCTGCCGAGCCCGATAGATGACCATTTCCCCTCCTTGGACGCTTAGTCAGATTAACAAGATTGCCTGGCAAAGTCTATGAAGTGGCCTCCTCGAAGAGTCAGCGCAAAGTGTCACTTTTTTTTGCGCGTCAAAATAGGGACTTACATTGGAATCAGGCTCTAAGAGCGGACTTCAGAGCTTCAACCACCCGCGCTTGATCGTCCTCAGTCATATACGGATGCATCGGAATACTAAGCACTCGAGCGGAGGCCCGCTCAGCAGCTGGCATTGCCTGAGGCTCTCCAAAACTCTCAAGAACAGCGGGCTGATTGTGCATAGGGTGTGGATAGTGAACGGTTGTGGGAATGCCGAGCTCTGCCATGATTTTTTGTACGCGCTCTCGCTGATCCACCTCAATCGTATACTGCGCCCAAGCACTCACGTTCCCCGGACGAACTGTCGGGGTTTTAACAACGCCAGTAAGAGCGGCTGTGTAGCGAGCAGCAACTTCCTGTCGAAGCTGAATCTCGCGATCAAAAATCTCGAGCTTCGACAGCAAAACAGCCGCCTGCAGAGTATCGAGCCGGGAATTCACACCGAGTCGAATATGATGGTAGCGCCTATCTTGTCCATGCACGCGAATCTGCTTCATGGCTTCAGCCCATCGATCGTTGTTCGTAAACAAAGCTCCCCCATCTCCATAGCAACCTAACGGCTTCGACGGGAAAAAACTCGTGCAGCTGATATCGGCAAAAGAGCAAGATTTACGTCCATTTTGAACAGCGCCAAAACTTTGTGCGGCATCCTCGAACAAAAGAACACTGTGTCGCTTGGCGATCGCAGAAACAGCTTCCCAATCAAAGCACTGACCATAGAGGGAAACGCCCACGATAACTTTTGTTTTCGGCGTTATCGCCGCCTCGATTTTCTTGGGATCAATATTGTAAGTGTCGGGATCAATATCTACGAAAACCGGCTTTGCACCTAAAAGCATAATTGTTTCAACGGTGGCAAAAAAACTAAACGCGGTGGTTATGACCTCATCCCCAGGCTTCACACCCACAGCCATCATGGCCACCTGAAGGGCGTCGGTTCCATTGGCACAAGAAATGGCATGTTTCACACCACAAAAAGCCGCAAGCTTCTTTTCAAGCTCATCAACCTCTGGGCCCATAATAAACTTGCCGTGCTGAATCACGCGCTGCATTCGCTCGTTGAGATTTTGAGCGATTTTGGCGTGCTGAGCGCGAAGATCGATAAACTCCATCATGAGGCTGAGCCTACAACGACAACCCCCTCGGCTTCAAATCTTCTTCAATTAATCCCCTCGCTTAGAGCATACTCATGGAATGAATTCTGTCGCTTGGCTTGAAATCATCGCAACTCTACTTCTGGGACTTGCAGTCCTTCACACTTTTTTAGCCTCTAAGCTGCATCAGCTTGGAAATCGCTTTCGAGAAGGCTCGCCCCTCGAAAACCTCTTCCACCTTTTAGGGGAAGTGGAAGTGGTCTTTGGAGTCTGGGCAGGCATCCTGCTGCTGTTCTTCATCTACGATTCAGGCACAACAGCCGCCAAAGGCTATCTTGAGGGCCTCAACTATACTGAGCCAGCATTTGTGTTTGTCATCATGGTTGTTTGTGCCACCAAACCGATTCGAGAAGCGGTGGCGCTCGTCATTGATTTCCTTGCACCTTTGATGCCACTACCCAAAGCCTACTCCACATATTTTGTATGTCTTGGAATCGCACCTCTCCTCGGAAGTTTCATCACGGAGCCGGCGGCCATGACGGTGATTGCCCTTCTGATGAAGGATCGATTCTTCGACAAAGACGTCTCAGATAGGTTCAAATATCTCACGATCGGCGCTCTCTTTGTGAACGTATCTATTGGCGGAGTTCTAACACCTTACGCCGCTCCACCCGTTTTGATGGTGGCGAATCAGTGGGGCTGGGACCTCAGCTTCATGCTCACACACTTTGGATTTAAGGCCGCAGCGGCAACCATCATCAACGCGTTGATTCTTGTCTTCTTGGTGCGCCCAGATCTTCTGAAGATCAAAACGGAATCTGCTGGTGCTCAACGATCAATGCCCCTTTGGGTGATTGTCGTTCATTTGATGTTTCTTGCCTGGATCGTCAGCGTGCACACATCCATGATTGTCTTTGCGGGAGTCTTTTTGTTTTTCCTTGGGCTCGTAAACATCACGCAGGAGTATCAAGACGAACTTAAACTCCGAGAGGGCTTGCTCGTCGCGTTCTTCCTCGGCGGTCTTGTAGTCCTTGGAAAACTGCAGGCCTGGTGGCTTCAACCAACCCTCGCAAGTCTCACTGAGTTTCCCCTCTTTTTGGGAGCGACCGCTCTTACTGCCATTACTGACAATGCGGCTTTAACCTATCTGGGTTCTCAAGTGCCGGGGCTCTCGGATCCCATGAAGTATGCACTCGTCAGCGGAGCCGTTGCGGGTGGCGGGCTTACAGTAATTGCCAACGCTCCAAACCCTGCCGGCTACTCGATTCTGCAGTCGAGCTTCGGAAAAAACGGTGTTTCTGCCCTTCATTTGTTTCTAGGCGCGCTCGTTCCAACGCTCATTGCCATGATCTGTTTGTGGACAATCCCAAGCTTTTAGGAGAAGAACTGCTCCCCCATGGCTGAGATTATTTTTAAACGTGTTAAAGACTATGACTTCATCATTTGGGATTGGAACGGCACCCTGATCAGCGACACTGGCATTGCCGCTCAAGCAGAGTCAGAGCTTTTCAAGCGATATGGCGTCAAGGTTCAAACTCCAGAGGAGCGCGCAGCCAACTTCTGCTTTCCTATTGAAAAGTACTATCAAAAAATGGGTTTTGATTTTTCCAAGTATTCTTATGATGCTGTTTCAAGAGAGTGGCTTGAGATATATGAAAACCTCGTTCGGCACGTGCCCTTGTTTGAAGGCGTTCTCAAAATGCTGGAAGATTTGTCGAAGCTAGGACGCCGGCAGTTCGTCTTGTCCGCAGCTCCTCAGGATCACGTTCGAAGACTCGTTTTACATCACGGCATTCATGATTACTTTGAAGCAGTCTATGCGCTCCCAAACGCCAAAGCAGAGAGTAAGATTGAGCGCGGTCGAGAGTTGGTCGCTGACTTTGGAATCGATGTTTCCAAGGCGATCTTGATCGGTGACACTGCTCATGACTACGAAGTCGCCTCAGCCCTTGGATGCGATAGCTTACTCGTGGCCGATGGACATCATGCCTATGACGCTCTTGTGAAAGTTCATCACAACGTTTTACCTACAAGATTTGAGAAAAAGACTTAAGAATTCGCACCCTGGACGATTCGAACGTCCGACCTTCTGATTCGTAGTCAGATGCTCTATCCAGCTGAGCTAAGGGTGCATCCTCAAAGCTGATCAGAAAAATCAGCTCAAACTACGAAACTGACTTACACCGATTTTTTTAATGTGCCAAACAATCCCATCGGCAATGTTTAAAAAAGCCATCAATGGCCAGCCAAGCCTCGGCTTTGGCCCAATAAAGGGGTGTATAAGGGCTCGGGGAGTAAAGTGTCTCAACCCGGCCGTCGTCTTTATAGAGACGAACCGGAATCCAGGCCTCCGGGATCACCCAAGGGGCCACTCGTTGCCCATCAATTCCAACAGGGCCTCGCCCTTCAGCATCTTCACCGGTCACCATTGAGAAAAACCTCACGGCGGTTTCGGCGAGCAGCTGCCGGTATTCTTCGCGGTGGGGCGAATCTTTAAACCGATTCATCATCTGCGGAAGCATTTGCAAAAGCATTATCTCCCCAAGCACCCACTGAGCTTCAAAGTTACCTCCAAAGTACGACTGGATCGCGGAATGATCCTTGTTCCAAAACGCCCTCATCACGTCTGAAGCCAATGGAGGATTTTGTCGATGCTGAGGCATGAGCAAGTCTTTGGGAATTCGAGTCTCGGGCTTCCAAAACTGACCTAGAATCAAATAAACATCGCCATTGTAGCGAATCATTCCCTTTTCACGCTTTAAGTTTTGCAGATGATTTAGAACCGCTCGATAGTCGGCCTCATCGAGATACTCCGGCATCGTCCACGCCAAATGAGACAAGGCAGCATCAGAGAAGCGAGGCGAGATGGGAGAGGGCTCAAACGCATCAGGGACTTCCCCGCGGTGAACTTGATGTTTTACGATTTCAATTCCCTTGTTGATCGCCCTGCGGACAACATCAGGCCGAATGAGCTCATCAATCTGATCGGCGATATCTTTGGGAATGAGCGGATTTTGTCTTAAATGAATTCGACGTCCTGATGAGAGCATATACTTTTCAAAAGCAATCAGAGCATCCGTAAACTGAGCGACTGAAGAGGTGCGACGACCATTGACTTCTTCCCAGGCTCCCGCATCCCACTTGTCATAGTACTCGACGTGAATCCCGTAGGCCAAAATCAAGATCAACGCGGCCTGCTCATCATGCCCAAGTTGGCCCCAGCTGATCGCTCCAGTCTTCATAGCATCGGCAGCCGCCAAGAACGTGATGGCGAGAGCATCATTTTGTTTGTGATTCCACTGCTGGGGCCGGAAGTTCATTTCCAAACTCGCCTTCGCATCAAAAAATCGAGGATCAGCAATCTCCTCTTTCTGAAATCGAATATGAGGAACAAACATCGAGGCGTCTCGGTGGAGATTGCGGAAATGAGAGTTTTCATTGATGGGAGCAAAACTTCGAAGCTCTTCAGGGCTCATTCGATGGACACCCTTGTGACGCAAATTCAAAAAGAAGAGCTCGCGATTTCGAGGAGAACCCATCAGCCTCAAAAGCGCTCGCACAGCTCGTGCTCGCTTTGAAGGCGGCAATGCAAAGGTCATTCGGCCAGTGTCTCTTGCCCAAATTGCTTCCGAATACGATCCAGCGGAGGACGCAACGATGTATCCGCTCTCATCAACAGGAATCTCAAGGCTTCCTCTCTTCATCAAAAACTGAGTTCCATGTCGAACAGCCTGAACGGTGGGACCGTTTTTGAACTCCATCGCCATTTGAGCATTTGAAAAATAAGCAAACTTACCCGGCGCCCACTCAACACGATGCACAGACTGCAAGCTCCCGCCCTCAGCGAGAGAGGCCAAAAAATCCTCACACGGAGAAACAGAAGCGCAAACAGTTGAACTGAAACTCAGAACGAGAGCCGAGATGGCCCCTAAAGACGCGCCCTTCACCCAATCCAC
>CAZZLQ010000030.1:0-28831 GCA_964655245.1 uncultured Bacteriovoracaceae bacterium | reverse complement strand
GCCATATTCTCATCAAGATAGTTCTGTGCATCAAAGAAAACGCCCTCATTCGTAGATCGCTTTCGAGGAGTTTCTTTTTCGCTCCGAAGAGTTTTGACAAATGAACCTGAAAGCTCAGCAACCGCAGTCTCCGGATCCATCTGGAACTCACCACGCTCATTCGCTTGCTCTTTCCCTTTGCCATCAGAAACATGAACAAACGGAAGTGGAATCTGAATCTTATTGTCTTGGGGTAACCGGGGCAGAACCTCGCCCGCCACTGTTGTGGTATGCAGGCCAGACATGACGCGAGCAATACCGCCATCATCGCTACGAACCGAATATCTCCACAGACCGGCAGGATTTTTCTTTCGAACGCTTAATTGATAGACAGATCGAAAGGCGAGCTGCTTGTTGGCTCCAAAAAAAGGCTGAATCTCCAAGGTCGCTTTGGATGTGATTTGGTCCTGGCCGTTTTTAAAATTCAAATCCTCAAGTGCTACCTGCAAAGCATCATCGGCTTCAATCTGGGGAGCACTCATCTGTCCAATTTTTCCGTAGGAATGATTGGTGATCTGAATCAATCGATTCCATTTGAAGCGAAAGGTAACAAAGGCCCGTTCAACCGCCACGGGCTGCTCCAACTTGAGGTTGAGTCGGCGCTGATACGTGATTGTTTTGAAGGGACCTGCATAGGCACTTCGTTTTTTACTGAGATACAATTCTTTTGATTGAATCTGAAAAACTTGAGGATTCTCATCCACAAGCCGCCGCAGCTTTTGATCCATCTGATTGAGACTCTCTTCATCGCTCCACTGAAGAGCTCCTTCCCCCCACAGCGAAACGATACCTCGACTACTCGCAATACCTGTCCATGAAAAGCGCTGGCCACCGACATTGAGAGCAACAGAGTTGACTCGCCCCCACAAATGCGGAGCGACCTCACCGTAGGATTTAGGATTTTGATAGGAGATTTCATCCGTATCCGGAGTGATCTCATCAAATGTCCAATCATCATCAACAAAAGGATCTTGTAACGCCAAAGTCGGCGTTGAAACGAAGCTTAAAACCAATAGAAAACGAATGAATTTCAAGAACTGCTCTCCCCCTAAAATTCACTATAGGCCTAGTGCGCAGCAGCACGAAGAAAATTCAAAAAACTAGTAGCGTGGTGCGTCAAGAAATGCCGACGAGTCTGAGACCCTGAACGGCCACGACAGCGAGAATGTAAGCAAGCAAATTGAAGACAGCCAGCTGAGTCAGAGCCCACTTCCAGGAACCGAACTCTCGTCGAGCCACGCCCACAGTTGCGACACATTGAAGCGCGATCATAAAGAACAAAATCAATCCTACCACCGACGCCACCGTAAAAATCGGCGTGCCGTCTGGGAATGTGGCCTCTCGCATTTGCTGAAGCAGAGAGGCCTGCAGCGAAGCCTCATCTTCTTCGGTGATATGGAACACCACTGCCAACGTGGAAACAAAAACCTCTCGCGCTGCAAAAGCCGAAATCAATCCCACGCCCACTCGCCAATCAACCCCCATCGGCTCAAGCACGGGCTCAATCACCCGACCCACTTCAGCAGCATAACTAGAAGTTAATCGATCCGTCGCGTCCTCGGCCTGATAATTTGGAAATGTCGAAGCTCCCCAGATGAACAATGATAGAACAAAAATCACCGGGCCTGCCTTGACGACATAAGATCGAGTTTTTGAAAGCACTTGTTTCAGTACAGCTCGCAGCTGTGGGCGCCGATAGACAGGAAGCTCCAGCATGAAGATAGAATCATCGTTGGTTTTAAGGATCTTGTTGGCCACCCCCGAGGCGACAGCTCCCACCACAAGACTCCCCAGATAAATCAATGCCAGAGCAAGACCACCCCACCACGCCGAGCTGCCCACCAAAAGAAATGAAAGCAACAACGCATACACGGGAAGTCGGGCACTACAGCTCAGCAGAGGGACAATGAAAACGGTGAGGAGCCTTTCTTTGCGACTGGAAATGGTTCGAGCCGCCATCATGGCGGGAATGGCACAAGCATACCCCGAAAGAAGCGGAACAAAGGATCGACCATTCAGACCCAACTTCGAGAGAGGTCGATCGATCAAACTGGCTGCGCGAGCCATGTAGCCGGAATCTTCCAGATAAGAGATACCCAAAAACAAAATGATGATTTGAGGGAGGAAAATCAAAACAGAACCCAAGCCGCCAATCACTGCGTTACCAACAAAATCAGCAAGCAATGGCTTTGAGGCAAGAGCATCCGTTGCCCAGGATCCAAGGCCTCCAAAGATTGAGTCCACCCAATCCATCAGAGGAGCGGCAGCCCAAAAAATACTCGTAAAAATCCCGGACATGAAGACAACAAAAAACAGCAACCCCCAAACGGGATGCATCAAAACTCGATCGATCTTCCGAGATCTCATTCGAGCGTCAGCTGCCGGAACGGCACCCCGACGAACGACCGCTCGCTGCTGCAACCGAAGCAGATCCTGGAAAGTGGCCTCGCACTTTTCCTTGGACCACGAAGTAGGACGTTCATAGACGGGAGCGGAGAAATCTTGATTCAACTCTTCCTGAACATATCTCATCAGGCTTTCGACACCGGCACCACTCTGACCATTAATCAACGCGATACGAACGCCTAAGGCACGCTCGAGCTCCTGCGCATTCACCTCTCGGCCGCTTTCCTGAAGCAAATCCATATTCGTCAGAGCAAGAATCACTCGAAACTTAGCGTCGAGCAGTTGACGTACAAGATACAAATGACGGGAGAGCTGATTCACATCAGCCACCGCAATCACCAAACGAGCAGGCCCATGTTTGGGATGCTCAAACAACGAATCAACCGCAGCTCCCTCTTCAAATGACTTAGGGAAGAGACTATAGGTGCCTGGCACATCGGTCACAAAACAAGCCTCACCCCATTTTTCCTCAGTCAGCCCTTCCGCAGACTCAACCGTAGAGCCGGGATAATTCACTGGCTTGTAATTGAGGCCAGTGAGCCAGTTGAACAATGTTGTCTTTCCCGAATTAGGCGCGCCGATCAAACAGACTCGGCCTCGAAACTTCAATTCGGTTGCAGCGACGCTTCCGGCAGGTTTTACACCAGCAGACATTCAGCCTCCTGAGGACGCAGACAAATCTCCGTTCCACGAACAGAAACGATCACATCTTGAAATGGAGTTCGCCCCTCAACTCGAAGTTGCTCTCCACGAACGAAGCCCAACTCCATCAGGCGAGACTGCAAAGCAAGTGGCCCCTGAAAATCCAGAAGGGGTCCCTCAAAGCCTGACTTCTTTTCTCGGAGTGTTTCTGCCACACCCACGAACTAACATATTGAGAATGATTATCAAGTAAGATTGGGGGGCAAGTTTTAGGTCTCCGAAGAGGGCTTGGACTTGGCCTTTCGGGCCTTAGCCAATTCCTCGGATCGAGCCAACTGCCGCAAATCCTCCGCACAAGGCTCCACATGAAGTCGCCAGTTTAACCGACGAGGATCCATTCCGTCGTAATCAAACACCTGACGGAATCCGACAATATCAAAATTCTCAGGCGTAATGATCTCATCCAAGGGGAGAAGAACAATGCTTCGAACGGGCAAATGAAATGGCAATCCCTTGAGACCCATCGACAGGGGCTCTCCCTGCTCGTTGGTCGCAACCTGATAAAAATAAACCTCTACCATAGTCGGAATTGGCAATTCCCTCAAAAATTGATGAAGGGCCGCCAAAGAAGTCACCTTGTGAACTCTACCATTCGCGTGAACTTCAGAGAGGAGAACACCAGGATTGAGTGCCGGAGACCGATCCGCAGCAGAATCGTGGAGAATCTCGGTCACGTGAACGCCGGCCTTCCCATCACGAAGGAAGGTTCTCTCCATTCGATTGAGGTCCTGAAGAACCATCCCCCCAAACATCAAGAACTCGTTCTGAGATCGCTCGCGATCCTGCGATACGTTCACAACGGGAAGAGGAACATCCATCAGTTTGCCCTGACGAATCACGACAGCATCCAGATAGGGCTTCGTGGATCGCCGACCAATCCATTCCAACCGATTCATCTCTGAACCAAAAACTTCACCGTCTACCTTAAGGAGCAAATCGCCAGCCTGTAGCTTAGATCGTGAGGGAGGATTGACCACAATCAAGAGACCATCGTGATGCTCAAAAAATCCAGGCGCTTCTTTCTCAATCAAAGGCTTCAACCCCTTGACGATGAGGCCTTGATTGGAAATGCCATTCACTCCGATAGGAACGAGCTTGCGATCCGCAGAGCGGGGGTCTTGTCGAAACAAATCATAGTCTTGCTGAATCAAATTAATCGGAATTGAAAATCCCATCCCCTCAGCGCCCTGAAGTTTGGCCGTATTGATTCCGATGACTTTGCCAGTCAATACGTCGATCAAAGGCCCACCGGAATTACCGGGATTAATCTGCGCTGAGGTTTGAATAGCGGAGTTTGAGTTAAAGAGCTCAACACGCAAACTACTAATGCGACCGAAGTTCGCGACATGATCAGAGTCATGCGGAAAACCATAGACCATAATTTCACGACCTCGACGCGCAATCTCGTCAAACTCCTGCGCGGAGGCCAAAGGAACTGTTCTGATAAAACCTCTCACATCTTCTTTCATGAGAGAGGGATCAAATCTCACAATCGCAAAATCATAGACTTCTGATTTATAGACCAATTCGGCCGGCACTCTGACGATTCGACCGTCCGCAGGAGAAATTTCGATTTGCAGAGATTGTCCCTGAAAGGCTGGATGTTGAACCACATGCTTATTGGTGAACACAAAGGCAGCCTTTTCATGGATATCGACAATAAAGCCCGTTCCATGTCCCTGATGAATCTGAGGCGCAAATGAGCTAGAAAATCGATTGAGAATCTTCACCGAAAAATGACGAGCCTCTTGAGCTCTGGATTCCTGAAGACTCAACTCCGAGGCGAATAACCCGCCATTAATCCAAAACAGAACCACCAAAAAAAGAGCCGCAAAACCCCTCCGCATGAGGAACCTCCCTAATCTGGAAAACTTAGAAAGACTGCTGCAGCGTGTCAACGCGTAACGGATTTGGCAGGTGTTTTTAACGGATTTAAGCCCTCGATTTTGACTTTCATTCCTGGCTTGATTTTGAGCTCCGAAGAAAGCCCACCATTGATTTCAAGCACATAGCGAGCGGGGCCCTGTGATTGTCGAGAAGTCAAAGTAAGTGGCTCTGCACGCTCCGAAATGGAGACAATGCGATGCTTGTCCGAAATGAAAATGATATCGAGGGGAATCAAAGTATTCTTCATCCAAAAAGATCGTGGCTGTTCATCAGGAAACACAAAGAGCATCCCTTGAAACTTCCCTAACCTCTCTCGGTACATCAGTCCGCGAGTAATCTCGGGCACAGATTGTGCAACCTCCACTTGAAAGCGATGTTGTCCAATTGAAACTGTCACCGGCTGGCTTGCTGGCGCAACTCCCACCATCAAAAAGAATGTCAAAGCCGCTATCATTTTCGAGCTTCAGAGAGCAAATGCCTGAGGACCGGAACCGGAAGGACACCCGAGATCGGTCGACCGTTGAACAAAAATGTTGGAGTCGATTGAATCTCCAGCTTTAGCCCCGCTTCGACCATTTCCTTCAATTGAGCCTCAATCTCAGCAGAAGCCATACATGTCTTAGCCTTCTCAACATCCAGACCCAGAGCCGACCAAGATTCCTCGAGCGAAGGAAGCTTCTGATAGGATCTCGTCTGAGCAAAAATCCAATCATGAACGGGCCAAAAACGATCCTGCTGATGGGCGCACAGTGCAAGCTTCGACCAGTCACAAACTCCTGGGTGCACCGATCGAGTGATGGCTCGGTTGCACTGAGAATCCAAAGGAAACGGAAAGAACAAAACACGAACGTCGGGCTGTGACTTCAAATAGGTCATCATCGAATCCGCTGCAAGAGCACAATAAGGACAGGCGAAGTCCGAAAACTCCAGGACTGTGATCTTCGCATCGGCCGGACCATAAGAAAGAGGGCTTGCCACTTCCGCCGTTTTCACCGGAAGTGATTGCCAGTAAGCAGGGATTTCTTCGACAGGGATTTTGCCATCCATTCGGCTGATACGAAAGGACGCATAAGCTGCGAGAAACAGCGCGCCAATAAGAGCTCCAAAGATCGCTGTCCTTGGCCGAATGATCTCTCGATTCAAAGACCATCCCGTCAGAACAACGGCGATCAAGCAAACATAGCTGGCGACACAAACGATACAGCCAATCTTGATAACAAAGAACAGATAGCTCCCCATTCCAGCGATAACCACCAATCCTGCTACCATCAATATTCGGCGAATCAAAAGCAACGGCGAGCCAGAGAGGCCCAAAAATCCGACCGTCAAAAACCACAAAACACCAAAAACTCCCGAAGGAATGCCCGCCAAACTTCCCGCGGGTGAAAGACCGGCTCGATCACAGTTCCAATAAGCGCTCAAACTGCAAGCACTCGATTGAATGCGGGCACCACTCATCAAATCAAACCAATCCACCGCCGACCAAAGCAGAAGGCCGAGTCCTAGGATCGAAAACAAAACAAACAAACCTAACTTAAGTTGCTGATTCGTCACCGACATGCGGTCGATTCTTTCACAAGGCCTCCGGAATGTAAATCTGTGCAATTTTTCTAAGTTTCGTTAAGATTTGCTCAGCCCATGCAAATGCTGAACAACATTTTTCAGTTTCTCGGACGACATCAGCAAGGCCTCTGGAAGTGGGCTTACGTCATAGCGATTGCATTCTTTGCGGCCAAAGCCACCAACGTCATGATCGCTCATTACTATCTGCCGATTGATTACTCAGCTCTCTCTCCACGAGTAACATCCCCTTCAGCCGGCTCATCAACGGCGTCTGCCGACATTTCCAGAATTCAATCGCGAAACATTTTTGATTCAGAAGCCAGACGTCGGATTGCCGACACCACTCAATCGTCCATGTCAGGCACTATTTCACCTTCCACTCTGCCCATCGAGCTGACAGGGACAGTGGTTTTTCGAAATCCTCGATTCTCGGTTGCACTGATTAAGGACCGAACCTCCAACAAGCATGCGTACTATGGGGTGGGAGATGGGATCCAAGGAGCTATTGTTCAAAAGATCGAACGTTTCCGCGTGATTCTTGAAAATCAAGGGCGTCTCGAAAGCATTGAACTCAAGGCGGCTGAGAGCAAGCTGATACCCAAACTCATGACTCCTCCAAGCCCAGCCCCAGGTGGAATGTCGGACGTTCAACTTGAGGAAATCGGACCCAATCGTTTTGCGGTGCCAAGCAGCGTGATTGATGACGTCATGACCAACTTTGGGGCTGTGCTGACTCAAGCTCGGATGGTTCCCAATTTGACACCCGACAACAAAACCGATGGTTTCAAAATTTTTCAGATTCGACCCGGCAGTATCTTCGAAAAACTGGGCCTCAAGGACCAAGACATCATCATGCGGGTCAATTCTCAGGACCTGGACTCTTTCGAAAAAGCCACCGGACTTTTCACCGCATTGCGCAACGAAAAAACTATTTCGATTGATATAGTTCGCGGTGGTTCTAGATTAAACTATACCTATGAGATTCGCTAATCTGTTCAAGAGCTTAGGACTCGTTTTGGTCCTTTCTCAGGTGCTTTATGCTCAAGACGAATTGATTGATTCGGAAGTTCCTCCTCCAAACGTGGATGGACTTTTTGATGAAGAGTTGGAACCTCTCGATGATTCCGAGATCGTTCGACCTCAAAACAATATTCCTCCTCCGCCTCCTGATTTTGGAGAGACTCCTTCATCTCCTCCCGCTGACATTTCGGAGCCAAGTCCTGTGGAGAGATCTTTTGATCGTCCATCGAACGGAAGACCCAGCTTTCCATCACCTCGCCCCTCTCCCTCAACGGCTGGAAAGGGCCTGCCATCACTGCCTCCGGGGGTCAAACTCCCGAATGAAAAAGAAAAAGTTCGAATGGATTTCATCCAGGTCGACATTGAAGACATCGTCAAATATTTCGCTGAACGTCTTCAAAAGAGATTCCTCTACGACCCCACCATTCTTTCGGGCAAAATCACGATCATTTCTCCGAATGAAGTGACTCTCCGTGAGGCCTGGGGCGCATTTCTCTCCTCGATGGAAGTTCGAGGCTATGTGGTTTTCCCTGCTGGCCCATTTCTCAAGATTGAAAAAGCCGCCAACGCTCGAAAGGCCCCGGTGCCTGTGCTTGTTGGGGAAAGTCCCAATGATGACTCCTATGTCACTCGCATTCTGACGCTCAAGTACCTCAACGTGAATGACATTCGACAAGCTGTTCGCAATCTCTTGTCTCGAACAGCGGGGGATGTGATTGAACATGCGCCGACGAACACACTGATCATTTCGGATTATGCGTACAATATTCGCCGCATTGTTCGAATCCTGAACATTTTGGACGTAGAAGGGTTTCAAGAACAAATCGCAGTGATCTCGCTCAAGCATTCCTCAGCGGCTGATGTGGCTCGAAAGGTGAATGAATTCTTCCCCTCAGGCTCCTCAACAGGTGGACGGGTGAGAAGAACGACCAGCACCACTGTTGCTCCATCGACTGGAATCGCATCTTCCGGCCCTGCTCAACAGGGTGTTGTCCAAAAAGTTGTTGCTGATGAACGAACAAATTCACTCATCGTTCTGGGCTCTGAACGGGGAATTGAACAAGTTCGTCGATTCATTGAACAGATCGACATCCCCGTTGAGGGCGGCGGTGGACAGATTCACGTCTACCCCCTTCAGAACGTCAAGGCCGAGGACCTCTCGCAAACTTTGGCCGCTCTTGCTTCTGGAGCATCTCGAAATCGAAACTCAATGCCACTCAACACAGGTGGAATGAATCCTCAGATGCCCAATCCCACCCTGCCGACCGGCCCTACAGGTCCGACAACGGCTTCACTCTTGAGTGGTGAGGTCAAGGTCACTGCAGATGTCCCCACCAACTCGCTACTCATCCAAGCCTCTCCACGAGATTTTGAAGTTTTGAAGGGCATCATTCGACAACTGGATGTACGCCGAAGACAAGTTTTCATCGAAAGTGCCATTCTGGAAGCCCTCGTTCGACGAGGTTCTGACTTTGGAACTCAAGCGGCAGGTCCCTTTGCAAGAACCGGAGTCTTGGGACAAGATCCGACTTCTGCCAACGGCAATGAGAGCATTGACTCAGCAGGAATTTTCTCTCTGGGCTCACTCGCCTCTTCGTTTGACTCTCTGTTGACTAATCCGACAGCTCTGACGGGCCTGGCGTTAGGCTTTCGATCCGGTGGAACCTATGATGTGAAGATCCGCGACGCTGACGGAGAGAAGACAATCAAGCTCCCCTTGTTGAGCGCCGTGATTCGACTAGCGGCCAACTCTCGGGACTTGAATGTCGTTTCAACACCGCACATTTTGGCCACGGCCAATGAAGAAGCATCGATTTCGATTGGTGAAGAAATCCCTCAAGAGACGTCGAATACTCAGGAAGGTGCAGTTATTTCTCGTTCCTTCACTCGAGTTCGAGTGGCCACGGAGCTCACCATTACTCCGCAGATTAATGCCGGTGATTATGTTTCTCTAAAGATTAAACAAAAGGTAAACAATCGTGGCACCGAACCTCTCGGCAATCAGATCAACACCATCAACCGAGAAGCCAACACCACGGCGATCGTCAAAGATCAGCAAACCATCGTGATTGGCGGACTGATGGAAGATCGAAAGACGACCAGCGTTGAGAAGGTCCCCTTCCTCGGCGATATTCCGCTCTTGGGCTGGCTGTTCAAATCTCGAAGAGTGAGCAATGAAAAGGTAAACCTCTTGTTGTTCCTCACACCTCATATCATCAAAGACACAGCCGATATGAACGATCAGTTCTTTAGAAAACTCAAAGAGCGTCAGGACTTTCTGAAGGATCTCGGTGTCAGCGAAAACAAAGGCGTTCCGTCATCAGGGCTTTCTCCCGAGCAGCTTCAAATGCTGGATCAAGAGTACGTGAAAAGTTTGAAGAAACAAGAGCTGGTCCCTTTGATGCCTGTACCGCCGGCATCCGAGTCCACCCCTGTTCCTTCCAACGAAGTTCGAAATCCCGCAGAAGCTCAGCCCACATTGAAGATGGTTGAGCCTAAGGCACCGGAGACAACCGTGTCTCCGACGGCACCAGCTGCACCCGAAGCTCCTAGCACTTTGCCTCCACTTGAGGATACGCCGCCCGAAACAAAAACTCCGGCCAATCCTAAGAAGGCGACTTAAATCATGAGTTCGAACAAAGAAGTTACACAAGTCACGCAAATCATGACCGTTGCCGATCGTGAGCGACTTCGCGAATCTTTTTTTGAAAAGAATTTGCGATTTGAATCGCCTCAAGAGCTCGATTTAGGTGCGCTTCTGATCAAGCTGGGCATGATTGACGAATTCAAACTGCAAGAAGCTCTTGGCATTCAAGAGAGCGAGGGCAGCACTCGACGACTTGGTGAGATCCTCGTCGACCTCAAGGCCATTTCTGAATCTCAGCTTCTTGAGATTCTTGCCAAACAGTTAGGGCTCCCCTTTGTGAAGGCCATTAACGATCGAGAGATTCCGGAAGAGCTGATCAAAAAGCTCCCCACTCGTTTTGCTCGAAAGTTCGGGGTACTTCCCATTGGCTACCGCGGTGAAGCTGTCGTGGTCGTCACCGGAGATCCTCTAAACACCTCCATTATTGATGATGTTCGCATGATGCTCGAGCGCCCTGTCATGATTGCCGCCTCTCCAATGTCCGTCATCACCGAGGCGATCAATCGCTCCTATGATCGAGCATCCACCGCCGATCAGGCGATGGAAGACATCTCATCGAATGTCATTGACGACACTGCACTCAATGAGCCCGTGGACCTTTTGGATACTGAAGACGAGGCCCCGATTATTCGTCTCGTTAACTCACTCTTGTTTAGAGCTGTTAAAGATCGTGCGAGTGATATTCACGTTGAGCCCTACGAAAAGGAAGTCGCCGTTCGCTTTCGAATTGACGGCAATCTTTATGACGTCATGAAGATTCCCAAGAGACTTCAAAACTCCGTTGGATCAAGAATCAAACTCCTCGGAGCACTGAACATCGCGGAAAAGAGACTTCCTCAAGACGGGCGAATCCGAATCAAGATCGCGGGCAAAGATATTGATCTTCGACTTTCCACCGTGCCGACCGCGCATGGCGAGAGACTCGTCATGCGTCTCCTGGATAAAAGTTCCGTTGTTCTTGAGCTGTCTGCTTTGGGCTTTGATCCCATCATGATGAAAACGATGGAAGAACTGATCAGCAAGCCCTTCGGAATCATCCTCGTCACCGGTCCCACTGGTTCCGGTAAAACGACGACTCTTTATGCCTGTCTGTCTCAGATCAACCGAGAGGACATCAACATCATCACGGTTGAAGATCCCATTGAATATCAACTGCCAGGAATCGGACAAATTCAAGTCAACGAGAAGGTGGGACTCACCTTTGCCAACGGCCTTCGATCGATTCTTCGACAAGATCCCGATGTGATTCTCATCGGAGAGATTCGAGACCGCGAAACCGCGGAAATTGCAGTTCAGGCATCGCTCACGGGTCACTTAGTTCTGTCGTCCATTCACACCAACGACGCATGCTCATCCATTTCTCGACTCGTCGATATGGGAGTTGAACCCTTTCTCGTTTCGACTTCATTGATTGGAATTGTGGCTCAAAGACTTGTTCGGCGAGTCTGCCAGACCTGTCGCCAGCCCCATCAAGCAACGGCTGAGCAGCTTTCACGATTGGGCATCGACAAGATCCCCTCTCAAGCGACCGTTTATAAAGCGGTTGGCTGTGCTGCGTGTTTCCACACGGGATACTCGGGCCGAATTGGTATCTACGAATTGCTCCCCATCGATGAAGATCTTCGCTCCGTCATTCTAAAGACCCCCGATGCGGTGAACCTTCGACAAGCGGCTATTGCGAGAGGCTTTAAGCCTATGAGATACGATGGGCTTCGTAAAATTCTTCAAGGTCAAACCACGATTGAAGAGGTTCTTTCGACGACCCAAGAAGACTCTCGACTTGAAAGCTTGTCCTAAGGACTCAGCCCGCCGTAAACTTGAGATATGCCTCAGTATGAGTATCAGGGAATCAACGCGTCCGGAAAATCAGTCAAAGGGTTGATCATTACGGACAGCTCATCGGCTGCCAAAGTCCAACTGAGACGAGATGGAGTTTTTCCATCGCTGATTCGTGAGGTCACTGGCCTTCCCTCAAGCGGCCGATCTGAGGCTATCGGTGGATTTTCTTTCAAAAAGAAAGTGAAGACTGAAGACCGGGCCATCATGATGCGGCAGTTAGCGACCCTCGTTGGCTCGCATATCCCGCTGCTTGAGGCTCTCTCCGCGCTGACCGATCAAGTAGAGAATCCCCACTTGAAGGCTGTCATCGCTCAGGTTCGCTCTGATGTGAATGAAGGAGCCGCCCTCAACAAAGCCTGTTCTCGATTTCCAGAAGTTTTTAGACCCATTGACGTCAATATGATTGCGGCGGGCGAGGCCTCGGGCACTCTCGACATCGTCCTAGGACGTCTTGCCGAATTCATGGAGTTCCAGGATCGCATCGAAAAGAAAGTAAAAGGGGCGATGATCTATCCCATTATTATGTTGTCGATGGGCCTTGGGGTCATGCTGATTATCTTCACGGTTCTCATCCCTCAAATGGAGCAGATGTTTGCCGATGCCAAAAAGGCCCTGCCCTTGATGACTCAAATCAATCTTGCGATATCTCGATTCCTTCTGTCGTACTGGTGGGCCGTATTGATCTTTGCGATTGCCTCATTCATCGGAGCCAAGCGATTGCTCAAGACCAAATCCGGAAAAATTTGGTGGGACAAAACTCAGCTCCATATTCCCATTCTTGGGGAAATGATCCGAATGATTTCTATCTCCCGATTCACCAAAACTTTGGCAACGATGCTGAAGTCAGGGATTCCTCTTTTGACGAGCCTGGGAGTGGTCAAGAATGTGGTGACGAATCTCACGATTCAACGAGCCATCGAGCAAGCCACTAACGATCTCACTGAAGGTGCCAACATTGCTTCCCCGCTTCAGCGCTCTGGGCAGTTTCCTCCGCTGGTCACACATATGATCGCGGTGGGGGAAAAAACCGGTGAGTTAGAGGCAATGCTGGAGAAGGTCTCCGATTACTATGAGTATCAAGTGAACAACCGAATTCAGAGCTTGATGTCGATTTTGGAGCCCGTCTTTATTATCATTTTGGCCGTGCTGATTGGCTTCATTGTAATCTCTGTCATTACACCCATGTTTGAGATGAACACCGTTGCCCTTTGATCGGGGATCTTCTGTCCAAGTGCGCCCGCACTTGACTCAAGACTTTCTCGCTGCAACGATGAAGAGCATGAAACTCAAAGAACTTTGCTCGAATCGTCGTGGATTTACACTGATTGAATTGATTGCCGTCTTGGCCATCCTTGTATTGGTAGTTGGTGTGACGGCCCCCCTCATCACAGGGCAAGTCAGACGAGCCAAGGTGGATGCTACAAAAGTTCAGATCAATTCACTCGAGCAGAGCCTGAATTCTTTCAATTTGGATTGCGGCTACTTCCCCACGACTGAGCAAGGCTTAGACGCTTTGAAGTCAGCTCCCACCGTGGGTCGCCAATGCAAGAACTACGATCCAGAAGGTTATCTGAAGAAGAATCAGAAACTGAGCGATCCCTTTGATCAACCTTATACTTACGTCGCCCCCGGAACTCATAATACGAGCTCGTTTGATTTATCATCGTCAGGCCCTGATGGAACAGCCGGCAACGACGATGACATTACCAATTGGGGCTCTGAAGAAGCTCCTGCTCAATAAAGGATGATAATGTCGAGAAAGCCTCGAGGCTTTACTCTGATTGAACTAACGGCCGTTCTCCTTTTGATTGCTGTCTTAGTTTCGATCGCTGTGGTCTTTTTCACAGGAGGCAGTGCTCGGATGCGCTCCGCCACGGGCAAACTCGTCGGAGATCTCCAGACCACCTATCTTCGAAGTGTTCAGACCTCAAAGATTCACCGCATTAGGTTTTCTGAAAACCTCAGAGACTACGCCATTGAAAGCTTTGTTCCACCCATGGAGAAACCGCTCGATGAGGAAGATCGAGAAGCCATGGATCGCTGGGACGAATACAAGCGGCAATTGGAAGAGATGCGTCCCGAAGATCGAGCGCAGCTGACACGAATGGAGCGCGGAGTTTTCAAGACCCTGGCCAAGAAATCCTTGCCCTCTGGTATTGAGATCCAAAAGTTCTACACGTCACGCAGCTCTCTGACGGCCAAGGATTCCAAAATCATCTACTTTTTTCCCTCGGGTGCTGCGGATCGAGTGGCTCTCGTCCTTTCGGACGGGGCGGATCTCGTCACCACAATCCAGCTGAATCCAATCACGGGTGGTGTGAGCACAATAAATGGGGCTCTAAAGGAAGATGAGTGGAAAAAACTGACCGAACCCCAGTAAACTAAGCTCGATGTCAAAGCGGACATTACGAAAAAATTTCGATCGAGCGAGGGGCTTCACTCTTCTCGAAGTCTTGGCAGCTCTTTTTATTCTCTCAATTGCTGTTTTTGGAATTTACCAAGGTCAGTCCAACTTGGTTCGAATGACCGTTCGAAGTGAGCATATGGCTCAAGCCTTGGGGCTGGCACAGCAAAAAATGGTGGAAACCGAACTTGAGCTTCGAGACAAATCACTTGCAGGACTTTTGGATGATGAGTCTGGCGAGTTCAAAGACGAGGCGTTTGGCGACTACAAATGGAATCGAAAGCTGACTCGAGTCAGTGCCGGCTGTTTGTTCCCCTCCCCGCAGGATTCTGAAGAAGGCGCCGAAAATACAGCCACTCCGTTTGGAGATATTTTTTCCATTGCCGAAAAGGTTTTCGAGAACAATGTACGCAAGATTCAAATCACTGTGTCATGGAAAGAAGGCACCAAAGATCGGCAGATCAGTCTTTCGCAACTTTATGTCAGCTTTAAGGAGCTCCCCTCTCTATGATGAGAAAGCGCCCTCTTGGATTCACTCTCATCGAAGTGCTCGCAGCCCTCTTTCTTTTTTCGCTTTTGACACTCGGAGTCTCCTCGTCGGTCCGTGAGATTTCAAAGCTTTCTTCACGAATCAAGATTCGTCAAGCCACCGTGGTCTCTGGGATCACCGCATTCGATCGGATTCAGCGCGATTTGCGAATGGCCTTCAATGAAAGACTGCGGAATTCCGTCAGCTGGTTTGAGTCGGATTCGACAACCTTAGGTCCTGATCTTCGATTTACAACATGGGAGAGTCCGACTGTTCTGCTCTTCACTCAGCGGACCCCAGGATTGGCTGCCGTAAGATACTGGCTCGAAAGGGCCGATGACGGAACAATGAATCTGATGCGCTCTCAAGTCGAGATCAATCGCGCCAGTGATCTTGAGAAGCAACCTCCTGAGATTGTGGGCCAAGGAATTTTGAAACTCGAGTTTGAGTTTTATCAAGGCAATACCGGCCAATGGCTAAAAAACTGGGACTCAAAGCAATCAACGACCACCGGGCTCTTTCCACGCGCGGTGCGAGTTCGACTTGCCTCAGTAGATCCGTCCGTTCCAGAACTGGACCGTAAAGACAAAACTCTTCATCTCGAAACGACTGTTTTGGTGATCAACGAGTGGGAGGATCGAAATTGAATCACTCAAAGCCACGCCCTCAATCTAAACAAGGAATTGCGCTTTTCATTTTGCTCGCCTCTCTCATGCTGATTTCTTTCGCCCTCAAAGAGCTCTTTCAACTCACCAATACTCAGGCTGAGAAAGTTCGATACCAATATGATTATCTACAAGCCATCTATCTCGCTCGCTCCGCTCAGAATCTCTCTCGATTTTTTATCATTTTGGACGAGCGAATCGCTGCGATCAGTGGTCAAGGAAACCAAAGCTCAGATTCTTCCGCAGACCTCTGGTCGATGCCAGTCGCATTACCCATTCCAGGAGACTTTCTGAAAGCGATTTCGGGACAAGTGAGCGGGCAAAAGGATGGGCCGTCCAACTCCCAAACGGAGGATTTCCAAAAGCAATGCCAAGACTTCTTCTCCGACTTTCCGGGTGACGCGGCGAGTCAAGTGGAGGATCTCAACCGAAAGCTCAACCTGAATGACCTGAACGACCCCGAAGTTGCGCAAACTCTGATCGATCTTCTGTCTGCCAATCGAGAAATCAGCGACTGGCTCAGCGCCAAGAATGTTTCACCCACGGATCTTGTCCGCGAAATCCGGGACTATATGGACCAAGATCAAAGCGAGAATGACCTCAATTCACCCGAAGATACGATCTACCGCACTCTCAACCTTTCATACGAGCCTAAGAACTATTCCTTTACCAATCTTGATGAACTCAAAATGGTGCCGAGCGTTGATGATGAAATCTTTGATTTTCTCTCCCGTCACGTTTCCGCAGTTCATATTGCTCAGCGCAGAAAGCCAGCTAGAATTAATATTAACACCGTGAGTAAAGAACTCTTCCAAGCGCTCCTCAAGGGAGTATCGGATCCCGAAAAAGTGACTGAGGACTTTTTCAAAGACCTCAAGGAGAACAAAACAGTGTACACAGAGGCGAATGCTGTTCAAAGACTCACAGAAAAGCTTGGAATCGATCCAGCTCAGGTGCGTGGTCGTTTAATCACTGGCGCATCAGATGCATTTCGAATTGAAACCACCGCCTATGTGAATCAAGTCCAAGTCGTCCTCGAAACCATCATGGGACGCGGTTACAAAAAACCGCTCGATCCCATTTCAGTCACAAGGATCTCACCATGAATTGGATCGTCATTGATTTTGGAAGCCAGGAAATCAAAGCGCTTAAACTGCGGATGGAAGGTCAGCGTCTCGAGATTTTAGGGATCACGGATATCCCAGCAAAGGCTGAGTATTACCGAGGTCTTGGGCTGGCTGAACCGGCTGCGTGGTCGGCGATCACCATCCATCTAAACGAGATTGAATGGCTCAGTGCCGATGAGGAAAATGTTGTTTTGGCAGCTCTGCCCTCTGCTTACCTTGAGAGCCGCTATCTCAAGTTTCCTTTCAAAAACGAAAAGAAAATCGAAAAAGTTCTTCAATTCGAATTGGAATCAACACTCCCCTTTGATCTTGAGGAGGTTTTAGTTCGTCACCGTCTCCTTGAGGGAGAGGGAGTCGTTCCCTCCAAAGAAGGTCTGGTTCTCGCGTACTGCTACAAGCGAGATCTCGTGAAAGGATTTGAGAGTGAACTTAGAAAATTTCAGGTCTCAGTGCCTTCGATTACCTCCGAGATTCTGGCGCTTTCAACGCTTCGTTCGGCCATGCCCGCGGAGCCTGTGGTTGCTCTCCTAGAGATTGGCCATGCCAAATCAAAACTGGTTTTACTTCAAAAGAATGGAATGATCCTGGGCCTTCGAACTCTTTGGTGGGGAGGACGATCTATCATTCAAGCCATCGCTGAGGATCATCAGCTGGAGCAACTCCAAGCAGAGGCTCGCTTCTGGCAGCTTGATCCCTCACAGGATCAAGGCGTTGTGGCCTCCATCCGAAAAGCCATGCTCCCGTTTGGTTCCGAGATCAAACAGACTCTCAAGAGCTGGTCGAACTCAGGAATCAAGATTCCATCGGTGATCCCCACATTTACTCTAGGTGGGGTCAATCGTGCGCCCCAGTTCAACGAGTTCCTCTCGGAAAGTCTCTCCGGGGAGATTCAAATGCAAGTTCGCTCCTTCCCGCTTCAAGCGCTTGAAGGAAAACATGTAACGGGCCTGCTCAAGTTAGAGGATCCGGAGAAGGCCATTTCATGCCTCGCTATTGCTATGACTCAACTGCGAAACCAGCGAGCAAAGGTGCCTTCGTTCTCGGAGTCGGGTTTTCAGTTTCAGCAAAATCTTCAAAAAATTAAATCGAGCTCGTTTTCTCTCCTTCGCAAGGTCGCTGTTCTGATTTTGATTCCTTTGGTCTACTCGATTTTCCAATTCTACATTCAACAAAAGGAAAGTAAGGTCACGGTTGAAAAACTTGCAGAAGTTTTGAGCCGCTCGGGAATGTCGATCAGTCCGACGGAAGGAACAGAGCAAATCATGACAAAGCTCAAAACCGAGCGGGCCAAGAACCGAAACAAAATTGACCAACTCGCAGAGGATGATTTAAGCCCTCTTGTCATTCTGACTCAGATTTCAGAGAAGATTCCGCTGTCGACAAAGATTGATGTCAAATCATTCAAAGTCACCGACCAAACCATCACTGTCACGGCTGAGACGGACTCAGCAGCTTCCGCGACGAAGATTGCTGAATCCGTGAAGGCCCTCTACCCGGAACTCAAAATGGGAGCTGCCTCTCCCTGCAAAGACAAAGCAAATTGTCAGGTTTTCAGCTTTGAGGTGAAGAGGGAGACGTTATGAGCTTGAAGTTGCTGTGGAAGGAAAAGATCGCAGAACCTTTGGATGAGATCCAAGAAAAGATACGAACACAATGGGCGTCGCTTGCTCCGCGAGAGCGACTCATTCTGTCGATTCTTGCGACTCTCTTTGTTTTTCTTTTGAGTGTCTTGTTGGTCAAAGAAGCTTTCACATTTTTTAGCCGTCATGAAATGCGCGCTGTCTCTGACTTTGAGAACATCGCTGAGATTCAAAAGCTGTCCTCAGAGCTTGCGAATCAACGAGCGGACTTAAGCCGGTATGACTCTCTGCGCCGCAAACGAACCGAGCCTTTTCAAATCAATGAGTTCATCGAAAATCAAGCCAGGGACTTCAATGTGAGCCTCGAAAAGATCTCCCCAGCCAAGCCTCGAGGTGAGAGCAACGAAGACTGGGTGGAGGTTCGTTTGGGAAAAAACACAACGCTGTCCTCGGCCCTGCGTTTTTTACGATCAGTCGAAGAACCCATAGGCGTTCGACTGGTTGACCTCGAAATCAAACCCCAGTTTGCAGATATCACCAAACTAGATGTCGTGGCTGTGTTTGCCATCAAGCAGGAGCTTTGATCATGAGAATCAGATGGATGGACTGGATCAAAATGACATTGGCAGGACTCTCGCTGTTCGTCGCCTTTCTCTTTCTCACCTTTCCCTTCCCTCGCTTGAAGCCTCTCGTTGTGAAGGAGTTGCAGAGGGCCATTCAGGGCTTTGCAGGAGTTACAGTCGCTTGTGATCTTCAAGGGTTCAACTTTCATTTTCCTCTCGGAATCAAATGGAGTCGCCTCCAGTGCGTCGACTCAAGGGGACAGAACTTTCTTGAATTGAGCGATGTCACTCTGACAACCCTGCCGAAGTATCAAACGCTTCAGGGTTCTGTAGGCTCAGGGACTCTCGAGATCAAAGCGAACGCCGGGATCGGATCTGCACCTTCTCGCCTCTCGG
Organism: uncultured Bacteriovoracaceae bacterium; assembly: GCA_964655245.1. Lineage (GTDB taxonomy): Bacteria > Bdellovibrionota > UBA2394 > UBA2394 > UBA2394 > JBEIHI01. The sequence goes on along the minus strand of CAZZLQ010000030.1, from coordinate 9,464 downwards.
CCCGTCTTGAGAAAGTTCCGCTAGAAAGCCTCTCATCTCTTGTTTCAAACTTGATTACGCGAGCGAATCCAATGGTTCGAGATTTACAGTTCGCAGGCTCTTTAACGGGGTCAGCTGAGATTCCTCTGGCAGATTATCGAACTCGACCCGGCTCACTGCAATTGGAGATCAGGGGCTTTAAGCTTCCTCCTCAGTCGAATCTAAAAATGATTGGTCTTGTTCAAGGATTAGATTTTTCAAAATCCGTGATCAAAGCAAATTTGTCCGGGGGAAAACTCACCATTTCCGAGGCAGCTTTTCTGTCTGATCATATCTCAGGAAAGGCGGAAGGCAGTGTTGATTTGGCTGAATCAATTAGTCAGTCGACAGCCAATCTCACGCTGAAATGGCAAGTGAAGCGCTCTGATGCCATCATGTCAGCACCCCTTGGAATGGCGATCGCTTCTGCACCATGTCCTAATGCGGACTCTGAGGGCTTTTGCACTCGGAAGATCTCTCGGTTTTCCGACCTTACGAAAGCACCCTAGTTTAATTGCACCAAAACTGATCCATCCTCTATACGGCTGCCCTAGATCGCAAGGCCCAGTGAGACCGCCGTGCGCAATGAAAGGATGAATCCATGACCAAAGCTCTGAGCATCTCTGTTGAACGCCAAAACATTCCGGTCGCGTCATTTCAACTCGACAAAACAATGGTCCGCATCGGTCGCGGCTCTGACTGTGATATCTCTCTTCACGACCCCCTCATTTCGAATCTTCACTGTGTGTTGCGATTCAAAGACGATTCCTGGCTCCTCGAAGACTGCTCACGAAACGGGATTCAGCTCGAAGGAGAAGAGGGTCCCCGCGATCGCTTCAAACTTCAAGGCTCAAAGCGTCTTCGTCTCGGCAAACTCTACCGGCTGAAGATTGAACCTGCAGATGCCACAAAAAAGACAAGCGAGCGAACCATTCTCACCAGTCAGCAGCCCACCCAGCTTTTATCCGTCGAAAACTCAAAGGTGATTGTAGGCACGGCTGTTTTAAAGGCGAATCTTCCAAGCGGGGAAAGCCTCGTGAAGAGGGTCGAAGATCGCTCATTCACTTTGGGCACTCATGAATCAAATGACTTTGTATGTTCCTCAAGTCGAGTCTCCAAGTTCCATGCTCGTATTGATGCTGATGGACAGCAGTTCACACTGACGGACCTATCGTCGACGAACGGGACCTTTATTGATGAGATCCGGATTGATCGAGCAACGCTGAAAGGAAAATGCCGAATTCGTCTTGCTGATTGCGAAGTTGAGTTTTCTCTTGAGCGGCAAGAGCGCCCCATCGAAGCCAAGGGTCAAACGCACTTTATGGGCATGGTTTCGCAGGATAAAGAAATGCAAAAGCTCTTCTCACTCGTAGAAGCTGTGGCAGACACTCAGGCCCCTGTTTTGATTCATGGCGAAACAGGCTCTGGCAAGGAGCTGATGGCTCGTGCGATTCATCAGGTGTCCTCACGCTACCATCGCCCCTTCATTACCCTCAACTGTGCGGCCCTTCCCAAAGACCTCGTGGAATCCGAACTCTTTGGACACGAAAAGGGCTCCTTCACTGGTGCTACTCAACAACGGATAGGTGCTTTTGAGGCAGCCCATGATGGCACCCTCTTCCTTGATGAAATTGGGGAACTTGATCTTAGTTTACAGGCCAAACTGCTTCGAGCTTTAGAGAGTGGCGAGATTAAACGCGTTGGTTCCAATCAATCGCAATCTGTCAAAGTACGAATCATTACCGCAAGCCATCGCAAACTGGACGAGGAAGTGAAGCGCGGTCGATTCCGAGAGGATCTCTACTTCCGTCTCCATGTTGTACCTCTCACGATTCCCGCACTTCGATTCCGCTTGAACGATCTCCCGTTACTTGTTCCCGATCTTTTGCAGAAACTAGGAATCACGCTCCGTGTTGCTGAAGAAGCCTTGCAAGGACTCCAGCACTACGATTTTCCTGGCAATATTCGAGAGCTCAAAAACATTCTTCAGAGGGCCGCCGTTGAATATGAGATCAACCTCAGCGCGCGAAGGGAAAATGGCATTTTACAAATGGATCACTTCCGATTCCTGGATGACCTCAAAGCTCTCCGCCTACCCAAGACCAAATCCGAGGAAGAAGAGCGAGAGTTGATGATCAAGCTGCTTGAAGACTGCCACTACAACCAATCGGAGGCTTCACGTCGAATGGGAGTGGCCAATAGCACTTTTCATGATCGATTGAAGCGTTTTGGGATTGAAATTCCCCATCCACCTCGCCGAAAATAGCCGCATGGCTTCAATCGCGGAATGGATTCGATCACGACGCTCCCAAAAGACAATGAATGGCAAAGCAATTGATGAGGCCTTGCTGAAGGAACTCTTGGAACTGGCCTCCTGGGCGCCCAATCATCGGCTCAATCATCCTTGGCGATTCCGAGTCCTGACAAGCTCAGGTATCAAGAGTGTCCTCGGACAAATCGAAGCCAAGCTGTCTCCTGAGGAAAAAGAAGGCTTCAAAGGCCCCCTCGAAAGAGTGGCCAGAGCAGGAGCAGTGATCTATGTCACGAGTATCAAAGATCCCCAGCCTGTGGTGGACGAGGAGAACTTTGCAGCCGTCTGCTGTGCCGTTCAGAACATTCTTTTGGAAAGCACTGCTCGAGGGCTTTGCTCCTTTTGGAGCACGGGCAAGTTTTTCAAACAGCCCCTGATGGCTCAGATCCTGAAAGTTTCGGATTCAGAGCGCTTTGTGGGAGCTGTTTGGCTTGGCTATGGCGAACAGCCCGAGGCCCCGCCCCGAAAGCCAGCCTCGGATTTCACCACCTGGATCTAGGACCACCTCCAGATTCCACGATAAAGGTTAGACCACGCCCCTAATATTTTGTATTTTTGGTCTCTATGAAGATTCATGAATTTCAGGCCAAAGCATTGCTCAAAAACTTCGGCGTACCCATTGCTCAGGGTGTTGCCATCAAGGACCTCAACGAGGTCGAATCTGCGTTTAAAACCCTCAATTCCCCGGTCGTTGCGGTCAAAGCACAGATCCACGCTGGCGGTCGAGGGAAGGGAGGCGGAGTCAAAATCGCTAAGTCTCTGGATGAAACCAAAACACATGCCAAAAATATTCTGGGAATGCAGCTGGTGACCCACCAGACCGGGCCTACCGGTCAAAAGGTACGAATGCTCTACATTGAGCAAGGAACCAATATTGCCAAAGAAATGTATGTGGCGGTTTTGCTCGATCGAGAGTCGGGACAACTCTCCATCATTGCCGCTGCCGAAGGCGGAATGGACATTGAAGAGCTCGCTCACAAGAGTCCTGAGAAGATTTTGACCATGCGAATCGATCCGACCACGGGCTTTCGTGATTTTCAGGGTCGTCTCCTCGGCTATCATTTGGGACTCGACACCGCCATGCATGGACACTTGATTCAACTCTGCCGATCGCTTGTGCGAGCTTATATTGAATTGGACGCTTCTCTCGTCGAGATCAATCCCTTGGTACTCACCAAGGAAAACACCTTGATGGCGCTCGATGCCAAAATGACTTTCGATGATAACGCTCTTTATCGTCACAAAAATGTCGCGGAACTCAGGGATCTCCACGAAGAGGATCCTGCCGAGATGGAAGCAGCCAAGTTTGGCCTCAATTATATCTCACTCGATGGAACCGTCGGGTGCATGGTCAATGGCGCTGGCCTCGCCATGGCAACGATGGACGTCATCAAGCTCGCCGGCGCAAGCCCTGCGAACTTTTTGGACGTCGGGGGTGGAGCCTCGCGCGAAGCAGTAACAGAAGCTTTCAAAATTATCAGCAAGGACACCAAAGTGAAGGCCATCTTGGTCAACATCTTCGGTGGGATCATGCGATGTGACACGATTGCCAGTGGAATTTGTGATGCTGTCAAAGTTGTCGGTCTCAAGCTCCCTCTTGTGGTGCGACTGGCAGGAAACAATTCAGATCTTGGCAAAAAGATTCTACAAGAATCCGGTCTGCGAGTGACGACGGCTGATACATTGGAAGAGGCCGCTAAGAAGGCCGTCGCCGCCTCAAAAGGAGAAATCTAAAATGGCTATTCTCATCGACAAAAACACTAAAGTGATTGTTCAAGGAATCACCGGAAAGTCCGGATGGTCTCACACCAAGCTATCGATGGATTACAAAAGCCAAATCGTTGGCGGCGTAACACCGGGCAAAGGCGGCTCTTTCATGGAAGAGGGGTCTTACAGAGTTCCCGTTTTTAACACCGTGAAGGAAGCTATCGAAAAGACCCAAGCGACGGCTTCGGTTGTCTTTGTGCCTCCTCCCTTTGCAGCCGATGCGATTTTGGAAGCTGCGCATGCAGGAATCAAATTAATCGTCGCTATCACTGAGGGAATTCCCGTGAATGATATGATTCCCGTGAAGGCGTATCTCAAAGAGCATCCCGAAGTTTTGTTGGTTGGTCCTAATTGCCCAGGCGTAACAACAATTGGTGAGTGCCGAATTGGAATTCAGCCGGGCAATATCGGATCCCGAGGAGTCGTGGGAGTACTTTCCCGGTCCGGAACTCTGACATACGAAGCTGTGGATCAAGTTTCTAAGATTGGTCTTGGAGCAACCACCTGTGTCGGCATTGGAGGAGACCCCATTCACGGAGCGGATTTCATTTCTATTCTCAAACTCTTCAAAGATGATCCCGAAACCAAGGGAATCATCATGATTGGTGAAATCGGAGGAGCAGAAGAAGAAGCGGCTGCTGATTGGATTGCCAAGAATCTGAAGAAACCGGTTGTGAGCTTTATTGCTGGAGCAACGGCTCCGGAAGGAAAACGAATGGGCCATGCTGGTGCGATTATTTCCGGTGGCAAGGGAACAGCTCAAGGTAAAATGGCAGCTCTTCAAAAGGCTGGCGTTCATGTCGTCCACGACCCCTCTCATCTGGGTCGAGCCATGAAAGAACAGCTCCAAGCCAAAGGATTGATTTGATCTCTCAGAGTGCTCGCCTCCCTGGTGAGCACTCTGATTTGATGCTTACTCTCAGATGTAGATACCGAGGCTCATCAGAGGGATCCCCAAGGGCAAGTATCGAAACACGTCATCCACGCCGTCATTGATCGGAACCATGAACCCAAGATCGCCAAACATCGTGGTGCCGTTGATTCTCACCCCATAAGTAAGCCAAGCCCAATCAAAGGCGTTGCCATCGTCGTTGTAAAAGGCAAGCGGTGCAAATATATCGAGCATGAAAGTCACCCGGCGGGTGGCCCGAAGAAAAGCATTAAAATCAACAACCAGAACATGATCGTAGCGGTCGAACTGGCCGCCCAAGAGAAAACTGCCAATCGAGACTCCCGATCCGTCTTGAATATGCGTCGCCATCACACCTGTGCCGTAATAGTAGGCCGACTTGGAATTGCGTTTCTCAACCAAAGAGGCGATGAATCCCCCCGCAGCTCCAAAGGCGACATAGAAGTTTTCAGAGACCTTTGCGCTCTGCTTGAACTGAGGACCTACGGCCAAAACACCAATCGGAACGGTCGCGTGAAGTCCTGCCGCAGTAAAGTCGGAGAACTGTCGTTCAAACTGCCAGCCCAGGAGATAAGTCCCCTTCGCCAGCGTCGACCCCCGCTCCTTGGGAACTGCCGTTGGGTAGAAGAACGACGTAGAGGTATCGGAAGAAAGTTGGCGTTTGACCGCCGTCTTCTTCTGGTCCTCCGCCGACTCCGCGAGCAGAGGGCTTAAAAAGATTGAAAAGCACAAAAGAGGTTGAACAAATCTTGGGAATTTCATTCGCAAAAGGCTAAACGAGTCGACCGATCCGAGGAAAGGCTTAAACCGAGTCGGCCGCTGATTCGGCCCTAGCCTCTCTAATCCTTGAAGCTTTTTACTGGGCCTCCAGGCTGTGTTTCCAATGCTTTAGGGGCTTTGAATTTTAAGCCCCCTGCCCCCTTTTAAACCCTTTAAACCTGGGCTATGGTCCCCTTTTAGAAGGAGATTTTAGATCATGGTTGAAAGAACCCTCAGTATTATTAAGCCCGATGGCGTTCAGAAGAATGTTGTTGGAAAAATTTTGGACCGTTTTGAGTCAGCAGGCCTTCGCATCGTTGCGATGAAGCGTACCACTTTGACACGCGCTCAAGCCGAAGGCTTTTATGCCGTTCACAAAGAACGCCCTTTCTTCAAAGACCTCTGCGCATTTATGAGCTCAGGCCCCGTGGTGATTTCTGTTTTGGAAGGCGAAGGCGCGATCAAAAAGAATCGCGATCTGATGGGCCCCACTAACCCCAAGGAAGCTCCCAAAGGCACGATCCGAGGTGATTTCGCTCAGAGCATTGATGCAAACACCGTTCACGGAAGCGATGCCCCTGAAACAGCGGCTTTTGAAGTTCGCTATTTCTTTAATTGCTTCGAATTGGATGCTCAAAAGTAATTCGTATGGCCGTCGCTTCTCAGCATTTAGAAAGAGAGATCTTGAATCCGAATCCTCGGATCGATTTCTTTGGCCTTCTACCTGAAGAAGCGGCCCGGCTTGTGGGTGAAATTGCAGGCAAAAAATATCATGGCGCGTCGTTTGTTTCGTTTGTTTACAAACATAACATAGGCGACGCGCTCTTGATGTCTTCCCTGCCCAATGATCTTCGACCTATTCTGAAAGATCGAGTCGACATTTCACCCCTTCCCATTAAGAAGCGACTCGTATCCAGAGATGGAACAGTTAAGTTTTTGCTCGAGGTTCAAACTCACAAAGGAACTGAAGAGATCGAGTGCGTGTATATTCCAGAGGAAGATCGCACCACTCTCTGCGTAAGCTCCCAAGTGGGTTGCAAAATGGCATGCAAATTCTGCCTCACCGCACAACTCGGCTGGAAAGCTAACCTCACGGCCTCTCAGATTGTTCGACAAGTCTGGACCGTTGAGCAAGATCCGGAACTCAAGCGCATTTCAAACATTGTGTTTATGGGAATGGGTGAGCCTTTTGACAACTGGGCTGAAGTGGACAAAGCCACTCGCATTCTCACGCATCAAAAGGGATTTGATAAGAGCGCTCGTCGCATCACGGTTTCAACCGTAGGAAATGTTGAGCGCATTGATGCCCTCACCAAGGACAATCCCTTTAAACTCGCCGTCTCCTTGAACGCATCTGACAATGCCACTCGCGATCATTTGATGCCGATCAATCGCAAGTGGAAGATTGAAGAGCTCCTGAGAGCTTGTCGAGAGTACTCCAATCGAACCAACAAACGAGTCACCTTTGAGTACATCCTGATGAAGGATGTGAGTGATCGACCTGAAGATGCGAAGCGACTCGTAAGCCTTCTTGGCGAGATTCCCTGCAAATTGAATCTCATTCCTTACAATGAGAGTCCATTTACTGAGTTTAAACGCCCTTCAGAGGAACAAGCGGGCTGGTTTCACAAATACATGCTCGATCGAGGCTTTGCCGTGTTTACGCGCAAGAATCGCGGCAATGATATCTTTGCCGCGTGTGGAATGCTCAAAAAGCAAGATACCTCTGCCACAACTGCCTAATCTGGTCTCATGTTTATCTCATCCTGTCCGGGATTTTTTTCCGTCCAAACTTAGTCCTTCGAGTTGAATGATGTTTGCATCTATAGTTGCCCCATGAGCTCTCGAAAGAATTTTATCTTGCGATTTCTGGATGTTGTGGAACGAGTTGGCAACAGACTTCCAGATCCCGTCACTCTCTTTGTTATCTTTTGTGGACTTGTACTTGTCGCTTCTTGGTGGGCCGGCAGTTCGGGGCTTAGCGTAGTTCACCCCAATGGATCAGCAGTAACAGCCAACAACCTGATGTCTATTGAGGGCATTCGCGGGATGTTCATGAATGCGATCAAGAATTTCACGGATTTTCCGCCCCTCGGGCTCTCCCTTGTCATCATGATTGGAATGGGAGTAGCGGAAGGCTCAGGCCTCATCAATGTTGGACTCAGGGCCCTCGTGACCTCTGTCCCGAAATCCTTGCTCTCCGCCACGGTCGTGTTTGCGGGGGTGAACTCGAGCCTTGCCGCTGATGCGGGCTATGTTGTCTTGGTTCCGCTCGGGGCCTTGGCATTTGCAAGTGTTGGGCGTCATCCGTTGGCAGGGCTTAGCCTAGCCTTTGCGGGAGTCGCGGGTGGATTTAGCGCAAATCTCTTGATCACATCCCTTGATCCTTTACTCGGAGGGCTGAGCACCTCTGCCGCTCAGTTAATCGCCCCCGGGTATGTGGTCCAGTCCTCAGCGAATTACTATTTCATGATTGCAGCGACTTTTTTGCTCACCATCGTGGGAACCTTGGTCAACGATTTCATCGTAGAACCAAAGTTGGGCAAATGGACACCACCCGCGGACCTCAAGGTAGGTCTCGATCGCATCACCAAAACTGAGAAGAAGGGTCTTTGGGCTGCAGGGATCGTCTTTGTTTTTATTTTGGGGCTTTTCTTTTGGCTATCGAAGGACGCTGGTGGAATCTTCCAGCTTGCGCCCGATGCGGCCAAACCATTTAAGACTGCGGTCGAAGCTTTTGAACCTCTCTTTAAGAGCCTCGTGATGATCCTCACTCTCTTGTTTTTGTTTTGCGGCTTGGCCTATGGACTTGCCACCAAGAGCATTCGAGATGACAAACAAGTTTCCAAAATGATGGCCGATTCCCTGGGAACAATGGGCCACTACCTCATTTTGGCTTTTGTCGCCGCTCAGTTTGTTGCTTATTTTCGTGATTCGAATTTGGGCATGATCATTGCGATTGAGGGTGCTCAGTTTTTAAAGTCTCTTCATCTGACGGGTGTTCCCGCTCTTCTTCTGTTTGTTTTGATCGCTGCCAGTATCAATCTGCTGATCGGTAGCGCCTCAGCAAAGTGGGCCATTCTTGCCCCTGTGTTCGTCCCCATGATGATGCTTCAAGGGATCTCTCCTGAGTTAACTCAAGCGACCTATCGAGTCGGAGATTCTGTCACCAACATCATCACACCGTTGCTGCCGTACTTTCCTTTGATTGTCGCCTTCGCTCAAAAATACGACAAGAAGGCGGGGATCGGCACGGTCATTTCCTGCACTCTGCCCTACTCGTTCTTTTTCTTGATTATGTGGGCGGCTCTCTTGGTGGTCTGGATTTGGTCGGGAATGCCTTTGGGTCCCGGAGGACCCCTGGGTTTTGACCTCTCAACCATTCAAGCTAAGTAAAACGACTCAGTTTTGTCTCAAAATCCTGAGAGTGTCGCGTGAATCGACGATTTATGCCGCGCAGCCGAGCGCCAAAAATTGTCACCTCTTCGAATCACTCATAACTTTTGTTACCCCCCCTCTGCGATCGATCCTTGCAATCAGCTTTCAACCTCACCTGGTGTTGCGAGCGGTGAGGTCGGGAGTTCGGTATGAGTTATGGAAGATTGTGTTTCTTGGGTTTTCTATTGTCTTTAACGCTAGCATTTCATGTCAGTGCGCAGACGATCCCTCCTCGGGAGCTGACACCGGCGGAGATTCGGC
>CAZZLQ010000029.1:0-30112 GCA_964655245.1 uncultured Bacteriovoracaceae bacterium | reverse complement strand
GGAGCTCCTTTCTTAAATACTGTTATTTTTTGACCTTCAATTTTCGAAACTAAAACTTCATCTTGTTTGCTCAGAAACTGGCCTTCAGTCATGACATCGAAGCTACGCTCTCGTCCATTGATCACAAAGCAAGCCTTTCCCGTGGGGCGCAAATCCGTCGTTGTGACTCCCGAGTCACCCGCTTTCAGTTCCTGGATGCTCTCAGGATGAGCCAGTTGATCATCGAGGATCAAGATGCGACCAAAGGGAGATCGATAAAGAACATAGAATGCGACGCTGACGATCAGCATTGCCGCGGCGAGCAGACCAGCAGCAGGTCCAATGCCGTAATTCTGACCGGCAGTAAAAGTCCCAATGAGAATCAAGATTCCACCAATTACGCCGAGTACACCACCAGGAAGAATCAGCTCAAACATGACCATGATGACGCCACCAATCATGCAGCCGGCAATGATCTCCCAAGGGCTCATTCGCGGAACTCCTCGACGACGATCTTAGAGCCCTCGACAGAGACCACTCGGACTTGGGTATCTCGTTTGATGTACGAACCGCTTGAGATGACCTCAAAGCTTGCTTGATCAAAACGACATTTTCCCGAGGGGTGGAGATCTGTCAAAGCTGTTCCTACTTTGTCCCTCAGAAACGAAAGATCAGCAGCAGAAACAAATCCCTGTTGACGATCGAGAGACTCGCTCATCACGAGAGCTGTTTTGCGCGGATTCTTTACAAGAAAATAAGCGGCGGCCAGCAAGCCCACAATCATTGCAACCATGGCAAATCCGACACCCATCAGATGATCCTGAATCTCAGGAGCGCTCCAATCGAGGGGAATCTTGGGAGATATTCCTGCCATCACCAGTGAAGCAATGACGCATAGAGCCCCCAGAACTCCTGCAATGAGTGTTCCCGGCAAAAACAAAAACTCAACGGCCAGCAGGATCACGCCAAGAATCAATAAGAGCACTTCCTCCCAACCCGCCAGATGAACCAGAAACTTAGCAGAAAAATAAATGGCAAAGCATGTTACTCCAATGATTCCCGGCAGACCAAATCCAGGGGCCTGGAGTTCCATAAATATTCCTAAGACTCCCAGAGTCATGAGTGCGCCAGAAACCGTTGGGTCAGTCAAAAATCTTACAATTCGCTCCGCCCAGTTGATTTGGAATTCCTGAACCGTAGGATTTTTGAAGCCGAGTGTTTGAAACAGCTCTTCTTTGGATGCAATAGTGCCGTCAGAGAAGCCCACTGTTTTGGCGGTGACATCGGTCAGTGTTAAAACATCATCCTTGGCGACGAGTCCTTTGATTTCCTCTGTTGCCTTCACCATGGCCTCAGCGACTTTGCGATCCCGACCGTTGCGTTCGGCCGTTGCTCCAAGCTCCGCTCGAAAATAAGAAACGAATTTATTTTCAACCGGCTGAGCCCCTCCTTGTGGGTTCATCTGAATAGGAGTGGCGGCCCCCATTGTGGAGCCAGGAGAAAAGAAAACCTTCTTGCAGGCCAAAGAAATCAAGGCTCCCGCGGAGATGGCTCGTTTATTCACCCAAGCAACAGTCAAAAGCTTGCTGTTGAGAAGCGCATCTCGAATAACAACGGCGGCATCCACCCGACCACCAAATGTCTCCACATCCAAAATGACGGCATCAAATTGATTGTCCTCAGCGTATTTGATCGCTCGTGTAATATAAGGAGAGAGACCGAGCTCGACGGTCCCTTGCAGGGGCACCCAGAGAACCTTTTCCTGAGCCGACAGGGAGCTTGAAACTAGTGCAAAAATCAGAACCAGCCATCTCACAAATCGAGACTTTTACTGAATCGAGGATTGAAATCAATCGGCGACTTCAAGCTCGTCGAGGGCCATTAGAAGGTCCTGAGAGACGTCTAGGTTTACGACCTGACTTGCGTAAGGGTAGCGTAGAATAAAATCCTCAGATTTCTCGACGCTCAGATCAAACTCAATGAACAAATCGCTGGCAAGAGGTCCAATCAGAAAATAGCCCGCCAGGGATCCAAGCGCGCCGCCTGAGACAATCATCGCCAGTCGTAAGGCGGACGAAGTTTTTTGAACCAGTTGGTAGGAAGCACCCGCAAGACCACCCAAAACCATGCCGCCAAGAGCGGCAGCCATTCGGTAATGACGAACCTCAGCCTCATGTTTTCTGACAACTTTTCGAGCCTGTTGAATGAGAGCATTCCCCAACGGAATGAACAAAAGTCGCAAATGCTGATTGGCAACAATGACATTCTTCAGAAGCTTTCGATCCTCATCAAACTCACTCTCTTCCTTGAAATCAAAGTACTCAGCCGCCACGTCTGAGCCCAGGATATACAATTCGTCTAAGTGTTTTCGGTGAAGAGTGGTATCGGGCACGGCCTCAGCAGCATCCTTTGCTGACTCTAGATAAGTTATCAGCTTTTCCCGAAAGTTCTTTGTTTGCTGGGCCCAAGTTTGTGCGGGCCCAGCAAGGCAAATGACCAGAGTAAAAATGAACGTGCGAAAGATCATCACAGATCGTCTATATACTCCAAAAGTTCTTTGAGATGCTCATCTCCGTCAATGGGGTCCAGAAGTTCACGAGAATTATTGAGAAGCAAATCACTGCCCAGGTAGCCTGCCACGGATCCGGCCGCTGCTCCTGTTGTTGCCGTGACAACAATGATGCCCATTCGAAGAGCCATCTTGGAGACGCTTGCCAATCCTGTTTCATTCGCAGCGACTTTGACAATCGAGTAAGCGGCTTTGTATCCGAGATAGGCTCCCACTCCGAGACCTGCCACCGTTGTGACTCCGATCAGGCCCTGACGAATCTTGCGATTTCGGGAATCAATTCGAATTGACTCCTCTTGGAGACGTTTATCCAGGAAATCAAAGCGAGGCTTCTCATTCTGATGCTCGAGCCACAGTTTGTTGATCAGATAGATTCTTGAATAGAACGCTCGATCATCTGGCGATTTGAAAACCAGGCGAACAAGCTGATCCACCGCTGATACAAATCCTTGGCTCCCTGTGGGATCGTTTCGATTGAAGTCCACCGTTAGGAACTGATCGAGCCTTTCCACAAAAGCGCTTTGCTCTCGTTCGACAATTGATAGTACTCGCTGCTCATATTCATTGAGAGTCATTTGTTCTTGTTTGACCTGCTCAATGAGGTCTTCGAGTGTGCCAGTCTGAGACTCAACGGGTTTGCTCTCGTCAGGGATTGAGGGCCTCGATGGCTCACTCGGTGGTCCATAGAGTTCCTCTGGATCAACCAGCAGAACGATCACAGGTCGTTGCGAGTCGTCAGATGGAAAATCCTGTGCTGGCAGAGATCGAGCTCCCAGCGAGCTCATTGTGAGTAATAGTACTAACAGACGTTTCAATTTCATATCCCCCTCCTTGAAAAATCAGTCGTCGCTTTCTAGTTCATTGAGTTGAAAGTCCAGCGCACCAGAGTCAAATTCATACTCCGGCATCGCCATCAAGTTCCCCATTAAAAATCCGGCACCTCCACCGATAGCGCTGCCCAAGGGTATTGTGAGCAACAGGATCTTGTTGGTGCTTCCAATTGCCTTGCCGACGGGAATCCCAATCAGCGCTCCCACAACGGCTCCAGCGGCAGAGTAGATGACACGAAGTCGCTTGGCTTCCTGAAGTTTTGCGTCAAAAGCTCTCTGTAAAGCCTGATTGAGCGCGACGAATCTCTCGGCGCGCCGGGGATTGTCTCGAAATGATTCCTTCAGCTTTGCGATTCGGCCATAAAAAATCTCTGCCGAGTCAGTATCAAAGATAGCAGCTGCAAGATTTTGAATAATGAGTTGCGACATCGGAGCTGAAGTTGCGAGCTCGTGCGACACAAGTTCTTCCAGATAGAAATCAAAATCAGAGGCTTGTTCCGCAGCGGGCTCAACAGCAAAAACCTGAAGAGCCATCAAAAGTGATTGCATCATTGCCCATTGTCCTCCTGCTGATCCTCTAAACCTTCGAGCTGTAGAGCTAGGTCCAGTGATCCACCCTGCAAGTCCTCGATGAAGTCTTCTCCATGGGGATATCGGGCCACGAAATCGAGTGCATTGCCGATGCTTTGATCCACCGGTAGCACGTATCGCACGGCATATCCGCCCGTTGAGACAACCGCAGCGATTCCGAATCCAATGAGACTCGATTTTACAAGCTCAGAGCCCGAAGCAGGAACTCCTCGGAGTTTAATAAAATAATAGCCACCCGCGAAACCCAAGACGACGCCCCCGATTGTGCTCCAAACATAAATCTTTTTAAGCTTGCTCTTGTGGGCACTGACGGCTCTTGCTGCATTTTCAGCGAAGGCATTTCCGAGAAAGACGTAGTAAGTGCTCAGTTCCGAACGAGAGGCCAGTGTTTGGCTGAGGAACTCATTGAACTCATTTTTGTTTTCAGGTTCGACTTCAGCAAAATATGCTTCAGCCACTCGATGTCCGGTGATCTGCAGTAAAGCCGTCTTGTCTTCAATCGACTTTTTGATCGACGCCGCTTGAGCTTGATCGGTGGACTCTTTCATTTGAGTTTGAAGCTCAGCAATGGACGAGGCTTGATCGATGAAGTTTCGAACTTCACTCGTGAAAATCAGAATATTAGCGTCATAATCTCGACCGGAAGAATCCTTTTGTGCTTCTTGTGCTAAGAGCACTGCGGGAAAACCGATGGCCAGAATGATTGCCTGAGCGATGCGTTTCATAAATTGACTCCTTCAAGGTTCAAGTTAGGGATTTCGGATACACTTAACTGGTTTTCGAGGTCCTGAATTTTGGTGGAAACGGTCTGATAAGCTTTGAGAAGCTCTAAAAATCGTTTTTCGCTTTCTTCTTGCAGCTGAGGTATCTGAGCCTGAAGACGGCCCGTGAGAGAGGAGGGCATCCAAAACAAGGATTCCAGTTCAAAGTCAAACTCAATAGCCAAAGTCGAACCTGCCGCCAGAGGAATGACTCTCCAGAAAACGGACTCAGTGAAGCCAGCCATCACACTATGAGCGACATAGAAAGTTCCGATACTAGCAACGGCTCGTCCAAGACCATCAACAACGTCGAGGTACTCTTGAATGATCGCCTCCTGCTGGTGTGCAAAGAGCGGGTTGACTGATGAATGGAAATTTTTGAGACCTAGCACGCCAAACTCAATGTCGTTGAAGGATTGAATCTCGTTGTGAATCTGACGAAGAGCGTCCCGAAAATACTTGAGTTTGCGAATGAGCGCTGGGTTCTGAAGATCGGAGTGACCAAGTGCTTCCATCCAAAGTGTCGCTACATGAAAGGCTGAAATGATTTGCTTAAATGACACCCGAGGGAAAAGCTTCATCACCACACCCTCGTATTGGCCCGAGAAGTTCTGCTCTAAAGCCTCTCGTTCCATCGAGAGCTTGAGCGCGAGATTCTTTGTTGTTTCGGCCTCTGCGACTCGACCTATTGACTGAAGCCTTTCCGCTTCAATGTGAAGACGTGGAGCCTCTCGTAAAAGATAGCCAATCCTCAGTGCCCCTCGATTAAGGCATTCTCTCAAGAGCCCTTGGTCTTTGACTGTCATTTTGGAGAGGCGATCAATCAGAGTGTCGAGACCTGCGTAGTTTCTCAAAATCTCCTGCGAATAGGCCATCCAAGTCGCCGAACGTTGCGAGTCATTTCGAAACCGATGCTCCCACCACTGTTTCCATTCCTGCAGATCTTCTGGAAAGAAGGTTTCCGGGCGAACCCACGGGTCATCAATCATCTGATAGGAAGCGGAGAAGGCACTTTTTCTCTCCCCCTGAAATGATGGGGGGAGTAATTCGGACTTTTGAAAGGCTCTCTGAAGATAATCAGATTTTTGAAGCTGGCAGGATGAATCAAAGCAAGGAGTCTGACCCGACTCGATTCTCGTTTTGAGCCATCGCGCATAGTCCAGTTTTTTCTGAAGACTTTCCCGACTTGGTTGCGAAAGCGCAGCGCTAGGCAGTGCTAAAGCAACCATGATCAAAGTTTTAGAGATGAAATTGGTCGCCACCTTGCCCCCTCAAGCCCCGACTTGCCTAATAGCTCTACGCTAGTCTTCGGGTGGCGGCCAGAGCAATCCCTTTTTGCAGTGCATCAATTTTTTAACTGAGCCTTAAATCGAGGCGAGAGGTCGCTTTAGCAGGGGGTTAAACGGAGCGCTCTAGTGGTTGAACCACAAACGGAACCCTCAAGCGACGTTGATCGGCACTGAGCTGAATCAGTTCCAGTGACTTCTCGATGCGAGCTTTGCAGAGTTTCACATGCTTGGGCTCGGCGTTTGACAGAAAAACGATGAATTCGTCTTCTTTTGAGTGCAAAACACGATCCGAGTTTCGAACGGCGCTATTAATGGTTCGGCCGAGAAACTCCATAAAGGTGGCGTGACCGAATGTGCCTAGAGATCGTTTGATGCGAGACCACTGAGCAATTCGAATCTGAAGTCCACATTGAGACTGTCGGGCGCTTGAAATGAGAAGCTCTCGCGGAAGATCATCTCGGGAGCCAAACTCCAATGACTCCGTCGCAGAACGAATGAGCTTCAGAAGTCTTTCATTTTGATTTTTCAGGCTGAGCTTTTGGCCAATATCTTCGATCAATCGAGGGAGTTGGATAAAATAATCAAGGCTTTTGATTTCGCTCAACAAAATGACAGCCTTTTGCGCAATCAACGGGCGGCTCTTCGAAAGTAATTGGTAAACCTGAGGTGAGACAACAAAGATCGCTGGGCGAGACCTGAGCTTTTTCCACAATTGATCCACGAGCTTTAGCTCAGTTCGATCAATGGCTTTGATTTCGGCAATAACTGCGTCGATTCGATCGAGCAAATTCTTCTGCTTGATTTGAGCGGGCTGAAATCTTTCGAATTGAAAGTGCATCGACGGCAGCTTTCGAGACAGAAGATCCTTAAACATTGTTGATTTGCTTGCCTGAGAGCTTTGAAGAATCAGCCAAGTTAAAGAACCCTTTTCCCGCACCCAGCAATTATGGAGTTTCCCTCACAAACGAAGCAAGATATTTTAACTATTGGAGAATTAAAAAAGTGAAACTCATCAAATTTTGTTTGGCTTTCAGTTTTTTTGCACTTTCAGGCGATTTGCTGAGTAGTGATTCAAAAAAAACAGCCCCCGCAAGTCCTGAAGTTGGGTGTCGATTTTTGATGACTCGATCTGTCAATCCCGAGTTGTCTGACCTGGTCCAGGAGGCGCTCTCGAAGAGATTTCGCGGACCCTGTACTGTAAGCAATCAGTGGATCACCGAGCCCCTCAATCCCAAGGATCGAAAGCTTTATCAAAAATCTGCAGCGGTCTTTGCGGTTGCTGTGGATTTTAATAAGCAGCGTGATGAAATTTCTCTGTCATTGTTTTCGCCAGATTCGGGACTTCGATGGGCGCACTCCAATCGCCATTTGAGTACCACCTCAGCAGTGGGAGCGAAGGCGGTGATTGCAGATCTTGTTGATAGCGCTCTTTTGCAATTTCCTTTTGTCGGTGTTTGGGACTCTCAGTCCTTATATGCATGGGGATTGACAAACGATCTGAGGGTCAAAGCTCTTCGGCCATCATCTCCGGTGGCGCATCCTTTTTTGCCACATGAGCACTTGGAGGGTGTTGATCTTTCCCCACCCATCCTTCTTCGATTGATGAGGAAGGAAAATGCGTGGATTCCGAGCCGATCAGATGGGCTCATCGCTTCACCTCCCGGGGAGCGACTTTGGTTGAGCGAGATGAAAGATTAGGTTAAAGACTCCGCATGTCCGATGATCGTGAAAAGAAGTCGTGGAAAGAGATTGATCAGATGCGAGATAGGGGTTTGAGCCCCAAAGCTCCCAAAAAACTCTCCGCCAATGAGGCTCGTGCACAGAAATTGGCATCCAAAGCCGCGCGCTCAGAATTGGACAAGCTCTTTAGTCCCAAAGGGCTCTCCCCGGAAAGGGCTCGGCAGTTCGATGCGATGATGGCTTTGCGTGGTAAGCCCGGCTTTTACGAGAAAATGACAGAGTTTTTCAATGCGAATGGATGTCCTCGAGATTGGGATTTGCAGCTTTTGTTTCTTGATCACCGTGATTCTAGAATAGTCATTGAAGTTCTCAAGGAGCTTCACAAGACGGCTCCGCTAGAAAAATTGGAAAAACAGGATTTTCTGGCACAAAAGCTAAGAGTGATGGCTGTTTCGACTTTTGATTCTGATCTCATCAAAGAGATCGAGTCTCTTCAGAAGGCGCTCTTGAGAAAGTAACAGAAGAAGTACGGCTATTTCTTCCTTCGAGTTTTGGTGACCGCGCTTTCCAGCTCACGGATCTTTTTTCTGTAGTGGTCAGCACGAGCTTGAGCAGCTCGAATATGAATAATCTTAGGCGCTTCTTCTCTGAGCTTCGGCGTTAGAGCCTCTTCTCGCTTTTTTCTGAGCGCTTCAACAGTGCGTTCGGCAATAGCAAGTTTTGCCCGAAGTCCAATCAATATGTCTCGGCTGTTGTCTGGATTGTCCTCGAGGTGAGCGCTGATGACCTCCTGAAATCGATCAACAGAATACTCCGAGGGTCTCAGTACTTCGAACGATTGCCCGTAGGCCGATCCTGCGAAAGCCAGTAAACAGATGAGACATCTCCAAATCATCGAGCTTCAGACTACCTGAGTCAGTCGGAGAGAGAAAGTATCAGCTGATGCTACGCAGTGGGCTTCATAGTTGGGGGGTCGATTCCGGTCCCTTGTGGCGGCGCATCAAATATTGAACGAGTCTTGATGATCCGGAACTCATAGCAACTTTTGTTACAAGTGCCTGGCACAAAACCTGAATACTTTCCCTGTGTGTTTGTTCGAGGGGAGCAAGTATGCGGATCTGGGGTGGTATCATTCTTTCTTTACTATGTGCATTTGGTCTGAGTGCGAACGAAAGCAAATCACAACGAGCGACTGATCAAATTGAACGACGCGAACTGAACGGACGTGCCGTTTATTTTGCAGAGGATATTGAACTGGAATCTCAGGAGTCCTTGGTCTTTGAAGAAGATGCAACGGTCTACGCTCGAAAGTTAAAGCTTAATCCTGGATCTAAAGTCGACAGCCTCGGGCATGACCTCAAGTTCCTCGTCGTGGATGAAGTCGATGTGGATGAGGGGCAGTTTGATACATCGTTTGAGGTCTACGAGGATGCAAGCGGCCAGGATGGAGAGCATGGCGAGAATGGCGCCAAGGCTTTGGATGCTCTCAAAGGAGCACCAGGGATTGCGGGTACTCATGGACTTCGCGGGGGAAACGGAGGGGATGGGGCTGACATCTCAATTATATCTCCTGTCATTCGCGGCAACATCACTCTCATCACTCGAGGAGGAAATGGGGGTCGTGGCGGACATGGTGGGCAAGGAGGTCGGGGCGGCGATGGATTTTCGGGAATGGATGCTCGGACACTCTATTATTTCCGAGGGCTCGAAAACATCCCGATGGATACTCTGATCGGCCTTGGAACTTCGCTTGGAGTTCCCTATGTCGGACAGGTCTTGTTGATTCTGCAAATTTTTAACGGCATTCGGATCGGCGATGGCTTTGATGGATTTGACGGCGGAAAGGGAGGGGATGGAGGTCATGGCGGCAGCGGAGGAAATGGTGGAAATGGTGGTCGCATCGAGTTGATCTTTGGAACTCAGATGCAGGGCTCAAAAATCTATGTCAGTACTCGTGGTGGTAAGGGGGGAGCTGCGGGACTTGCTGGCTTGGGCGGACTTGGTGGAGTGGGAGGAGCTGGTGGTCAGCGAGGAGATATCTGGGCGCGCGAGGGTGCTCCCGGAAAATCCGGACTGGCGGGACTGTCGGGTGTTGTGGGCAACCCAGGTACTGCCGGAAAGTCAGGAGCCATCAAGGCTGTTGAGACAGGGGATCCTCAATGGGTGAGCTGTTATGTTCGGTATCGTCTCGCCATCGACAGCGGGATGCCCAAAGACTTGGCGAGTGAGATTTTGAAAAGTTGCTCGTAGATGGGGAGAAGATGAGGGGACTTGTTCTCATTGGTTTGATCTTGGCCGCTACTGGCGGAATCGAGAGAGCTTTTGCGCAGTCAGCTGTCGTGATCGAAAGTCCCATTGTTGTGGAGTCGCAACAAAGTTTGATCCCGTTCGATGATGAGCTGGGTCCTATTGATTCAACTGATCAGCTCGTTTTGAAAGAAGTCGTCCTTAAGGATTCAAGTTCCCTGATCTTGCCGCCCTTTTCCTCGGTCATCATTCAGCGCTTGATTTCGGAGGATGGCGCCCGAATTCAGATTTTGCAGGCATCTTCTGGGCAAGATGCGGAGCCGGGTTCAAGCGGAGGAGATGGGGCGCGTGTCAGATTTTTCATTAAAGAGATACGTGGACATGTGATTTTGGAATCTCGAGGCGGTCGCGGGGGAGATGGCCGTGATGGACGGCATGGGCAGCAGGGTATCGATGGAGAGCCGGGTCGAGATGCGCGCACGTTGATCGGTGGGTTTATTTATCTTGGTGACGGGGAAGCTGGAAGAGCAGGCTATCCAGGCGAAGATGGTGAAGATGGGGAAAATGGCGGCCATGGAGGAGATGGTGGTCGAGTGAGTTTGTATTTCAGCGAGAGAACGCTCGAATCGAAAATCTTGATCGATGTCGCTGGAGGTGACGCGGGTCTAGGGGGGCGAGCTGGTCTTGGCGGTTTAGGCGGAAATGGCGGACCAGGTGGTGAGGGCATCAAGCCTGGTCCTCAAGGTCCGATGGGTCGTCGAGGGCAGAGTGGAAAGCCGGGCCATCCAGGAAATCCAGGTCAGCCCGGAACCTCAGGAATCTATCAGGTCCCATCAGGGCTCTTTGAGTGTCTTTTGATTTTGGATCTTCTTCACCGAGAAAACAATTTGGATGAGGAGGATTTTGAGCGCTGCGAATCTCTGGATCGGGGTTCAGAGATCATTTCCCGGCTGAACTTTGATCAACAGTCTTTTCTTGCGAAGTCGATATCACAGGAAGAGGCCATCTTATGGATCCAAGCTGATGGAAAGAACGGAAAATCGTCCAGCCGGTCGCGACAGTATGGTGAAACTCCCCCTGATGCATCGAGTGGAAGTAGCGGTGGGGAGATAACGGTTTTTCTCAATACGATTCCATCGAAGCTTTTTATGAGTGCTCGAGGAGGTAGTGGAGGGAGTGGTGCCTCCGGAGCTCTCGGAAAACGTGGTCGTGATGGAGTTGCCGGCAGAGATGCTCAGCCCTTTCGGCCGGCTCGTCCTGGAGGAGATGGTGAAAGCGGCGGAGCTGCTGGCAATGGATCAAACGGAGGGACTGGAGGACATGGTGGAAAAATCAAGCTGGTGCTTCTGTCTGAAGTCCCTGATTTGGATCTGTCAGAAGCGATTAAAACTTGGACGCTCGATGTTCGTGCTGGAGAGGGTGGGCTCCCTGGTGAGGGCGGAGTGGGCGGTCGCGGTGGTGCTGGAGGCAAGGGCGGCAAAGCAGCTCCACCAAAGCGTCCCGAGTCTGATGGAAAGCCGGGACCCGCGGGAGCGAATGGCTCTAGGGGAGTGATGGGCGCCGCTGGTCAGCCCGGTGAGGTCGAAGTTCTCACCGTGACCTCCATGGAGAAATTCATTTTGGACGAGTTTCGTCGAGATCTCGATTAGGCGCGAGCTTCAACAATCACATTGAACTCTGGATTGTCGAGACCCATCTCGAGACAGATTCCATCGCGATACAACATCCAAAGTTCGAGGCAATTGCTCATCGTCTCAATAATTTCATCTTCCATTGTTTTGGGAATACAACGAAGTACGGTCTCCCAAGCGGACTTGCGATGAGAGCCTTCAATCGCGTGATGAGCTTTAACGAGATCCATATCCTTCTCTTTGAGGCCGTGGAATCTATAGAGCGAGTGACTTTTGATTTTTTCGTTTAAGTTTCCAACGGGCTTGTAATCTTTTTTTAGTCGAGCTCTATCCTCTCGACTGCCTTCAACCCACAAAGTTAAAACAGCGGCGCCCACTCGCCAGTCTTTGGTGAGAGTAATGAGATCGAGGTAAGAGCGGTAAGCAAGACTCGTTGGCAGGAGCTGAATGTTTTTGAAGTCCTTATCTTTGTATCCCAGCCCGCGCATCATCTTCAAAAACAAATCTGGATGAGAAAGATTGTGAGAAATCTTTGCGGACAATCCGCCGGTTTGTTCTTCATAAATATTTTCGGCAAGTTCCCGTTTTAAGTCTCTAAAATCACCGCGTTCTATTCGGCCCAACACACGAGCGAGAAAGATGGGGAAGTCTCGAACAAAAACCTCAAACTCTTGTTGAAAGTGAATGAGCAGCTGCTTTTTGTTTACATTGGGTCCAGTGACCTGCTTCCAGCCCCAGTGGTCTTTTTGATCCATAATTTTAAGAAGACGTTCTTTGAAGTCGCTCATCAGTTCATTATTTGGCAGGCTCGAAAAAAGAGCTATTAAAAACATACTGGAAGCAGAGCTCCATGCTATTCAGGAAAGGTAATTAGGATTGATCATGCCCGCGAAGAGATTAGACGAATGGCTTGTTGAAAGGGGTCTTTTTGAGACGATCGAACAAGCGCGTCAAGCCATGCTCATTGGCCGTGTTCGTGAGGAGGGCTCTGGGGTTGTTTTGGATCAGCCGGGAGTGAAGCCCAAAAAGAATCTTAAGGTCGTCATTGAGCAGCCAGATCGATTTGTGAGCAGAGGCGGGCATAAGCTAGAGAGTTTTCTCGAATCCTCTAAGATTGATCTGCGCGGGATGACGATCCTTGATGTGGGCTCATCCACGGGTGGCTTCACAGATTGCTGCTTGCAGCGAGGTGCCACGAAGGTGATTGCCGTGGATGTAGGCACACACCAACTTCACGAGAAGCTGCGCGCTGATTCTCGAGTGGAGCTCTTTGAGAATCAGGATATTCGAAGTTTTGACTGGAGAGGTCTTCCCCACAATTTGGGCCTGGTTGTCATCGATGTCTCGTTTATTTCACTGAAGCTGATTGTTCCTGAGATTTTGAAAGCTCTGCCGCACGTTCCAGTAGTGATGCTTTTTAAGCCTCAGTTTGAGTTGGACAGGGACGTGCCCAAGGCTCGCGGAGTTGCCCCGCTGGGTGAGGCAGAGCGCGGGCTTGAGGAAATGCTTCTTTTTCTGAGAGGACTTGGTTTAAATATTCGCATGGTTCAGCAAAGTGCAGTGAAGGGATCTAAAGGAAACCAAGAGACCTTCATTTGGGTTCAAGCTCTTCCCCCCAAACATATTTTTAGAACCTATGACATCCGTGGCCATGCAGATCGAGATTTATCAGATCAGCTCTTTTTTGCGTTGGGATTTTGTTACGGCAAGAGGCTGCAAGATAGGCTCGGAGCCGGCGGTCGAGTGGGGGTTGGTCGCGATTCGCGCATCTCCTCTCCAAGGTTGTTCAAGAGCTTTGCCCAGGGCCTTAAGAGCTCAGGACAAAAAGTGATTTACTTGGGTGAGGTTCCCACGCCCATGACTTATTTCGCTCATTATCAGATGTCACTTGATGGCGTTGTTCAGATTACTGCCTCTCACAATCCTGCTGAGGATAACGGGATTAAGATGATGATGCTCAAGGATACTTTATTTGGGGATGAAATTTTGAGTTTCTATGATGAGGTTCAAAAAGTTCCTCGAGACTTGCCGATGGCTTCTGATCCCATCGACGAGGACGTGAGTGCAGAGCTCCGGGACAAGTACTTGGCCTTTTTGAAGTCGAGCTTTTCATTCAAGCGATCTTGGAAACTGGCTCTTGATTGCGGCAATGGAATGGTCGGGAAAATTGCTCGCGATGTCTTCGGCCCGGTTTCCAGTTCGATGTCTATTTTGTTTGAGCAAGTGGATTGCCGTTTTCCCAATCATGAGGCGGATCCTACTGTCGAAAAAAATCTTCGAGATCTTCAATCAGTCGTAGCCAAATCCCAAAGCGATCTGGGCTTTGCATTTGATGGGGATGGTGATCGACTTGGATTGATAACGGCTCGAGGACGGATTCTTTGGGGTGATGAGATTGTGATGCTTTTGTCAGAGCTTGTTTTGAAGCGTCATCCGGGCGCGACGGTGATCGGAGAGGTCAAATGCTCTCAAAAGCTGTTTCAATTGATCGCGGACCGCGGTGGGCAGCCCGTCATGTATAAGACGGGTCATAGTTTGATTAAGAAGCGGATGAAAGAGCTGAAGGCTCCCCTGGCAGGAGAGATGTCGGGCCATTTATTCTTCGCGGATCGATTTTTTGGATTTGATGATGCTGCGTATGCCGCTCTTCGAGTCCTCGAAGTTTTAGATGAGCTCAACCTGGATTTAGATGAGTGGATCGAGAGTTTTCCAAGAACCATCGTGACTCCAGAGCTTCGGATTGAGTGTCGAGAAGAAGAAAAGATCCAGCTGGTAGACCGTGCCTTGAAAGCCTTGAGCGAAGCCGAAGGTGTTGAGGTCTTCACCATTGATGGCATTCGAGCTCAGTTTCCTGATGGATCGTGGGCGCTGGTTCGGTCGAGCAACACTCAAGCCGTCATCGTCGTGCGAGTGGAGTCTCAAAGCCAAGCCCGCGTGAATGAGATTCTCGAGATTTTACAAAGGTCCATGGGACTTAGTGCGAGGCTGCAATAGAATGCTTCAAAAATCGCCTGATGATTTTATCGACTTACAAACGTATCAAGTTTTGAGCTACCAACATTCTTTGAATCAACCTCAAATCTCCCCTGGAGATGGCAGGCCCTCTCAGATTGCAAGCTGCGGAATCTTTGAACTCGCTGATTCTCACGGCAAACGCTCCTTTTGTGTGGGTCTTTTCTTTCCCACAGATCAAAGGCGAACTTTGTATAGAGCCGAAGTTTCGGATTCGAGTACGCCGGAGGAGGCGCGACAAGAGATTGAGGCCTTTACCACGGAAATGGGCTTTCTCATGACTGATTCAAGACTGGCGGACTTGGACTCTGAGGCTCGCGCCAAACTGCTTCGCCTTTCTCCCTTCTTATATAAGGAGATGAAGCTCTACTTTCAGGCCCTCACTCAAACCGAAGTGCGATTTAAACATGAAGCCGTCGAGGGGGTTGCCAAGCGAGAGATTGAGGCCGATAGGCAACAGCAATTTATAGATCAATATGTGACAATTCTCAGTATGCTTTAGTAGTGTGTTGGGGCGGACGAAAGGAGTGGAAAGTATGAGACAGTTGGGATTGATCTTTGGTTTAGTGTTAGCTCTCTCGGGATGTACACAGAAGCGGTTGGGTCAATGGGAGCGCCAGACGAAACCGATGTCGGAGAAGGCTTCGATCCACTATGAGTTCGCGCGAGAGGCGTATTTTTCTGGAGATTTGATTCCTGCGCTTGCCTCAGCTCTGAAGGCGGTGGATTTGTCCCCGAGCAACTCTGAGATTCGAAATATTTTGGGGCTCATCTACTTTGGTCAGGAGAAGTTATCAGAGGCCGAGGCGGAGTTTAAGATGGCGGTCAAATTAGATCCTGGGATGCCCGAGGCTTTCAACAATCTCGGTACGTTGTATTTGGCGTCAAAGAAGTATGCTGAAGCCAAGACCGTGCTGCTCAAGGGGTTAGAGAATCCGCTCTATTTATATCCCGAGCGCTTACAGAACAACCTGGGCTTGGCGTACTTAGGGTTGGGCGAGCAGACTCCTGCCATCCAAGCCTTCGAATCAGCAATCAAAATGAATAAGGGTTTCTATCTTCCTTATCTCAATCTGGGGCGAGTGTTCTTTGAGAAGGGCGAAAATGATCGTGCTGAGCCATTGCTGAAAGAAGCGGTTCGGTTGTGCTCCAATTGTTCCGAACAGCGGTATTATCTTGGACGGATTCTTCTGAGAGGGAATAAAACACAGGAAGCTTTGAACTTGTTTAAGGAGGGCGCCTCAGTGGATCCTCAGGGATATTTTGGAAAACAGTGTCAGCAATATTTGGTGAGTCGATAGATGATGAGTGAAAATTCTGAAAGTAATGAGTTTGTGAAAGATCATTTTCAGGAAAGTTTTGGCGACTTTCTCAAAAAACATCGAGAAGCCTCGGGCAAATCACTCGATTCTGTGAGTCGAGTGACTCGAATTCCCAAGAGATTCTTGGCCGCCTTTGAGGATAACGCCTTTAAGGAATTCCCAGAGGAGGCGTTCACAAGAGGATTCTTGCGGTCCTATGCCATCGATATTGGTCTCGATGTTGATGATGTTCTGTCTCGTTATGATGAATTCAAACGATCTCAGGAGCCTGCCCCGCTTCGAGAGGTGAAGAAGTTGGATCAAGAGTTTGCAGATCTCGCTGGGCCTATGAATTTGCCTCGTCGAGGGTTGATCTTGGTGCTTTCGGGAGTCGTTGCGGCTTTCTTTTTGGTCATTCTCCTCTGGAATCTTCGCTCAACGGATGACTCGGCCAAAGAAGTCGCAGCCCCCGTCGTTGAAACCTCTAAGCCTGGAGCTTCGGACCCCGCGGATCCTGCGGCCAAGGAATCTGCCAACAAGGACGTAGCGCCTGTGATCTCAGCGGCTGATGCTAAGATTGCGACTCCCATGACCCCCTCGATTTTGACTGTGAAGGCTGTGCGAAAGGGGCGACTAAGTTTGCGCTTGGACGAACATCCATCTCAGGACCTGGATTTTGAGGAAGGTGAAAGCCGCAGTTTCAATATTTTTAAAGAGGCGGAACTGAAGAGTCCCGACAAAAGCGCTTTCCAATTCCAATATAACTCAAAGCCATTGGAAGTGGCAGGTCCGGTGATCAAACTCTTCAATCGACACCGATTCTTGGGTAAAGATAGTCGCTAAGTTGAAAGCGTTGGTGCTCAAAAAAATTCGATACGGTGAGTCTGATCTCATTGTTCATTTTTTGTTGGAATCGAATGTCATTCTGAAGGGCTTTGCTCCTGGTGCCCGACATTCATCGCGTCGTTATCCTCATCGATTTGATCTCTCTGGAGTTTATCGACTCGACTCCTCAGTTAAGCCTGAGCCCGACCGACTCGTCCGTCTTGGGCACGTCGAGCTTGTCGAGTATGCAGCAGGGTTTCGGGGGGACTTTTCACTGATGTCTCGCTGGTCGATGATTTTAGAGTGGATCGCTCATGAGACTGTTGAAACTCATTCCTTTTTGGATCTCTTGAAGCTTCGTGATGATCTTCAGAACAATCATTTGGAGAGTTTTCACCAGTTTTTTTGGCGGATCATCGCTGAAGAGGGCATTGCGCCGGCTGAAGATTCTTGCGCCATTTGCCACCGTCATTTTGAAAAGCCAGACCGAACTTTTGCAAGTCATGGATATGCTCATCGCAACTGTTCTGTGGGCCGAGTCTTATTGCCGGAGACTCAGCGGTGGATTTCCGCTGAGCTTAGATTCAAAGAACAGTCAGAGCCTTTCGGTCCGGCTGTTCTCGAGGATCTCGATGAGATTACTTTGCCGTACTTACAACAACAGCTTGGTCGCGTTCTGAAAAGTTTTGAGTTTTTTCGGCAACTAAGATTTGGAACGGACTCATTTCAGCCGGCGCAATCTTCATCAGTCTCTCTTCAAAAAGAGGTGTGAGAGGAGCTAGCTCCGGTGTCATCGCAGAGTAGGCGGCGAACAGGAGATCTTTGTTCGTCAAACCTCTAAGAATCGATAGATCCTGGTATCCCACAGCACGAACATTTTGAAGGGTCCAAACGAGCTTAGCCGCTGCATCGAGATCCTCACATGAAGGGCTGGTTCCTTGCTGATTGTAGTGCGCAAAGATGAGTCCCATTCCATAAAGAGGAGCTCCCTGAACAACGTAGAAGATGCCAAGGGCTTCCAAGTCCGTCGCTGAGCCACCCAGCAATGAGGCTTTTCGAAGATTTTGTTCATATTCTGAGGTGCCAAAGCCGGCTTTGTTTTGCTCGAGGATCGCCTCTCTGCGGTCAGTGCTCGTTTCAAAATTTTGCAGATTATTGAGGGCTGTCCTCAATGAGGATCCATCCTTTTGGATAGCAGTCTTGATTCGTCGAGCAACAAGGGCTGCTCGATAAGCATTGACCATGCCATGGCCGTACTCATCATCTCGACCGTTGAGTCCTAAGTCGATGGCTGTTCGAAATAAAATCTCCTTCACATCCTCTCGCGAGGCTTCGGGTAAGATTGAGCGAACAATAGCGACGGCGCCGGAGACGATAGGAGCGGCAAAGCTAGTTCCTGTGAGCACTTCCATGGATTCCGCTGATAACTGGAGTCCCTCTCCTCGAGATAGAATTTGTTCGCCAGGAGCCACGAGATCCAGAGCTTTGCCGTAGTTCGAAAACGAAGCTCGAACTCCGCTCAGGCTCACAGCCCCGACCGTGAGGCCCTCTTCAAACAATGTCGGGACTGAGTCGTCTGAAAACTCAAGCCCGCTGTTGCCTGAGGCAACAACGACAACCGCATCAGTTTTTCGTGTGAGGCTTTGGAGAGCATCTGCGATTTCTCGTTGATTGCTCGTTTCGACGCTGAGATTTACAATGGCATTTGAAGAGTTTTCAGTTTCAATCTGCTGCAGTCCATCGACGAGATTCTCAAATCGATATCGTCCAACACCTTTAAAAATATCAAGATCAACAACCGTGTTCGTGCGCCCGCCGCCTAACTCAGGAATTCCGCTACCAATGAGTCCAGCAACATGTGTGCCGTGAGTGGGGTGAGCCACGGGAACTACGTCGGTCGGATCGGGAACAGAAATTTGCACTTGTTTTTGAATTTTATCGAGAACCCGTTGAACCATTGGATTGCTGGATCCAAACGTGGTTCTAAGGCTGACTCGTCGGCGTTTGTAGGGATGCCCTTTCAGTTCCATTTTGCGTGAGGCTCCCCGAGCAACTCCTGCATCAGCAACATAGACAGTAACCGGTGAGAGTTCTTCTAGTGCAAAATCCTTTTGCACTAGATCAAATCCCACGAGTTGTTGACCCCAGAGGGCAGGGGCCGAAATAGGACCTCTCGAAATGAGGATCTTATTGAGTGGAGGAAGCTCGGGCGGCTGTTCAATGGTTAGAGGTATTGTCTGGCTTGAGTTAGAAAAAACAAATCCAGCGGGTTTCGTCAGCGAGATTCCTGCGACGACTCCCAGTTGCAGAAGACTTGGTATGAAGACAAATGAAAGACCCATGATTCCCCCCCGGGATCTTCATCGAAAACTAGGTATAGCCAACGGAACGAATAGAACTCGCTTCCTCGATCAGTCTCGAACTTGAGACACCCTGACCACACTTATTTGTAATGAAAAAACCCCTCTTAACACTAAGTATTAGCGCATTGCATTGAGATAGATCAAGATAAATCGGTACTGAGGATTCTTGACCCGTAGAGTTTTGATGGAGGACAACTGATTCCATGAGCACTGACCTGATGTCTAAAATCGTTTCGTTGGCCAAGCGAAGGGGCTTCATTTTTCAATCGTCTGAAGTCTACGGAGGCCTGAACTCTTGCTATGACTACGGACCTCTTGGCTCAGAGCTCAAAACAAATCTCAAGACCTACTGGATGGATTCCATGGTTCGAGAGCAGGACAATATTGAGCCTCTCGATTCATCTATTTTGATGCATCCTCGGATTTGGGAAGCCTCAGGTCACGTTGCCAATTTCACCGATCCCATGGTGGATTGTAAGAATTGCAAGGCTCGATTTAGAGCGGATCAGCTGGAAGCTGTTCGCTGTCCACAGAAGCCGTCAAAGACGCCCAAGGAATGCGGTGGGGAGCTGACGTCACCTCGACTGTTCAACTTGATGTTCAAAACATTCATGGGACCTGTGGAAGATTCCAGTGCTCAGATTTATCTTAGGCCCGAAACGGCACAGGGAATTTATGTTAATTTTTTGAATGTTATGAACTCGGCTCGGCACAAGATTCCATTTGGCATTGCTCAGATTGGTAAGGCGTTTCGGAATGAAATCACTCCGGGAAACTTTACCTTTCGAACTCGTGAGTTTGAGCAGATGGAAATGCAGTACTTTGTGAAGCCTGGCTCTGACATGGAGGCTTTTGAGTTCTGGAAGGAAAAGCGAATTCAGTGGCATCAAGGCTTGGGTCTTAGAAAAGAAAAACTTCGATTCCATCAGCATGGGCCT
This sequence comes from uncultured Bacteriovoracaceae bacterium, assembly GCA_964655245.1. Lineage (GTDB taxonomy): Bacteria > Bdellovibrionota > UBA2394 > UBA2394 > UBA2394 > JBEIHI01. The sequence goes on along the minus strand of CAZZLQ010000029.1, from coordinate 10,096 downwards.
AACGAGCTGGCTCATTATGCCAAGGCTGCGTTTGATATTCAGTATGAGTTTCCCTTTGGCTGGCAGGAGATTGAAGGTGTTCATCACCGAAGTGATTTTGATCTTAAGCAGCACGAGCAGTATTCAGGAAAGAAACTGAGCGTGTTTGATGAGGCCACCAAGGCGAGTTATGTGCCCTATATTATTGAAACGTCTGTAGGCTGCGATCGGGCTTTGCTCACGCTCCTCGTGGATGGTTATCACGAAGAGGAGGTCGCCGGCAGTGGATCTGAAGAAGCTGGATTGCGAGTTGTTCTCAAACTTCACAAGCGTATTGCTCCAGTCAAAGTAGCGCTGTTTCCGCTCATGAAGAAAGAGGGACTGCCGGAGAGGGCTGGAAAGATTTTTGATGCGATCAAGATGAAATGGCGCACTCAGTACGACGATGCGGGAAGTATTGGGAAGCGCTATCGCCGAGCGGATGAAGCAGGAGTACCGCTGGCGATGACCGTCGATACGGAAGTCGGCAGTGTCACTGTTCGGGATCGTGATTCCATGAAACAAGAGCGAATCTCTGAGTCGCAGATTGTTGAGTATCTCTCAAAGGCTCTGAGCTGATTTTGAGGAGGGGGAGTATGAAAAGATCGGTTCTCAAAAGACCTTCGACCAAAGCCAAGAGGGCATCGAATCGAAGTGTGGTGGCCGTGAAGACTCATGGTCTTAAGAATCTTGTTACAACGATTGGGTATCGAGTTGCGGGTGTTCCATCAGCAGAGAGTCGAACAGGCAATTTAACTCAGTTGAAAGAAGTGATGGGAGGTAAGGGGGCCGGTCTTTCGGTGATGTCGCGCCTTAAGATTTCAATTCCACCGGCGTTCAACCTCGCGACCTCTTTGTGCAGTCATTATCTCAAAAAGAAAAGCATTCCCGATTCTATTCTCAAGGAAATGAAGATGGCCTTGAGAGGGCTGGAAAAGTCCATGGGGAGGGAGTTTGGATCGATTGACGCTCCATTACTGCTGTCTGTTCGCTCTGGTGCTCGGGTTTCAATGCCTGGGATGATGGATACGATTCTGAATCTAGGGTTAACGGACCAAATCGCTCAGTCCCTGGCTCGGCAAAATCCCGAAAATGCGCGGTTCTGGTGGGATTGTTACCGTCGACTGATTCAAATGTTTTCAGAAGTTGTTTTGGATGTGGACGCCTTCACCTTTGATCAGCTCCTGAGTCTTGCCAAACAGAAACAAGGAGTTGTTGCTGACTCTGAATTGACCGCCGATTCCTTAAGAAAGCTGTGTGCTGATTATCACTCTGCTATTTCTGATCTGGGCAAATCCTTTCCCCAGGATCCCTGGAGCCAACTCGTTCTGGCAACGGAAGCGGTTTTCAAATCATGGAATAGCGAGCGCGCCATTCACTATCGCGAGATTCATAAGTATCCTGACGACTGGGGAACCTCCGTCACTATTCAATCGATGGTGTTTGGTAACTTAAATGAGCGTTCAGGTACAGGCGTGGTTTTCACGCGTGACCCTTCGACTGGAAAGAACGAGCTCTATGGCGAGTATCTATTGAATGCGCAGGGCGAGGATGTAGTCGCGGGGATTCGCACTCCCTTACCGATTGAGCAGCTTGGCCGAGCAATGCCCCAAGTCATGAAGCAGTTGACTGAAGTTCTTGAGCGATTGGAGAAGCACTTTAGAGATGCTCAGGATGTTGAGTTTACGATTGAGAATGAGCGCCTGTTTATTTTACAGACTCGAACCGCCAAGAGATCAGCTCGCGCCTCGCTCGAAAACGTTTTGCAGTTTGTCAAAGAGAAGACGATTTCGAAGGAAGAAGCTCTGACGCGAATGAGTTTTGATCATGTCCGGCAGCTCTTGCATCCAACGTTGAAAGCGACTTCAGCTCAAGCTTTTGTGCGAGGGCTCGCCGCTAGTCCGGGGGCCGCATCGGGCAAGGCTGCTTTTGATCCGGAGTCAGCTCTTTCGATGACTCGATCCGGATCTCGAGTGATTCTGGTTCGGCGTGAGACTTCGCCCGAAGACATCATGGGAATGTCTGTCTCAGAAGGAATTCTCACAGCGACGGGCGGAATGACTTCTCACGCTGCGGTGGTCGCGCGAGGAATGGGCAAGTGTTGCGTGGTAGGCTGCTCGGATCTTCAAGTGGATGAATCGAATCATCAAGCGATTGCTGGTGATGTGGTGATTAAGTCTGGAGATTGGATCACCTTAAACGGCTCAACAGGCGAAGTTTATCTGGGAGATTTGCCGACACAGCCGATGACTTGGGGGGATTCAGCAAGCACATTCTTCTCCTGGGCTGATCAGTTTTCTGAGATTCCTGTTTACGCCAACGCCGATACTCCCGAGCAAGCCGCTCAGGGATTGGAGTTAGGGGCGCAGGGTATTGGGCTTTGTCGCACCGAGCATATGTTTTTTGATCGCGAGCGGATTCATCGATTCCGACTGATGATTTTGTCTGAGAACGAGCGAGAGCGAGAGGCGGCTGCTGAGGGTTTGTTGGCGTATCAACGTCAGGATTTTCGAGACATCTTTAAGGCGATGGATGGTTATCCCGTGACGGTACGTCTACTGGATCCCCCGCTTCATGAGTTTTTGCCCTCGATTGAGGATGAGGCCGCCATTTCGAGCCTGGCGGGCGACTTGAAGACGACATCGTCTCGATTGGTGCAGAGAATTTTTCAGTTGCGAGAAACGAATCCCATGTTGGGGCATCGCGGTTGTCGACTCGGAATCACGTTCCCTGAGATCTATGAGATGCAGGTTCGGGCGTTGGCGCACGCTTTGGACGATCACCTCAGAGGCGGTGGAAGAGGTCTGTTGAAAATCATGATTCCGTTGACCATGACGGCCAAGGAACTGGAATACCTTCTTATCAGGTTGAAAGGTGTCTTTGTGCAATCGTGTGCTCAGTTGAGTAATGGCGATCGGTCACATCAGCGATCTATGATGAGCCAGATTCGATGGGGCACCATGATTGAGCTCCCTCGAGCGTGTTTGATCACGAAGCAGATCGCACCGCTCGTGGACTTTGTCTCTTTTGGGACCAACGATTTGACTCAGACGACCTTTGGCATCTCTCGTGATGATGCGGCAAAGTTTGTCCCCACTTATTTGGAAAAGGGACTTCTCACCACTGATCCTTTTGAAACACTCGATGTGGATGGGACGGGTCGATTGATTGAGCTGGCGGTGCGGGAAGGGCGTTCTGTGAATGCTCAGCTCGATGTCGGAGTTTGCGGTGAGCACGGTGGGGACCCAGAGAGCTTGAAGTTTTTTGCGATGAATCGCTTTTCATCTGTGAGCTGTTCACCATTTCGAGTTCCTATTGCGCGCTTGGCAGTAGCCCGATGTGCTCTTGACACCAAGAGTGCGAAGCGGAAGAAAAGATAGATGCTCAGACATCATCTGATTGTAAGCCTTTTCAGCTTTTGGTTTTTGACGGGATGCGAGGGCCAGTTTGCTGGCAATCGCGCCTTTGACGTCGATATTGTCAACGGGCCGATGCAAATGAAGCTTTGTACCGTTGGAGCGACCCAGCTTCTGTGTGTCATGAATACCAATTATCAATACAAGGCTCAGACTGGCAGTTTGCAGTTTTATTCGTTGGCGAGCCCTGGTCAGCCTGTTCGTTTGACCTCTCCCGCTCCCCTCGAGGTTGCATCCAATGCGAGTGATTTTGAGGTGACTCAGGTCGATGGCAACGACGTCTTGTTCATTTTGGATCGTAGCAATAGCAAAGTTTTGGTTTATGATTTGACCGCAGGATCCTTCGCCGCTCGTCAGGAAGAGGGTGTCGCTGTTTCACGTGATCTGCCGCTGAACCCTCAGTCCATTCAGGCTTTTCAGCGCGCCTCGGACTCCAAAGTTTTCTTGGCGATCACAGTCATGCGAGGGGGAGTTTTGGGTGGCTCGATTGTTTTTTTGGATCCTGAGACTTTGACTTTCTTTGAGCCTGACGAATCCTTGGCGGGAGCAGATGTTAAAATGGTGGATGTCAAAACCCCTGGGGGGCTGTTTTTCATGAGCCCAAGAAAAACCTACGATGATCCATCCAATCCGGGGTCTAAGTTGGTGGATCGATTGAACATCGGTGTGAGCAACCAAGTGGGAGTAGGTTTGAGCAAGGCTTTGTTTCTGGGTGGGGCCCATGATCTTTTTGTGATTCCAAACTTTCTTGCGACTGCCGTGCATAGCTTTCGATTTTCCACATTCCAAAACATGTCTAATGTCGCGTGGAATTTGCGAAAATGGAGGGACGGGGCCAAGCTTTCAGACGGAAGTATTTTGGCGGGCAGTCGAGAGACCGGAATTCGGGGTGTCGATGCTGATAATCTAAACAATGTCTACATCACCAATCGGACGGATAACCAAGTCTATAAGATTCCCGCATCTGTCTTTGAAGCGGATGAGGATGACGATGCTGGAACGATTCGAAACACAACAGGCTTCAAAGAGAATGTCCGTGATCATATCCTCGAAACCTATCCGGGCTCGGATGAGTATTTGGAGTTTGATTCAGATCCATCGGACAAGATCTTTCCTCGATTGGGCGATTTGTTAGCAGATAAAACGGGCGCTGGTTTGGCAGCTCAGGCTCTTTGGGTGATCGGTATCCATGACAGCAAGATTTATCGAGTTGCGATTCCTGCCGTTCCTTCAGCGGGTGATCCTATTACGATTTCTCACTCAATCAGTCTGGGTAGCGGTCCTCGCAAGCTCTTGGGGCATCCAGCTGCTGGTCCCTATCAGTTCATTTACGTCGCAGATGTGAAGAATGATGTGATTTCAGTACTGAATGCCGACGACCTGAGTCTTGCAGGCGAAATCAAAAATTAGTTTTTGAAATGTCTCGCCTAAGAATCGTTCTGGTCAGCCCGCGGATTGTTGCCAATGTTGGAAACGCAGCTCGCACTGCCGCCTCTCTCAATGCTGAGTTGATTCTAGTCAAACCGTTTGGCTTCATTTGGGATGAAGGGAAGTTGAAGCGAAACTCGGTGGGTTACTGGGATCGAGTCCAGCCGACTTTGTATCGAGATGCTGACGACTTTTGGGCGCGCATTGACTGTGATGAGAAGACAGAGTTTGTGTTTGTCGAAAAGGATGGAGAGGCAGTTTATTTTGAGCATTCCTTTGGTCGTGATGTGGTTCTGATTTTTGGCAACGAAGAAGAAGGGGTGGATCCACATTTTTGGGATTACAAGCGGTCTGGGCAGCATCTTGTCTCTTGTCGAATTCCGATGTCAGATATACGATGTTTGAATTTGGCGACCTGCGTTGGCATCCTGGGTTATGAGGTGTTTAGGCAGTGGCAACAAGGGGTCAAAAAGGCTTAAAAGCGGGTTTAAATTGGGTTTAATGCTTTTCCGAGTGGGGGCTTTTTGAAATTGAAATCTTTGAAGTCGGGCGATAGAGGGGAACGTTCATGAAAATCAAGGCCTTACATCTCTTCGGATTCAAATCCTTTGCGGATCGAACCGAGTTAAATTTTGACCGTCAGATCGTGGGCATTGTCGGTCCAAACGGTTGCGGAAAGAGTAATACCGTCGATGCGATTCGTTGGGCCATGGGAGAGCAGTCGGCCAAGGGGCTTCGAGGCTCTGAAATGCAAGATGTTATCTTCAGTGGTACGGCTACTCGCAAGCGTGCCAACTTTGCCGAAGTCAGTATTGTTTTTGAAAACAATCAGGGTTTAGCCCCGGCCCCCTATACTGAATGTGCTGAGATCATGATTACTCGACGGCTCTACCGCAGTGGCGAGAGTGAGTATCTGATCAATAAGGTGAATGTCCGACTGAAGGATATTACTGATTTGTTTTTGGGTACGGGCTCTTCCGCTCGTGCTTATTCAGTGGTTGCTCAAGGAAAAATTGATCAAATCGTTTTGGCGAAACCCGAAGAGCGCCGATTCCTTCTTGAAGAGGCTGCTGGTGTTGCCAAGTATAAGGCTCGAAAAGTTGCTGCCGAGCGAAAGATGGAAGCGACGCGAGAAAACCTCGATCGAATCGAAGATATCGTGCGCGAGTTGGATCGAAATGCTCGGCACCTCGAGCGACAGGCTGAGAAGGCCGAGCAGTTTCGCAAAGTTCAAACGGAGCTCAGGCAGCTCGATGAGCAGATCATTGGCGCGAAGGTTGTTCACCTCGAGTCTCGTGCCCAAAGAACGGCCGATAATCGAGATTCAGCTCGGATGTCATTTGAAGGCCTGTCGACTGAGCTCGCCAAGCTTGAGACGGACATCGAAAAGATGCGGTTGGATGCGCTGAATTTAGAAAAGGTTTCAGCGTCTGATTATGAGCAATTGATTGCAGTGAAAGAAAGTTTCGCCCAATCCGACAAAGAGAAGGATCTTCGTGCGCAGCGAATTCAGAATCTTCTCAATCAGATTGATGAGCGACGAAAAGATATCGAGCGTCTTCAGTCAAAACGAGAAGCTAATTTGGGACTTGTCTCGCAGCTTCTTGAGGAAAAGGAAAAACTTCGACTTCAAAAAATCGATGAAGAAAAGGTCGTCAGCGAACTAAAGGCTCGTCTTGAAGTATCAGTACAGCAGATCTCTGCCTTAGAGGCTGAGCTTCAGGGGCTGCGACAGAATCTGGACTCTAAAAAAGAAGAGCAGATTCGATCGCAGAACCGTCGTGAAATCATGAAGTCTGAGCGAGTGGAGCTCGAACTCAAGCGTGCGGCTCTGGAGGAGTCCATTCAGCAGCTCAAGTTAAGAAGCGCTGATGTTCAAACGAGACAGCAAGATCTTGAGATCAAGATTCAACAGCTCGAGGCTGATCGGGTCCAAGCGGAAGCGGACTTGTTGGACATGGAGAATCAGGCCCTGGTCAATCGTGAGCAAGAGTCGACCGCTTTGCAGGATTTGTCATCTGAGCGGGAATCTCTGAGCCGCTCTCAAGCGGAGCTCGAGAGTTTGCGCTCGTTGGAACAGCATCATGTCGGATACGATGCTGGAGCTCTCAAGCATCGAGATCAGTCTGCTGATCTTTTCATCATGGACCAGATTCAGTTCCTGCCTGAGTACCAAGCGGTTGCTGAGGCTTTTTTGAGTGAGCTTGGACAGTGCTTTACCCAAGCTTCGCAAGATGAAAGTTCCCGTTGGGGCAGAGTTTTCTTTGATTCAGCTTCTGGAAGTGCGGGATCTTTTGAAAGATCTCTCTTATCTATTGTGACGGGTGAGGTTCCTGAGGGGCTTCGTGATGTCTTGGGCTCCATTGAGCTCGTGGATCGACTTCCTGAGGCTCCTGTGGCGCACGCACAGATTGATTTGTCCGGTCGAAGTAGACTTCCTCTTTCGCGTTCAGTGTTTAAAGAAGAGCAGGGAGCATTTTCTCGGTCTGAGACTCCGTTTGGACGTAAGGCTGAAGAGGCTGCTCTGTTAGAGCGAATCACGAATTCTGAATCTAAGATCAAGGACTTCGGTCAGACGATTGAGGCTCTTAAGGCTCGAGGTCTGAGTTTGAGGGCCGAAACAGAAGAGCTTCGAAAAAAAATCAAGAATATCGCTCAGGATATTTCTTCTCAGCGAGTTTCAGAGGCTCAGCTCAAAGCAGCTCGCGATTCAGTGGAGAAACAGTCTTTTGATTGTGCCGAGCAAATCAAAGTACTGGATGCTCGAATTTCGAAGATTGCCGAAGAGCTTGCTCAGCATGTTGAGGCCGAGTCTCTCGAAGCCTTGGAAGCTCAAATGGCTCTGATCCAGGCGCAGCTTGATTCTGCAAGAGCGGCCAAGGCCGAGCTCGATTCTCAATGGATTGAAAAGCGAATTGCCTTCGGTGCTTTGTCTGAGCGCTTAGAGCGGCTGGAACAGCAAACGATTGATCACGAAATGACTCGCTCTGAGTACGAGCACAATCAGAGTATTTATCAGCAAGATATTGAAAACTGGGAGCGCGATATCCAAAAGGAAAAGCAAATTCTCGTTGAGCTTGAAGAGAAAGGTAAGTCTGACTCTGAGCGTTCAGTTGTTCTGGAGAAGAGGCTTGCTGAGTCAAAAGTTGAGCTGAATAAGCTTCGCTCAGAAGTTGAGCAGCAAGATGCGGGACGGCGGTTGGCTCAAGGCCAAAAGGATGAGGCCCAGACAAAGCTTCAAGAGCTCGAACTCGAGCATCAGAAGCTCAAATTCGAGGTTGAAGAGCTCTCTCAGCTGGTCCAAGAGCGATATCATATCGGCCTCGAGGAAGTCTTAAACAGCGTGACCCAAGAGCAGCTCGATCGACTCTCCGATGAGACGGTATTGAGAGCTCTAGAAGTGGATGCTTTGGAATTGCGAGAGAAGCTTGAGAAGTTTGGCGAAGTGAATTTGCTGGCGCTTTCGGAGTTTGAAGAAATCAAGAAGCGTCTCGATTTCATGACCTCTCAGCGAGAAGATTTGTTGAAGACCTTAGACTCACTTCAGAGCATTATTGATCGCGTCAATAAGATCACAGAGTTTAGATTCCGTGAAACATTCACGGCCATTAATCACAACTTCCAGGTGCTCTTCCCCAAACTCTTTGGCGGTGGTCGTGCCTATATGACGCTGACAGATGATAAGAATATGTTGGAGACCGGGGTCGAGATTTTTGCTGAGCCTCCGGGTAAGCGAGTTCAGGCGATGTCTCTCTTAAGTGGGGGTGAGAAGGCGATGACCTCTATTAGTTTGCTGTTTGCCTTGTTTGCCTATCGACCTGCCTCTTTCTGTATTTTGGATGAGGTGGACGCTCCTTTGGATGAAATCAATACCCAGCGATACAATCAGATCATTGAGGATATGTCTGGATTGTCTCAATTCATCGTGATCACCCACAACAAGCGAACCATGGAAGTCGCTGATAAGCTATTCGGTGTGACGATGCAGGAAGCTGGAGTTTCGCAGCTCGTTGCTGTTGAGCTCCAAGAAGCGCGCGCAATCGTTGCTTAAGCAATCCTAATCGGTTACCTGATTTCTCATGCCTGTTTATGCTTCATTTCTTGTTCTGATTGCTCTTGGGCTCTTGATTGCTTGGCTTTGGTTTCAAAATGCCAAAAAGCGACGCGATTTCGAAAAGTCCTTTGAGCCGACCCGGATTCCCCAAACCACCACTTCTCCAATCGGTCCCGTTCCTGCCCCCGAGATGGTTCGTTCGGGAAGACCTAATCTCTCCAAAGCCATCAGCTCATGGAGAAGACTTTTTGATTCAAAAACTCGAGATCGCTCCACCTGGGAAGAGGTTTTGATTTCGTCAGACCTCGGTCCTCGATTGACCTCGCAACTTCTTACCAAGCTGGAGGGGTCCGATCTTGAGCCTGAAAGTTTTTTGAAGTCGGAGCTCAGCCAAATGATTGCTGCCGCGGAGCGATCAGATGAGCCCTGGAAGTCCAAACGGCCCTGGGTCATCTTTGTGGTGGGCGTCAACGGTGTTGGAAAGACCACAACTGTGGTGAAGTTGGCGCGGTATTTCAAATCTCAGGGGCAGGCGGTTGCGGTTGTGGGCGCGGACACTTTTCGAAAGGCCGCTATTGATCAGTTGGAGCGTGGCTGTGTTCGAGTCGGGGCTGATTTTTTTTCCATTTCCGCTGGAGATGACAAAGAAGGCGCAGATCCTGGGGCAGTCATCTTTGATGGTTTGTCGAAGTTCAAAGATAAGGATGTTATTTTGGTTGATACCAGTGGGCGCCTGACAAACAAAAAGAACCTCATGGATGAGTTGGCCAAGTTGCGACGAGTGGCTCAGAAGGTCATTGCTGAGGCCCCTCAGGATGTCTGGATGGTCGTCGATTCAACCCTGGGTCAGAACTCAGTTGTTCAGGGCCGTTTGTTTCATGAGTGCCTCGGGCTAACGGGTTTGGTAGTGACGAAGCTGGATGGCCTCAGTCGAGGCGGGACAATTTTTCAAATCTTTCAAGAACTTAAGCAGCCGATTCGGTTTTTGGGCTACGGAGAGGATCCAGAGGACCTCGAAACCTTTAAATCTTTCACTTTTATTCAGGAATTGTTTGACCAAAGCCCCCCGTCTACTTAGCGTATCGGTCTGGAAAGCCATTTAAATGGCTCTTTAAGGGTATTTGAAGAGTAAATGGTTTTAAGGTTTGTTTAAACAAAACGAATAAAACAGAAAAGGAGA
>CAZZLQ010000028.1:0-31047 GCA_964655245.1 uncultured Bacteriovoracaceae bacterium | reverse complement strand
GCGATAAGCCATTTCCGTCATCTGAAGCCTCACCACAATCATGGTGACACTATAAACGGCCACGCCCAAAAAGAGACTAAATATTATTAGTTTGATCCCCTGAATCATTGTCTAGCGCTTCATAGCATCTCAACTTCGCCGATCTCGCGCGCGGATTGGCCCGGATTTCCTCTTCCCCAGAGATAATCACTTTTTTATTGAGAGCCTTAAGCTTTCCCCTCAATCGCCATTTTACTTCACGATCCTCCAAACTATGAAACGTTAAAATAGCGGCCCGACCTGATTTTTGTAACTTTCTAGGGATCTGATCCAGAAGCTCTTCAAGAACAGTCATTTCCTGGTTGATATGAATCCGCAGTGCTTGAAAGACCCGAGTGAGCGGATGCCGTCCCCGTCGATCTTTGGATTCCATTTCAAATCCCAACGCCTCAACGAAAGCTTTGGTCGTCTGAACATCTGGATTTCGTCGCTCAACCCATCGGCGAGCGATTCTTCGAGAGGCTTTCTCCTCACCGTAAAGCCAGATCACACGAGCAAGCTCCTCTTCGCCGCAGCGCATCAACCACTTCCAAACCGGCTCTCCCGAAAGCGGGTTCATGCGCATATCCAAAGGCCCGTCTTTTTGAAAACTAAAACCTCGATCAGCTGAGTCGAGTTGGTGCGAGGAAACGCCGAGATCGATCACAAGACGATCCACAGGGTCGGGAACAAGATTTGAGAACTCTCGAAAATTGGCGTGTACCCACCGGATGGGCTCAAACTTCTTGAGCCGATCTTTAGCGGCCGCAAGCGCGGCTGGATCCTGATCAAAGGCAATGATTTCTCGTGGGCGAGGATTGCGACTCAGCAAGGCCTCAAGGTGCCCGCCTCCTCCAACGGTCAAATCGACGAGCCGATCAATCGAAGACCATGCAAGATGCTCACAAATCTCATCGACAAGGATCGAGGCGTGTTTGAACAAACTATTTTCCGACAACTTTGATCTTGTATTTGGCTTCGCTGCTGTAAACAAACCACTTCTGGGAGTGGATCGTTTCAACTTCACGTTTGGGAGCGCCGCAACTCATGAACAAAAGTCGAGAGCCGTTGAGCGATCGAAGCTCCGCCTTCCACTCTTTGCAAGCCTGATCCCAAGTACGATAGGCCGCTTTAATCTGTTCCTGCGGCTCGCCCTGAATAGTATCAGTTCCCGACTCCACCTTCACTCGCTCTGATTCTTTTTTAGAATCACGATGATCGCCCTCATTGATCACGATGATCTTGGAGGCTTTTTCTTTGGTGTTTGCTGAACCCTCTTGAGCAAAAAGTCCGGGGGCTATTAAAAAAAATCCACTAATGACGAACAATCTCATGACCAGATTTCCTTTCATTACAAATTTAGCTCAAAGAATAGCAATCTTCTTGAGTGCCGTCAGAATACGCTCTCGGTCTTGGAGACTCAAGCCCAAGAACTTGATTCCCATTCCCTGCTCCAGCTCCTCTTCATCATTGACCCAAATCACCTCGCCCCGAGTTCGAATCGAGTACTGATCAGGCAATGTGAAGTTCAACTGGACTTGCGTTCCAGGATTCAAGGGATCACCGGTATGAATAAAAATTCCGCTTTGGGACAAGTTGGATGAGTATTCGAACAAATAGTGGCTGTTGGGCGACTCAACGTCGACTTTAAGTTGAATGGGAACACGGACATCTTGGCGCTTATTGAAGGCCTTTTGTCGAGAGGATCGCATCCTTTCGAAGCTGTCGTGCTCTGATGACATTTCGCCCTTCCCCATTTACTTTCACCGCAACGAGCTCCTTAAGGAGCAGTTCAATATCTCGTCGACCATTCCACTCATTTTCTTGAAGTTCGACAAGCATATCTATTTCCAGGCCCTCTCGGACCCAATCCGCCATCATGTTAACCCAGGGGCTTTGAAATTGCAAAACGGCCCATTTACGGCCTAAAGACTGTCCCCAGAACTTGAGATGCACATCTTTCATGACCGAAGATTTCTCAACCTTCATTCCTCTGACCTGCAAAAGAGGCGCGGGGTTTCCAGCACCAAAAGGTTCCATCAAATGAATGACTTCATCCAAGCGATCAGCATCCATGAGATCGGCATCAGCCGACATTCCGATCTCCGAAACAACCTGCTGAGAAATGGCCGACTCAAACAACTGATCAAAAAGTTGAAGATTTTTTTCTTCAATGGCAACTCCCGCTGCCTGCGCATGGCCACCACCAGAAACCAAAAGGCCAGGACTTGTCTCACGAATCCAATCAAGAGCTCGAGCCAAATGATAACCAACAGGCGCACGAAGTGATCCCTTCCAGAGGCCTTGGGCCAACGGGTTCATCGCCAACTCATGCTCATCCACGATCCGAGTAAGAACACATGAGGGGCGCTGAAACTTTTCAGAAATCTTGGAAGCGACAAGGCCCACAATCCCCAAATGATAATCAGGATCAGACATGACAAGGCTCTGACGAGATGGCGCAACTTCCAAAACCGAAGAGGCCTTTCCTTCTGCATCTTTCACCTGTACTTCTTGCATGACTCGTCGCTTGTGATTCTCTTTCTCAAGCGCTTCGACAAGAGGCATAGCTTCGCTCTCAGACTCCGCCAACAAAGTCTTTGCCCCCCAATCCGGCTCACCCACTCGACCGGAAGCATTCAATCGAGGTCCCACAAAAAAACCCAAATCGCGCGCCTTCATCTTGGGAAATGCTGGCGATCGTGAGGCCAAATAACGAAGTCCCGGAGAACTCGAATCCTTCAGTCGCGTCAGGCCGAACTTCGTAATGATGCGATTTACTCCCGTCAACTCCGCGACATCGCAAACCGTGCCGACCGCCACAAGATCCAAATACCGAGACAGCGGATAGTCGCTCGCCGCAAGAGCCTTTCGAAGGCCCATCAGAAGAAGAAAGGCTACTCCAACACCGGCGAGCTTTTTATCTGGGTAACGACACGTGGATTGCTTGGGATTGATGACTGCATCTGCCGGCACCCGCTCTGAAGGAACCTCATGATGATCTGTCACAATCACCTTCAAGCCCGATTGTTTGAGCAACGTAACACCCTCAAAGGATCCAATCCCGTTGTCACAAGTGACAACCACCTTGGCTTGAGGATAACGCTTCAGAAGACCAGCTACTGACTTCGCTGTCAGCCCGTATCCTTCCTGAACTCGATGGGGAATGTAGTAACTGACTTTGAAGCCCAGCTCACCGAGAACTCGTACGAGCAAGGCTGTTGACGTCGAGCCATCAACGTCATAGTCGCCAAAAACAATGATGAGATCCTGACTCTCTCGAGCTGCTAACAGAATCTGAAGGGCTTCCCGCAGATCCAGAAGAGTCTCATGTGGAAGTGGAATATCTTGAAGGCGCGGCTGAAGAAACCTTTCCGCTTCAGCCGTCTCTCGAAAACCGCGATTCCAGAGAATCTTTCTCAGGAGAAGTGGGCGATCGGGACAAAGACCTTCCCAGTCGCTCAAGCCGCAACTCGCCCCACTTTAGCCTCTTGTGAAGCGCCCAAAAGCTTTTGGGTCGCCAAAATCACAGGTGAGGCAACGAAGACTGACGAATACGTTCCAACAACAATCCCAATCAAAAAGGCGGCTGCAAAGCCGTGAATCACCGGTCCACCGTATAGAAACAGAGCACCTGTTGCCAGCAAGGTGGTTGAACCCGTGATGATCGTTCGGGCCAGGGTTTGATTGAGAGCCAAATCAATGATGTCTGAGAACCGCTTGCCCTTCATGGAAGCGGCCACCTCTCGGATACGATCATAGACCACAATCGTATCGTTGATCGAATAACCCGCAAGGGTCAGAAGAGCGGCGACAATCGTGAGATCGAACTCCATCCCGGTCATTGCAAAAAATCCTGCAGTGATGATCACGTCATGAAGGAGAGCGAGAACCACGCCTGGGGCATAAACCAAATCAAAGCGAATGAAGATATAGATGAAGATCACAAGCATCGTGACCAAAAAGCTCAGCAGCGCAGAGGTCCGCAGATCACTTCCCACTTTTGCACCGACAAACTCCACTCTCAACACCTTCAAGCTCTGTCCTTCGGCCAACTTCAACTCTTTCGTCAAACTGGCGGCCAACGCATTGGCCATCGACGAAAATGTGAGTTGATACTCATTTTGAGTTTCTCGACCAAAAACAGAAACATCCTGAAGCTCGACCAAACCGAAACTCACCTTTTTCAAAGCCGTCTTAAGAGTCTCGATCGGCATTGTCTGGTCCAGGGTCAGGTAGGCTTTTTCCATCCCTACAAATCGAAACGCTTTGACCGAAGGGCCTACCGCATCACGAACGCTGGCTGTGACTGTCGCTTCATTCAACAGATTTGTCGGGAAGTGCATCATGTACTCACGAGCACCATCTGATTCCCGTCCAAAGGACTGCACAAAAACAGACTCAAACTTCAAGGCCTCACTGGCTTTGCGTAGTTGCTCCGCATCGATGGTTGAGTCCTTGGGCATTTCCAGAACGAGCTGGACGCCTCCGGCAAAATCAACGCCATAGCGAAAGCCCTTAGTAGCAATGAAGTAAATCCCCATGCCCGTAAGGACCAATGAAATGATCGTCATTGGCCACTTAAATTTCATGAAAGGAATTCTTAGAGTCGTCGGTAAAATTTCAAACACGTTTCGTACTCCCTTAAATTGAAAGCGACTTCACTTCTCGTCGATCAAAATACCAATCGAAAATCCATTTCGAGAAAACAACCGCACAAAGATAGTTGATCAGCAAACCAACAATCAGTGTCACTGCAAAACCCCGAATGGGACCCGTTCCAAGATTATAAAGAACAATACCTGCGAGTACTGTTGTCAGGTTCGAATCAAAAATGGCCGTATGAGCACCAGAAAAACCGGCGTCCAGCGCTGCGCGCACTTTTTTGCCACTCCTCAATTCGTCTCGAATCCTCTCAAAGATAATGACGTTGGCATCAACCGCCATACCAATTGTCAGTACAATTCCGGCAATACCGGGCAAGGTGAGAGTTGCCTGGAACAAAGCCATAAAAGCCATCAGCATCAAAACGTTCACGCCCAGGGTGGCGACGGCCAGCATACCGCTCAAGCGATAGTAGAGAATCGTGAACAAAATGATGAGCACACTGCCCCAAAGCGCAGCTTCTTTTCCCGCTGCAATAGAGTCTTCTCCGAGACTCGCTCCCACGCTTCTGTTCTCCAGAACTTCCACAGGAGCTGGCAATGCACCAGATCTCAAAACCAAAGCTAGATCTCGAGCTTCCTTAAGAACCTGGTCACGGTTACCCGTTCCCATCTCGATCACGGCCCCCGCAGAGGCAGCTTCGATCTTGGTCTTAATATAAGGAGCAGACTCCACTACCCCATCCAGCAAAATCGCAAGACTCTTCCCAACATTTTCCCCTGTCACTTTCTCAAAAGCCTGAGCACCAGGACGATTGAAGCGCAGAGCCACCTGAGGTCGCTGGCTCTGAGGATCTTGAGAAACAAAAGCATCTTCCAAAGCTTGGCCAGTGAGCAGTGTTGTCGACTTCAACAAATAAGGCCGCAAGGTCACTTCTCGACTCTTGCGATCTGTTTCTCGTTCAAACGAGACTTGAGTTCCAGCAGGAATGCTTTTGGCCAGAGCCTTATTCAACCGCTCCAAATCCGACCGATTAAAATTGTTTTTGAAGCCAGCTTCTGCACGGAACTTTTCAACCAATGCCTCCACTTGTGCAGGACTCATGGAATCATCCACCATCTTAAACTCAAGAAGTGCGGTCTTTCCAATCAGCTCCACAGCTCGAGCAGGATCTTGAACGCCGGGAAGTTGCACCACAATTCGATCTTCGCCCTGCAGCTGAATAGAAGGCTCTGCCACTCCGAACTCATCCACACGGTTTCGAATAATCTCTTTGGCCTGTTCCAGAGAATCTCGAACAAGCTGCTGAGCATGTCGCTCATCCAAAATCAGGCGCTGAGCTCCTCCTTCAAATCCATCGGGAGCGAGCAAACCAAAAAAATCATCTCTCAGCAGAGCATCCAAACCGGGCTGCTCTTTTCGATCTCTCAACTGAACCAAAATGGCTCGTTCATTGGTTGCCCGAGTGATGGATTGATAGGGAATTTTTTTCTCGTCCATGCGCTCGCGAAGGGAGTTCAAGTATTTATCGAGATCCACATCGAGGGCCCGTTGAACATCCACGCCCAAAACAACGTGAATACCACCCTTCAAATCCAATCCTAAATTCATCTCTTTGCCGGGAAAAAATCGCTTCAGCGGAGAGTCCGGCGGAAGCACGCTTGGCATGAAGAAAAAGACCGCGAGAGCTAGCACTCCCAAAAACACGCCCATCTTAAAATTCATAGATTAAACCCCCTCTGTCAAAGTGCCGTTGTAAGGATCCTTTCCTGCAACAGCCTGACGATCAATTCGGACATAAACTTTTGGTGCGATTTCCAAGGTAATCACTTTTTCTGCGATGCCATGAATTCGGCCAAAAATGCCGCCTTGGGTATAGACCGAATCGCCCTTTTGCAGTGAAGACAAAAACTGAGCATGCTTCTTGGCTTTTCGTGCTTGCGGCCAAACCACCAGCAAGAAAAACACGCCGAGCATCAAAACAATACCGATCAATTGAGCACCACCGCCGCCTGTTGGGGCAGCAGGAGCAGGAGCTTCCTGGGCCAAAAGATTCGAGGAAAATCCAATGAAAATAAGGGGTAATAACAGTGCAAAAGCTTTCATAAGCCCCAAAACTAAGAAGAAGGAACTTTGAAGTAAAGATCTAATTGAACCTTACTGGATACAGACGCATTGAATCTGGTCACCAATCGGCATCATCTTGCAATCCGAACGGTTTTGGCAGGTGCAAAAGTCCTTAGGTACGGCATCCGCATGCAAACATTCGCGCGCCGAGGGGCAGTCAAAATCACTGCCACTGATACCGCTCGGACAACATTCAATACTAAAAAGAGCGGCCTGACGTCCGTTATCACAGAATGGAACGGCAGATTCTACCTCAGGTGGTATGACATGGGAATTTTCACAACCAAAACACGATGAGGGATAGAGACACTTTACCGGGTTTCGCAATTTCTGAACGGGAGCTTCGCGGCACCAATACTCCGTGTCGTCGATTTTTTCAACAATCAGCCCCTGAGGCTCATCCGCAGCACTCAATCGACTCACCACTTGAGCAGAGGCCTTGCCCTGTCGATCGTTGAAAACCTTCACGGGCTCCTCGGCGGGAGCATAGACTTTTTCAACAACGGTTGAGCGCTTGCTCTCATGGTGAGCTTTGAAACTTTCAAACGTTTCCTTTTTGATTTGAGTGGATGCCTGCTCAAAATCCGACTGCACACCTGCCAAGATCAAATAGATCATGACGATCGATGCGACCAATAGAGAGCCTGCAATCACATGAAACTTCAAACGAATCTCCCTCCACGACTTCTAGCGACGCTCTGAAACAACCTCTTCAGATAAGCGGTTGAATCGATCAGCAATATCCTTAAACAAATCACCTTCTCGCAACGTCAGAGGTTCCAGCTTTTTATTTTCAATACAGCGATCCAAATGACGAGAGAGTGCAAAGATGGGTCCCGCGATTCGACGACTAAAAATCAAAGCATAAAAGCCCGCAATCACTGCCGTCATGAGAACAAGAGCAATCAGGGCATAGAGGCCCTGTTGAAGATGCCTTTCTATAAGATCCATCTGAGTCTGACTCAGTAGCCCCGCGACATCCCGGATATTTTTGGCAACGATCTGAAAGTATGCGTAGATACCCACAGCAAAAACGCTGACAAACGCCATGACATACAAAACAAATGTAATCAAAAACCAGCGCTGAAAGTCCGCCAAGACGATCAGCGTTTTTCTCGCTTTCATATCCCTCTATTGCAACTCAAAGAGGCTTCCAAAACAAGAAATGAGGACTATGACGCTCCGCTCTCTTAATAGAGCAGCGCATCAAAACGATTGGGGATAATTGTTGAAGCCCTTCTCAGAGCCCAAAAAGATATTGCGAGGGTCATTGAGAAACTCAGTCGCAAACTCCAAAAACGTCCCATTTTGAATATGAGCTCTGACTTCCGACATAAGGTTCAAGAAGTAATAAATATTATGAAGCGTCAGCAACATTCCACCCAGCCCATCTTCGATATAGAGCAGGTGTCGAATGAACGATCGCGAATACTTGGAGCAAGTAGGACATGAACAGGTTGGATCCGGAGGCAGTGGATCATCATGAAACTGATTATTCATGATGTTCAATCGACCGTGACGTGTCATCACAATACCGTGACGACCATTTCGAGAAGGCAGTACGCAATCAAACATATCCACACCACAGGCCACGGCAAAAACCAAATCGCGAGGAGTCCCAACACCCATCAAATAAACAGGTCGGTCCGTGGGAAGACTTGAGCGTAAATCATACAGAGTCTTTACAAACTTTTGCTTTTCCTCACCCACGCTCATCCCGCCAATCGCAAGACCTTCCCAAGGATTTGAGCCTTTCTCCAAATCCATGAGAGCCTTCAAGCTTTTTTGCCGCAGCTCAGGAAAGGATCCGCCCTGAACAATAGGAAACATGGCCAGGTCAAATCGTGATCGACTCTCTCGAGACCGGCGAGCCCATTGTGTGGTTCGATCCACGGCTCGATCAACCTCAAAGGCCGTGGCCGTTGCAGGAGGACACTCATCAAGTACCATCATCACATCTGAACCCCAGCGCTCTTGAATTCGAACAACCTTCTCAGGATTCAAATGTAGACGGTCTCCGTTTCGAGGATTTTGAAACTCAACACCCTCATCTGAAATCTTTCGGTTCGCTGCGAGACTAAAAACTTGAAAGCCCCCACTATCCGTCAAAATATTTCGATTCCACGAATTGAATCGATGAAGCCCACCCATCTTTTCGATGAGGTCAATGCCGGGACGCGCGAACAAATGATACGTATTGCAAAGCATGATTTGAGATTGCGAATCATGAAGCAAATGCGCCGAAATTCCCCGCACCGTTCCGTGAGTTCCGACAGGCATAAAAACGGGCGTTTGAAGAGGACCGTGCGCCAACTGAATCGTACCCAAACGCGCACGGGTACGGCTGTCTGAGTGCTCGACATGAAAAGTCGGAGAAAACGTCGGTTCTGATGCAGTTTCACTTAACACAAGGAGGTGGTGTTAGCACCTTTGGGACGGGAGCTCAACCCAGCACCCCTTAAAGGATGAGCATGCCATCCCCATATGAAAAAAGCTTATAATCCTCAGTAAAAGCAGCAGCATAGACCTCACGCCATCGGTGATGAAGCTTGCCTGGGCACGACCCTTGGCGGGCCTCCAGGAAGGTCGCCACCAAAACCAGGAGGGTCGATCGGGGCCAATGAAAGTTGGTGATGAGGCCGTCGACGGCCCTGAATATATAAGGAGGGCGAATAAACAGATCAGTTTCATAAACGAGTTCTGTCTGGCCCCACGAAGGATGCAAGATCGCGGACTCAAGACTCCGCATCACAGTTGTTCCGACGGCAATCACACGTCCGCCTTTGGCACGAACCTCCTCGACGCGCCTCTGAATATCCAGAGAAACCTCCACCATTTCCCGGTGCATGTGATGCTGTTCAATCTGATCCACATCAACGGGCTCAAACGTCCCTAAGCCCACATGAAGTTTCACAAATCCAATTTCAATCCCTGTCGCTTTGAGTTGAGCTAGAAGGCTTTCATCAAAGTGAAGGGAGGCCGTAGGAGCGGCAATCGATCCGGAACGTCCTGCCTCAGAAAAGACCGTTGAGTAAGCTTGTTGATCCTGAACATTTTGTTCATTGAACTTTTTTCGCTCCCGCTCTTTACGTATGTAGGGAGGCAGGGGCACTTGCCCAAAATCCTTCAGCCAAGCAAGAAAACGCGCGGGCGTAATTCCTAAAATCGCATCCCGCTCAGAACGCGAGATGATTGTGATAGGCGGGAGATTTTCAAAGTGAAGAGACTCACCCGCTTTCACGCTTCCTTTGATCCATGTTAAAACATTTTCACCACTCGCAGAGATGAAGATTCCCTCAATCTGTTTTCCATTCGATTTTGTCGCTAAAAATCGCGCGCGCAACACTTCCGATGAGTTGAAAATGACCAAATCACCTGCGCGCAAAAACGAGGGCAGCGAAGAAAAAACAGAGTGAGCGAGATCTCCGGATTCCCGCGAAACAACCAACATCTTGGCAGATGAGCGCGGCTCTGCGGGTGCCAAAGCAATGCGCTCTGGATCAACCTGATAATCAAAGTCTTGGATTGAACTCACCGAACTATGAACTCCTCGCGAGAAAGGGCTTATTCGGTTTAGCGTGGAACTTCAACTTTCCTTTTGGGATTGTAGACAGTGATCGACGGCCAGGATTGATAAGCAGGGTTAACCACTGGCTGCAGCTTGAACACCAGTGATCCACGGTAGAGCCCATCAGGGCCAGCATCGCGCTCACGAATAGATGGGATACCCTCGACAGTTCTTCGCTTGGATCGACTCGACATCGACTTCCCTAACTCAAATGTCATCATGTCCTCGTAGCCCGGAACGGCCAATGGCTGCTTGAAATCAATCTTTCGAAAAAACGAGTCTGCGTTTTCTTTGATTTGATCTTTGGCCATACTTCCAAAGACGGACGACCAGCCTTCCTTCTTCTTGATCTTCAGCTGGTCTGGTTCGGTCCAAGCCACCAGATAATGCCCCACGTGTTTGTAGTCACCGCCCTGAACAAAGTCTCCGACTGATAAGTTGATCGGGATTTCTAACTCCATATAACCATCGATATCCGTCACAGGACTTGAAGCTCGATCAATCAGCCAGCCGGGCAAGCCCGTTATTGTTTGAAACGTCTTCACATCCTCACCAGTGATAAGTGAGAGCAAAGCATCCGGCAGAAGCCCAAGCACTCCCGTGATGTTTTGAAAGGCGCTGGGATCTTGTTCGATCTTCACTCCAATTCGAAGAACCGGAATGCCTGTTTCGGTCATTCGAACTTTTGGCTCGCGCAACACCAACTTATGATCCTCTTCCCTAATCCCTGGCTGTCGAACCGCTTCATCTCGTATGAGTTTTGTGACTCGGGCCAAGTTGTCGGGGTTGTTGGCAATACGCTCAAGCAAGTACGTACTCACGGTCACGGGAATCATTCCCTCTTCATCAGCCATCTCATAGAGTTGAGTAAAGTTCGGTGCACGCTCGGATCTTTTGGCCCCCATGACCGGTCTTTTTTCTCGACCTTCCATATCCACAATCATCGTCAAAACCTGATCGGTTTGATTGTGCACATCGGGAATAAGACTCACACCGCAAAAGTCAGGCAGAGTAATGGCGTCGGTCACAATACTACTTCGTGTTGTTGCAAGATCCAGAATGCGCTGAGAAAGAACTGACTCCAACGTCTCAAGAGGTGAAGCTGCAACGTCTCCATTGGCATTGACCACTTCAGGACGCTCTCGAAGATAATCGACAACAGCATTTTCAAGCGGAGCTGCCGAATCTGATACTGACCGGCGAACATAATCAAGACCCTCCGTCCGGACTTTTTGTGAAAGCGCTTCGAGTCTTGGATTTGAAACAATCTCAGCAATCGGTCGTATGCCTCCCGTATCCTCAATCGTTTGAACAGCCTCGCGTCTCACTTCACCCTCTGCCAACTGCCGTACCGTCTCGCCAGACTCATCAATCACAAAGGTCCCCACCGACTTGTTCCAGGGCAACTGATCCTGAACTTTTTCGAGCTGTTGAAGCACTCGTGATTCGGCCTCTCCCATCAGACCCAGCTTAAGCGTTGCCGGATCAATCAGCTCAATGTGCTGATGCCCAAAGGGATTTCTTCGAATCGCCTCCCAGGCAGCGTCACTGAGATCTCCCTGCTGTTTCAGCTTTCGTCGGCGCACGAGATCTCCATTCAACTCCGCAAAGAGCGTCTCAGGAAGTTCTCGTTGGATATCTTTGATCGAGTCGCTGACTGCCGAGCGAAGCATTTTCTCAACCTCTTCGCGCTCAATCGAGGATGCTTTGGCTGCCAGG
This sequence comes from uncultured Bacteriovoracaceae bacterium, assembly GCA_964655245.1. Taxonomy (GTDB): domain Bacteria; phylum Bdellovibrionota; class UBA2394; order UBA2394; family UBA2394; genus JBEIHI01. Next base: position 19,010 of record CAZZLQ010000028.1, on the reverse strand, counting down.
GCCCAAGTCCCTGTGGTCGCCAGGGAGTTTCCGACCGGACCCAAATTGATCTTGGGGCTAATGACGAAAGACCACATCAGGGCTGGCACTCGAGCCGATGTCGACAAAACCCCATTGAGACCACTCGGGGCAATCCCCCGAATCGCAGGAGCACCCTTGCCCGATTCAGGAATTTGATAATTTTTTAAGACCTCATCGAGATTCCAGGTTTCCGGAACCATCACCAAAGATCCAAGCTCTGGATCACGCACAAGCTTCATTTGGAGTTTGACTCGCTGAAGTTCAGGCTTCTCCGCCACAAGTGAAAAATCAATGCTGGCAACACTGCCGTCTGCCGAGGCTATTTTGGTGAGACTCAAATCAATACTCTTTGGAAGCTGTACCTCACACTCCAAATCAAAGAGCGAGTTTGCCTTGAGAATTTCGAAACCAACTCCTTGCGGAATAAAGCTGTAACCCACAGGTGGTCGAGGACCTCGAGACGGCCTGACCCTGCACGCCACGTCACCTTGAGACCCAATATCAAAACCGGAGACCTTGTAGCTGTAACCAAGATCCCCAGTGAAGGCAGGCAGCTTGGCTCCTTGGATCTGTTCGACCTGACGCTCGATCTCCGTCAGAATGGTCGATTCAAAGCTCTCAAGAAACTCATCTCCCAGAACAAACTGATGTGCTTCAACAATCTTATCCAGCTGCAGCAGTAATTGTTTGTCGAGTGGCTTTGGAGACTGAGGACTCAGATGGATCTCTGAATTCCCGTTCCATTTGAGCGCAACATCCGTAATCTTGACATCATCGAGAAAGGGCAAATCGACCTTCAGTCGAGATGAATCAATACGAGGCGTTCCGTTGCTGTATTCGAGAGGAACTTCGAGATATCCCCCCTTGCTCGGCAACCAAACATCATTTTCAAACTCTCTGGTCTGCACTTTGATCTGAGCGCGAACATCTTTATCCTGGAGCAAATTCTTCCCGTAGAGCTGAGGAATGATCTGCTTCAGAACCGGATCATCAATGGAACCCATCCAATCTTTTGGCAGTTCAAACGTTTTGATTTGAAAGCTTGCTTCAAACTCCGGATGAGGCTCCAGATAAGCACTGGCCTTTTTGTTCTCAAAATCAACATTCACATTGATCTTTTCAAGCGAGAGAGGAATCTCCGAGATAGCCTCCAGCACCAAGCGCTTTTCAGAACGCGCAAGCTCAATCCTACTCCTAACCTCTGGAATATCAGCATGAAGATGTGGAATCAGCTCGCCATTACCATTCCTCTCCATCCAAACAATCACGGTTTCCCGTCGAGCATCTAACTGTGCTTTGATTTCGCGTTCAATCAAAGACGAGTTAGATTCAGTATCGTTGCCAAGGAGGCCACCAAAATTCTTCGTCTGCATCAGAGTGCGCACGAAAGCATAAAAGCGCCGCTCCTGAAGAAATTCATCCACAAGAGCTTGGGAGTCACGTTCAGAAATCAAGACGTCTTTGAAGGTCGACTTCCAGCTTCCAATATCCAGCTTGAAAATTGTTTTAGAATCTTTGGTGGCTAAATTTTCTGTCAACGTCCCTTCCAAAACAAAATCAGCATGGCGATCAAAGTTCAGTGAGGCGGGAGCCTTGAGCTGAGTATCTTCTGAGGGCATGGGGAAAGTGGTTCCGCGCCCGGTCTCCGGATCAATCTCCAAAATTTCAAGACCTGAAACCTCGAGGATCTGAATCTCAGGTTTAGCTACAAGCTTTCCTTCAAACTGAATCAACGACTGCTGATTGTCAGTGGGCTCAAACTTCAAGGTGATACTCTCGGCGTGAGGCAGTACCTTGAGTTTGAAACTGATCCTAACGCTCAGATCATTCAAACTCTCCAGAAACTGGGTCCAATCCCCTTTCAACTGAGCATCGTCTCGAACCATCTTCATGAACTCAGCCTTTCGATCCTTCAGAAGGCTTGCGAGAGGAATCTCAACAAACTGAGTTCGCGTGAAGCCCTGATCAAGCTCCAACATCTGAGCTTTGATTTGATCTTCAATCTCAGGCGTCAACGCATGAAGAAAAGGGGGCAGAAGTTGCTTCTTCAGCTGCTCTCTTTTGATGGTGATTTCAACAGGTGACTGTGCCGAGGTCTCCCACGACGCCAAGACGACGAAAAGGGCCCAAAACCAGTGGAAACGCATTCTTGGCACAAAGCTCTACAGGGTGCAAATTGTAGGCCATGCAATGCGTGTCGAAGGTCCCCTAAGAGATTGAAACTAATAGTTTTTTTTGAATTATTAGAAACCCCTCTTCTGGAGCATCAAAGTCTGCGGTAAAGGAGTCGCAATCGTGCATATGAAAACAGCTCTTTTAAGCATTGGGTTTTTGGGGATTTCTGTCGTTTTTTCGGCCCATTCGGAGCCTCTCAAGCTTACGCTCAGCCTCTCAGTTGCCGGCGAAGAAGCGCCAAAAACTTTGAACGAACAGGCCAAACTAAGCTGGTCACGACTCCCGCTCATCCCGACACGAGCTCAAATTCTGCGAAAAACCAGCGATGAAATCACCTTCACCGATCCCGCCATGCTCTCAAAAGCCTTCTCTGTGATTCACAGCGAGCTACTCTTTGATCCCACCACCAAGGAAGGTCAAGAAGCAGGACCGAGTCGAGCTCAACTCGTCAAGTTTCGGAAGAACATCGAGGAACTTAAAGTCAGCAGTAATTTGGGTGAGGATCAGCGCAATCAACTTCGGCTGATGGGTTCAGCCTACAATGTTTTTCAAAATTACGAGCTCAATCAGGTTTTCTTTCTGCGCTCTCGTTTTTGCAAAACCAACTTTGAGGAAAATTCCTCCGATTGCTCCATTGAGTTTCCGGCGATTCAGCCTTTGGGTCGAAAGCCCTCCAACATCTCGTACGTCAAAGTCCGAGTTTTCATTGAAGGAAAGATTTCGTCGATTGATTTGAGCCGCCTGCCGACAGAGATTCTTCAAAACAAAGATGAATTTCTCAGAGACAATACTCGTGACCTTACAGCAACAACTCCCGATGAGACCGAGTTGAGAGGTTACTTTCTCTACGCCAACTATCACTTTGATGCGGCCACAGAAGCTGCCGATGCCGAAACGCCCAATCCCAAGAAATACGAGTGGCGTTTTGCCTTGAGCCAGGTGCAAGGAAGACTCGCCCTGATTGCAGGCAACTATGTGATCGAGCGAGAGATCAAGTTTTCGGACGACAAAACCATTCTGGAGCGAGCCACAGTCTCTCTTCCATGGGCCAAGCTGCTGAGAGATGATCCTATGCTCGATGAAGGGGAAATGATTCCCTGGAAAGAAATCACGAATTAAAAAAACCAGAATCCTTGAGACCTTTGAGGCGCGCCCAAAGATCTTTCTTCAGTGGGAGTGACTCCACGAGCTTTCCAATCACCTCAGTCTTGATGATTTTTTCTGCTCGTACATCCTGGACAGGAAGCTCACCAAAGAAAACCCAAAGCTTGGCCGCTTGAATCTCACGCGGTGAACCCAACAGATAGTCCCCCGCCGAAAGGCTGAGAGCCTTGGCAATGGACTCCACAAAATCCCGATTGCGCTGCTGCTCCGGAGCCGAGCCACTTGAATCAACCACAAACAAAACCTTCAGTGCAGGTGAAGTCTCGCGTGGAATCCACCGACTTCCACCAACAATCTGTCTCTCGAGAGCTTCAAAAATTCCTGACACCCCTGCACTGAACCAGTAGGCCTTGGCCTTTGTCCAAGGGAATCGTATTGCTTGGAAAATAGCTGCGAAAACGATACCTTAGGAGCGTGAAAAAGAACTTTCTTTTTACCCCTGGTCCCACTCCGATTCCCGATCGAGTGCTCAGAGTTCTGAGTGAACCTGCCATTCATCATCGCGGCGATGAGTTCAAAGCGACTCTGAAATCCGTGCAACCCGGACTTCAAAAACTTTTTGGCACCAAACAAGATGTGATGATTTTGACGGCCTCTGGAACTGGTGGAATGGAGGCCGCTGTTACCTCTCTGTTTTCTCCCAACGATTCTGTTCTTGTGGTGGAGGCAGGAAAGTTTGGCGCTCGCTTTGCGAAACTGTCATCGGCCTTTGGATTGAAAGCCGATGTTCTGAAGATTCAATGGGGCCAGTCCGCTTCCTCCGATCAAGTGATCCAAGCGCTCAAGCCTTCGCACAAGGCGCTGTTCATTCAGCACAGCGAAACTTCGACCGGGGTTTTACATCCTCTCGATCAGATTTTGCCACGTGTGCGAAAGGAGTTTCCAGAATGCTGGATCGTGGTGGATGGAATCACATCGATTGGAGCGATGGAGTTCAAAATGGATGAGTGGGGCGTTGATGCAGCTGTGACAGCTTCGCAAAAAGCATTGATGCTGCCTCCAGGGCTTGCCTTTGTGTCACTCAGTGCTCGAGCTGAAAAGGCATTGGACTCCGCGCGTCTTCCGAAGTTCTATTTTGATCTCAAACGAGAGCTCACGAGTCTTCGCAATCAGCAGACTGGCTTTACTCCCTCCACTTGTTTGATTCAGGCCCTCAAAGAGAGCTTGAGAATGCTTGAGGAGGAAGGGCTCTCGAAAACATTTGAACGACACCAGCGACTTGCGCATGCCACTCGCGAAGCACTTAAGGCCATGGGCATCGAACTCGCCGCTCATCACCCCTCTGTTGCTTGCTCCGCGGCGTACTTCCCCAAGGGAATAGACGGCAAAGCTCTTCTCAAAACCATCAAGTCGAATACGGGATTTCACATCGCCGGAGCTCAAGATGAATGGGAAGGCAAAGTCTTTCGAGTCTCTCATTTAGGTTACTATTCCGCATTTGATCTGCTCTCTTGCCTAGCGGCTTTGGGCCGGGAACTGGATCGTAGCGGGTTTAAGAACCCCACAGAGAAAGCCTTGAAAGTTTTCATGGATTCAGCTCCGATCTAGGCAAATGCTATGAGAAAAAAGCTCGTCATCGTCGACAGCCTCCATCCCGAGGCCCTCGAAATTCTTGCGCGAAATCAGGATCAGCTGGAGTCAGCCGTGGTTTCCGCAGCCGAACTCGCAAGTCATGTCTCAAATGCGCATTTCTTGATCACTCGGGCATCAGGCCCAGTCGATGAGGGCCTTTTATCAAAGGCGCCTCATTTGCGCCTGATCGTGATGGCCGGTGTCGGCACGGATCATATTGATATGGAAGAGGCCTCTCGACGAGGGATCTTTATTATGAATTGTCAGGAGGCGAATTCAACCTCGACGGCAGAGTTCACTGTGGGCTTGATGATCTCGCTGATGAGAAAAATCGTTCAGGCTGACGGCATTATTCGCTCGGGCGGATGGACGAAAACTGAAAACCACACGATCAAAAAAAATCTAAGAGGTGCTGAGCTCTCCGGAAAGACTTTGGGAATTGTGGGCTGGGGTCGCGTGGGATCCCGAGTAGGCATGCGCATGAAAGCCTTTGAGATGAATGTCATCGCAGCAGATCCCTATAAAAATCAGGATGAAGTCGAAGTACCCTTGGTCTCGTATGAGGAACTTCTTCAACGAAGCCATCTGATCAGCTTTCATACTCCCCTCAATCGGGAAACCTATGGAATGTTCAACGCTCAGTCATTGAAGTCAGCGTCTCAGTTGCTGGCGGTGATTAACTCCGCTCGTGGTGGCATTGTTGTCGAGAAAGACATGGTTCAAGCCCTCAATCAAAGGGCTCTGTTCGGATATGCTGCCGACGTCTTTGAGACGGAGCCCCTTCCTCAAGCAGATGAACTCAGAGCTCATCCTCGAGCACTTTTGAGTCCGCACGTCGCGGCCCAAACCGAGGAGGCTCAGCGAGCAGTCGGGATTATGAGTGTTCAAAAAGTTTTACAATTCATGCTGCACGGAGAAACATCCGCAGCACTTAACCAACCCAAAAGGATCACGGGATGAAACAAAATATAGTACTTGTCGGAATTCAGTGGGGCGATGAAGGAAAAGCCAAAATCATCGATCATCTCGCGGAAACAGCAGATCTCGTGGTGCGATTTCAGGGGGGTAACAACGCTGGTCACACGATTTGGGTGAAGGATCAAAAGACCGTTTTGCATTTGATTCCATCGGGTATTTTGCATCCTCAAACTATCAACGTCGTAGGCAACGGCGTGGTCTTTGATATGAATGTCTTTTTGCATGAGGCTGAATCCTTACTCGCCAAGGGAGTCGATGCCTCTCCCCGTCGCATCAAAGTCTCTGAACTTTGCCATGCGATTCTGCCTTATCATCAGCTTTTGGATCGGGGTCGAGAGAAGCTCAGCACGGGCACGAAGATCGGCACCACCGGACGCGGTATTGGACCCACGTATGGAGACAAGGCCATGCGCTTGGGTGCACGACTTGGCGAGTTTCGATATCCCAAAGCTCTCAAGGAGAGATTGAAACCGACCTATCAAGAAAAGCTGCTCCTTCTCAAGGATCTCGGCGTTGAGTCTGTGCCTTCGTTCGATGAGATTTTTGACAGTGCCCTCAAAACATTTGCCAGGATTGAACCCTATCTCGTGGATTCAGCTCGATTCTTACGAGACGCCTGCAATCAGGGAAAGAAAGTGATCTTCGAGGGAGCTCAAGGAAGTTTGCTCGATATTGATTATGGAACGTATCCTTATGTCACAAGCTCCAATACCTTGGCCGGTTTTGCGTCTTGCGGAACGGGGATTTCTTCCTCAAAGCTGGGCACCATCCTGGGACTCACCAAGGCTTACACCACTCGAGTGGGCGAAGGTCCGTTTCCAACCGAGTGCAAAGGGGCGGATGCTGAGATTGGCTCAATGATTGCGACAAAAGGAAATGAGTTTGGCTCAACAACGGGACGAGCTCGACGAATCGGCTGGCTTGATCTGGTGGCCCTCAAACGAGCCGTTGAGTTGAATGGCACGCACGGGTTGGCGCTTTCTAAGCTGGATATTCTCTCAGGCCTTCCCACCATTAAAGTAGCTACGGAATACGAGATCAACGGCGTCAAGACTCGCGACTACCCTAACTTTTGGTTCGATGAAGTGAAAGTTCACTACAAGGAGCTCAAGGGTTGGGCAGAGCTCAAGGGCGCTCAAGAAGAGAAGGATCTCCCTCGAGAGGCCAAAGACTTCATTCAGTTTGTTGAGGATTATACTCAAGTCAAAGTCGCTTTGGTTTCTACAGGTCCAAGCCGCGAGGAAATGATCATCCGCGCTGATTTGTAAGCAAAAAAAAAGGGCCCGTGGTATCCCACGAGCCCTCTTTCACTCGACTAAATGAGCTTACTTGCCAGCCGCGGCAGTGCCTTGGCCTAAATAAGCATCAATAACTTCTTTGAATTTCTCAAAGGGTTGAGCTCCAACCAGCAAAACGCCTTTGACGGAATCACCTTCACGCTTGCCGATGAAGAAGCTAGGAGTTCCACCCGCTCCATTGGAACGAGCAAAGTTGGCATCCGCTTCAACCATTTTGGCAACCTCAGGATCACTGAAATCCTTTTGGAATTTCTTGAGATCCAAACCGAGCTCCTTAGCAAACTGGGTGTAAGCTTTTTCGTTCAGACCTCGTTGATTGGCGAACAATTTGTCATGCATTTCCCAGAACTTGCCTTGGCGATGAGCCGCCACTGACGCCTGGGCTGCAGGCCCCGCTTGCTTATGGAAAGGCAATGGATTGTGGCGGAAAGCCAGGGCTACTTTTCCATCATAGGTCTTCATGACCTGATCAACGGTCGGCAGCACTCGGGTACAGAACGGACATTCAAAATCAGAGAATTCAACAACCACGACTTCCGCACTTTGAGCGCCCTTCATGGGAGCGTTCTTGACGTCCACGGTGATCGGATTCTTCATTCGCTCAGCCAGAGGAGGACCCTCTTCAGCACGTTGTGCTTCAGCTCGTTTTTTCTTAATGATTCGCTCGAGAGATTGCTCAACAATGCCGTCGACGAACTTTTCAGTAGCCTGGCAGCCCGTAAAGGCAATACCAACGACCACAAGACTTAGTCTGGTAAGATAATTCAATTTCATAAAATGGAAGGAACCTCCTCAGATCAAAATGCTAAAGAAAGGGGCCTAATTCAGCAAGGAGGAATCCGACTTCGCCTTAATGAATTCTTTCAGGTGTGGATAAGAGCCCAAGGACGCATCCTTCTCCACAATATCAAAAGCTTCTTTCCGAGCTTGCTGCAGCAAGTCAAAATCTCTTGGAAGACGCGCCAATTCAAAAACGGGATCTCCCGACTGCCGAGTCCCCATGATTTCTCCCGGTCCTCGCATTTCAAGATCAACCTCAGCTAATTTGAAACCATCTTGAGTCTTTTCCATTGTTCGAAGCCTTTGAACAATCTCAGGACTTCCCATGTGAGAGGCCACAAGAAAGCAGAAACTCTCATGCGAGCCTCTTCCCACTCGACCCCTCAATTGATGCAATTGACTCAGACCAAAGCGCTCGGCGTTTTCCACAATCATCATCGTGGCATTGGGGACATCCACTCCCACCTCAACAACCGTCGTTGAAACCAACACATGGATTTTGCCTTCACGAAACTCATTGAGAACCCTAAGCTTCTCTTCGGATTTCATTTTGCCGTGAAGATGCTGAACGTTGAATTTGGAATAAGCCTTCTGAAGACTCGGAAGCATTTCCGTCAGACTCTTCAGTTCGAGCTTCTCTGATTCCTCAATCAACGGAAATACAACGTAAGCCTGCCGCCCTTGCTCCAACTGTTCTTGTACTCGCATCTCGAGCATCGGACGCTCACGCTCCGTGAACACTTTGGTTTGAATGGGCTTTCGGCCCGGAGGCATCTCATCAATCAAACTGAGATCCAGATCTCCATAGATCGTCAAAGCCAGTGTCCGAGGAATCGGAGTCGCCGTCATCACGAGCAAATCCGGATGAGCACCCTTTTGAACAAGAGCTGCTCTCTGCCGAACACCAAATCGATGTTGCTCATCCACAATGACGAGGCCCAGCTCTTTGAACTCCACCTCTTTTTCAAAGAGGGCATGAGTTCCGAAAATCATATGAATCTCGCCGGACTTGAGCTTCCCCAAAACCTCGCGTCTCTCCTTGGCGGGCATCGAACCGGTGAGCATCCCAAGCGAAAGGTTCATCCCACGAAACCAATTCTGGGCGTTTCGAAAATGCTGCTCGACGAGCAACTCAGTCGGCGCCATCAACGCCACTTGCTTGTGTGCCTCAAGAGCCACAAGCGCGGAAGCGGCGGCCACAGCGGTCTTTCCACTTCCCACATCTCCCTGAATCAAACGATGCATGACCTTGGGAGCCATCATATCATCCAAAATCTCGTGCAAAACTCGGCGCTGAGCATTGGTAAATCGAAACGGCAGATTTTCTTTGAACAAGTTCCAAAGTTTTTCGGGCTTCGCAAACGAATGCGCCTGCTGCTCAACAAAATCCTTGCGACGCACAGCAAGCCCCACAGATAACTTCAAAAATTCCTCAAAAATCAGTCGCTGATGGGCGGGGCTTCTACCCTCCATGAGTTCATGCAAATCAGCATCTTTGGGCGGCTGATGAATGAACTGCAACGAAAGAGATCGAGAGGGAAACGAATACCTCTTCAGAATCTCTTGAGGCAAAGTTTCTGGAATGAACGGAGCGAAGCGGGCAACAGCCGTTCGCATGATTCGACGAATGGTTTTTTGATACAGCCCCTCTGTCTCCGAGTAGACAGGCACAATGCCCTCAGCGCAAACTTCCGCATCCAATTCTTTGCCGAGAATTTCAAGCTCAGGATGGACAATCTGCAAATCCGCTCGAAACTGCTGCACTGTTCCTCGCGCCATGACCAAAGTTCCAGGCGTAAGCTTCTTGGCAACAAAGGGTGTGTTAAACCACGTCAATTTCAGACGATGCTGACCATCTTGGGATTCCAAAAAGATCTCAAAGGCTCGCCGCCTTGAGTGAGAGAAAAAAACGGGATGGGCTGCTTTGATTTTTCCAAGAAAACTCCCCTGAAGACCTAGCTTTGCATCCGAAACATCAAAAATTTTGCGGCGATCTTCGTAGGTCCGGGGCAAATAAAAGAGCAGATCTTCAATCGTTGTTAGACCTTTTCGACCCAACACGAGCGCAAGCTTCTCCCCCACTCCTTTGACAAAACGAATGGGATCCTTCAGCGAAGGGGTAAAATTGACAGCGGATGGTCCTGACTTCTTCATCCCCAGAAAGAGGATTAATCAATCTTAATGGATTTGTACTCTACTTTTATGACGGCAAAGGTTTTTGAGCCAGACGGGGTCTGGACCACAACCTCATCGCCCTCTTCCTTGCCAATAAGAGCCTTGCCAATGGGAGACTCGATGCTCACAAGCTTCCTCTTGGCATCAGCCTCATAGGTGCTGACCAGAGAATAACGAACTTCATCTTCGGTTTCAGTGTCTACCAAGGTGACAGTCGCACCAAACATGATTTGACTGCCCTTGAGAGAAGCGGGATCCACGACTTCCGAGCGAGCCAGACGATCTTCCAAAGAACCCAAGCGAGCTTGAATCAGTCCCTGCTCTTGCTTGGCAGCATCATAATCGGCATTTTCAGAAAGATCCCCATGACCTCGAGCTTCTTCAATGGCTGCAATATTGCGAGGACGATCCACAGTTTTAATGTGCTCGAGCTCTTTTTGAAGCTTTGCAAATCCTTGAGGGGTAATGGGCTCTCTATTTTCCATAGTCAAATCTCCAGGCGCCAATATGGCCAGAAAGCTATTGAGTGGCAAGAACCAAGACTTTAAGCCTTACTGACCTTTCGCACAGACGACTGATCCGGCTTGCCTCTTAAATTACCGATCGGAGTCAGTAGCTGGAGTGGCTGAACATCAATCTCCCCTCGAATCCATCGAGCGAGTGAGTTAACCACTGCACGCGCCGCGGTCATGGCGGTAAAGTGAGGCACACCTGACTGAAGCGCCGATCGGCGAATCGAATACGAATCCGAAATAGCTGAATCTCCGTCGGTGGTATTGATCACCATCGCAATATCGCCGTTGATGATGGCATCCACGATATGGGGCTGACCTTCTTTGACCTTGTTGATACCTGAACAAACGATTCCATGTTCTCGCAAGTATCGAGCTGTTCCGTGAGTCGCCACAATCTTGTAGCCAAGCATCTTGAGCTTGGAACAGATATCAAGAACACGAGCTTTGTCTGAATCCTTCACAGATACAAAGACCGTTCCAGATTTGGGAATTTTTTGACTCGCGCTCAAAAGTCCCTTCACAAAGGCTTCCGCAAAATCTTCACCGACTCCCATGACTTCGCCTGTGGACTTCATCTCTGGGCCCAAGAGAACATCGACTCCGGGGAACTTCAGGAATGGGAAAACCACTTGTTTGACAGCAAAATGTTTAAAGGCCGTCGGCTGGACCGGGGGCGCCGTGATTCCTTGTTCCTTAAAGGTCTTACCCAACATCGCCCAAACACCGCGCTTCATCCAATCGATCCCGGTGGCCTTGCACACAAAAGGCAAGGTACGCGACGCACGAGGATTTACTTCCAAGACAAAAATTTCGTCCTGATAAATCGCCATCTGAATATTCAAAAATCCACAGAGCTTAAGTTCATGGCCGAGCAGAACAGCCTGCTTTCGAATCTTCTCAATCAACCCACCCTCAAGACTCATCGCTGGCAAAGTACATGAGGAATCTCCCGAGTGAATCCCCGCTTCCTCGATATGCTCCATGATGGCAATAGGAAACACTTCATGACCATCACCCACGCAATCAATATCCACCTCAATGGCGTCTTCCAAAAATCGATCCACCAACAGTGGGAACTCAATGTCTGAAGCTGTTTGCATTTTGAGCATGATACGATCCATCTCTTCTCGAGATCTCACCACATGCATTGACCGCCCACCCAACACATAGCTCGGGCGAATCAAAACAGGATATCCAATCGATTGAGCCACCGAGGGAAGCTCAGCAATACTTCGCGCGAATTTGGACTTGGGTCGCTTGAGCTTGAGCTTTGACAGTAAGCGATCAAACTTGGCACGATCCTCTGCCCGATCAATCTGCTCCTGTGAAGTACCCAAGACTTCCGACGACTTGATTTTTTGAGAGAGCTTGAGGGCTGTCTGACCGCCCGTTTGACAAAGCACACCACGGACTGTGCCCAAATCACGCTCATGTTCAAGCACTCGCTCAACATACTCTCGCTCGAGTGGCTCGAAATACAAGCGAGTGGAGATATCGTAATCAGTAGAAACTGTTTCGGGATTGCAATTGATCATCACCGCATCAAATCCAGCCTCCTGAACAGCCTCAGCCGCTTTGACACAACAATAATCAAACTCAACCCCCTGACCGATCCGATTGGGGCCACTTCCCAAAATCACAACAGTCTCCCGACCCGATCGAGTCTGGGCTTGCATGGCTGTGATAGGCGCTGGGAACTCCTCATAAGCCCAGTAAAAATACGGCGTGACCGCTTCAAACTCACCGGCACAGGTGTCGATCTGATTGAGAGCGGCCGAGATTTTTTCCTTTTTCAGGAGCTTCGCCACATTCGACTCAGTGATCTGAAGTAACTGGGCAAGTCGATGGTTTGAAATCCCCATCGCTTTAGCCTGTCGAAGTCGATCTGCCGAGGGCTTGGAACCCTCTAAGTCCTTCTCAAAATCAATAACCTCTTTGAGTTGCTGCAGAAACCATCGATCAATCGAAGTCGCCTCGTGAACGTCTTCCAAACTAGCGCGATCCGATCGAAACAATTCAGCAATCATGGCCCATCGATCAAATCGAGGCTTTCGAACACTCTCAAGACGGATATCCTCAGCTCGCAGCGCCTTAGGCAACTCAAGACCTCGCACACCCGTTTCCATCGAATCAAAAGCTTTCAGAAGAGCCTCTTTAAATGTCCGACCAAAGGACATCACCTCACCCACTGATTTCATTTGCGTCCCGAGCAGAGGTTCCGTCTGCTGAAACTTCTCAAACGCAAATCGTGGGATCTTGATCACCACATAATCCAGTGCAGGTTCAAAAGATGCCGGAGTTTTTTGTGTGATATCATTTTGAATCTCATCGAGCGAAAAGCCAACTGCAAGCATGGCCGCTAGCTTGGCAATCGGAAATCCAGTGGCCTTGGAGGCGAGAGCTGAGGATCTCGAGACACGCGGATTCATCTCCACAACAACCCAGCGTTCTGACTGCGGATCAAGAGCATACTGGATGTTACAGCCACCCGTCTCCACACCAACACCCGCCACAATTTTTTTGGAAGCTTCGCGCAATCGCTGAATCTCTTTGTCCGTCAGCGTTTGAATGGGGGCAACGGTGATTGAGTCTCCCGTATGAATGCCCATGGGATCGAGATTTTCAATGCCGCAAACGATGACGGTCTGATCTTTGCGATCCCGCATCACTTCATATTCGATCTCTTTCCAACCCACGATACTCTCTTCAATCAAAACCTCACCCACCGGGGAGGCGCGCAGAGCCTCATGAAGCTTCTCAGAAAGTTCCGCTCGGTTGTAAACAATGCCACCACCAGTGCCGCCCAAGGTGAATGAGGGCCTCAGCACTAAAGGAAATCCAAGCTCTTCTCCGACTTCAATTCCTCGTCCCAAAGTTTTGACAGTCTCCGAACGCAAGACGGGAAGCTTGAGCTCGATCATGAGCTTTCGAAACTTCTCACGATCTTCTGCCAACTCAATGGAGTCGATCTTCGCTCCCAGAACCTCAACACCGTAGGTCTCAAGCACTCCCTCCCGATGAAGTGCCATGACCAAATTCAGCGCGACCTGTCCTCCCAAAGTGGGCAAAACCGCCTGAGGGCGCTCTCTGGAAATGACCATCTCCAGGATCTCAGGAGTGAGGGGCTCAATATAAGTACGATCCGCCAAATCAGGATCCGTCATAATGGTGGCTGGGTTTGAATTGACGAGGATCACCTCGTAACCAAGTTTTTTCAGGACACGGACAGCTTGGGTGCCCGAGTAATCAAACTCACACGCCTGACCAATCTGAATGGGCCCTGAACCAATGATCAAAATCTTTTTTATATCAGTTCGATTCGGCATAACGCTTCAACAGCTCCGCATAATTCCAGTTGCTGGCCTGAGAGATCGTTAACTGCTTCTCAATTCCCACACTTCGAATGGCAGCCTCAAAACTCGCCAGCAACATGAGTTTGTGCATACTCCAAAGCTCAGCTCGTTGATCGCAAAGCTTTTCGATTAAGTTGAATTCCTTTTCGGGATGAAGCCACACATGAGTGAAAAACAACTCCTCTGAAGAGGGCAAAGCAAAGAGACGCCCCTGAAAGATCTGACCCACTTTGGGCTTCCACATTCTTGCTTCGGGACCTTCATCAATAAGTTGAATCTTTCGATCTTTGTTCCAGAGCAGATCTTTGGCGACGATCTTGCCACCCAATACACTTTTCACTCTATAAAGCGACCAGTGATTGCTCAGACTGCGTTCAATCGCTCGAATGTTAAACTCACTTGAAAGTCCTAACGTCACAAAAATCACAGCGGGCGTCTTTTGAAAACTTCGAGTCACATACTCAAACAAATACCACTCCAGAAAACTCTGGCTCGCTGATTCAAAAAGCGACTCCCCCAACTCATGAGATCTTCCCAGGTTTTGATAAAAAATCTCCTTCGCCCTCAGGATCTCCTTCTCAAAGGCTCCTTGAGAACCAAACTGAAGCAACTCATCAAAGGCTTCTTGCCACTGTTTTCGATACTCACTCATGCCGCATCCCACCCTCTCTGAAACTTTGTAAAAACATCTCTGGAATCCAAGGGTCCAGGACCAGCCTCAGGATGAAACTGAATTCCTTGCACTCGAAGCTTGCGGCCAACAAAACCCTCAACCGTCTGGTCATTCAAATTGAAGTGAGTCATCTCAATTCCTTCCGGCAGCTTTTGCGCTGAAACCGCAAAGCCGTGATTCTGCGAAGTAATCTCGACATGATCACTCAACCCATTCATGACGGGATGGTTGGCCGCATGATGCCCAAACTTGAGCTTAAAGGTTTCCATCCCGAGCGCTTGGCCCAAAATCTGATGGCCGAGACAAATTCCCAAGATCGGCAGCCGTCCGATGAGCCTCTTCACCTGCTCCACTGCAAAGGTTTCTGTGGCGGGATCTCCCGGACCATTGGACAGTAAAACCGCATCAGGACCTAGCTTGAGGATCTCATCAGCACTTGATTGGCGCGGCACTACGACGACTTCGTCAAAGCCCGCGTCCACGAGACATCGCAAGATCTGTCGCTTCACTCCAAAATCAACCACAACGACTTTTTTCATGCCTGCTGAATGACGATCCAGTGGCCGAATCAAATCATGACTGCCTTCGGTCCATCGATACGGCTTAGAGGTTGAGACTTGAGCAGTCAGCGAAAGACCCTCCATCGACAATGGCTTTGCCAAAAACTTCTCCAGCGATTTCTTATCACTCAACTCGGTCGAGATCACACCCCACTGAGCGCCATTTTCTCTCAAATGCAAAATCAGCCTTCGGGTATCTACCCCTGAGAGTGCTGGCACTCCTTGCTCGACCAAAACATCCTGCATCGTCTTTTGCATTCGCCAGTGATAAAGAGGTTCGGAATAATCGCGAACCACAAGACCTGCCGTCCACACCTTAGCGCTCTCGGCATCCTCTTCTGTGAAGCCCTGATTCCCGATCTGAGGTGCAGAGAAAATCATGATTTGTTTACAGTACGATGGATCAGTCGAGATTTCCTGATAACCGGTATGTCCCGTATGAAAAACACACTCGCCGACCTGAGTTGTCTTGGCTCCCCAAGCAATCCCCCTCCACAGTGTTCCATCGGCCAGCAGTAGAGCCCCTTTACGCCTCATAAACCGAACGACCTCCCTTATAATGCGCCTTCAAAGCGCCTCTCATTGACTGCCCCGCAAAGGGAGAATTTCGAGATTTTGAAAGCTGAAAATGCAACGTGGTCTTTTCTTCTGAATCAAAAACCACAAAGTCCGCCGAGTTTCCCACTTCAAAGCCAACTTGAAGACCCAAAAGCTGCGCGGGACGATAGGACAGACATTCAAAAAATCTTGTCCATGATAAATCAGCACGCAACCGCACTTCATTGTAGAGGGTCCAATAAAACTCCATCGAAATCATCCCATGGGCCGCCAACGCGTAGGTCGTATCTTTTTCGAATCCAGAGTGAGGCGCATGATCCGATGCAAAACAATCAATCGAACCATCTCGAAGCCCCTGCCACAATGCGGATCGATCTTCGCTCGATCGAATGACGGGGCAGACTTTGAAGAAAGTCTTTTGATTCCAATCGAATTTTTCAGAATCCTCGACACTCAAGATTCCATGATGAGGGGTCAACTCAGCGGAAACGGAAAGCCCCTCTCTTCGAGCCTTCTTTAGAGCACGAACACTACCCGCCGCCGACATATGTCCAAAGTGCAAATGACCTTTGATCTCTCGAAGCAGAACAAGATCCCGCTCAACCATAGAGACTTCGGCTGCTGAACAGGACCCTTCGATTCCTGAACGAATGGCCGAGTGAGACTCATGCAAAAGCGAAGCTTTGGAGATGCATGTATCTTCCTCGTGAAGAGAGATGAATTTCCTGGCTTTCTGAGTGGCCTTCATTGCCGCTCGCATCATGGCCACATCGAGAATGGGCTTGCCATCATCCGAAAGTCCCGCAACCGGGCGCCTGAGCAACTCATTCCAATCCGTTGGCTCTTTGCCCTCAAGATTTTTGGAAACAGCCGCAAAGGGCTTGAGAGTGACAGACAACTTGGAGACTCGCTTCAAAAACTCATTGATGGTTTTGACATCATCAAGACGTGGCTGAGTGTTGGCCATACAAGCGCCGGCCGAAACCCCGCCTTTCAGCATTTGCGCTTCCAGGGTCTGAAAGGTTTCTTTGTGGCTCTCTCGAAAATCTCGCGAGTGAATATGCAAATCCACTGCCGAAGGACCCATGATCAGATCGCCGAAATCGAGAATCTTCCTCTTGGCCTTTGTTCCTTGGGGGGACTTCCATTCTATCTTGGCAAACTTTCCTCGATCGATTTCCACCGTTGCGGGCATCAGCTTTCCGCGCTCACGATTCCAAACATTGCGAGAGAAAAAAATCATGAGGCAACTCCCAGAATCTCTGCAAGCAACCGCCGTCGAACCAGAAATCCGCTCTTCACTTGATCCAAAATCAAATTGCGATCGCCCAAATTCTCCAAAGCCTCAAACTGAATGTCCTGATTGACGATCACGGGACCGGGATGCATCACCTTTGCTTTGCTTCCGAGATCAGCAAGCCCCAGCGGCTCGACCACAGCAGCACTGCCCCTCTCGCTCTGAATTCTAAGCGCCATCACGACATCCACTCGCGATAGATTTTTGCGCGCCACGAGCGGGAGCTTATACGCTTGGGCAAACGATCGAGTCTCCGATGTGCCATCGTCATGAATGACTACTTGATGACCGAGCGCTTTGAGCAAGATCGCATTTGAGCGAGCAACGCGGGATCGAAAAACATCCCCAAAGAGAGCGATTCGCAGTTTTTTGTTTTTGAAGTGCTTCCACAGGGTATAGGCATCCCCCAAAGCCTGAGTGGGATGCTCATGCATACCATCCCCCGCATTCAGCGTCGGCACCTTGGTCCATTCAGCAACCTTGGCCGCAAAACCAGACATCGAATGTCTCACAACACAAATCGAGAACGGATAGGCTGCGAGCACCTCAAAGGTATCTCGCAGTGACTCCCCCTTTTTGAGGCTCAGCTCGCCGGGATCCACATTGATCCAGCGCAGACCCAAATCCAAACCCGCTGACTCAAAACTTGCTCGCGTTCTTGTTGAGGGCTCAAAAAATCCCAACAAGCCTTGCCGAGCGTCCCTGATGGATTTCACCTGGTGGATTTTTTGAAAAAACTCGTGGGCTGATTTCTTTGAGATATTTTGAACAGTCAGAAGGCTTTGGGCCCCCGCAAGTAACCCCACGGCTTTCAGTTAAACTGAAACAACTGACGTGGTGCAAGATATGAAATGAAAATCTTGGAGATGGCTTTTATCGAAAGATGAAGGCCGTTGGTGTGGGACCAATCACCTTGGTTGAAGCAGAACTCTCGCCCTCGTGCACCTGCTCAACATTTTCGCTCGCGCTGCTCGAAGGAAAGAGCAAAGTTTGAATGGAAGCTCCTAACTTTTTGGAGAGCAAAACAGCTCCCCTGACCTGAGCTCGACTCGCTAACCACGCCTGATAATCTTCAGGAGTCTGAACACTGCCCAGCGCATCTTCAAAGACTTCATCAGTCAACTTGTCACAATCCGTCTTGCGCTCAACTTGGGGCTTCGTCCAAGCAAAGACCACCAGAGCCCCCTCATGATTCCTTCCGTACGCAATCGCACCAGACTCGGACTCTTTAATGGCTTCGATTTTGAGCCCCTCAAGGCTGGGGCTGATATCGCCCCATCGCACGGCCGAGACGTCGGTCGCTGAGACCTGAAGGGCCTTTATAATGGGGTCTGCGGGGTAATCCACCCCCCCTGAGATCAGGGTCAAAAGGACCCGAAGCACTGCCGACGCAACCATATGTCTATTTTAGGCCGGCTCCAAAACACGGCCTAGTGCGTCAAAAATGTGTCAGTTATTTGAAGGGGTTAACGGCCTTGGTCGATTCTTCGACCTGAATTTCCTTGGGAATCCCAAAGCTCAAAGGAGTGTCCGTCAATCCTACGGGATGTTTAAAAGGCACCTTGATGAAAACTTTCAACTGGTCCTCCGAGCGCAAAACTCCCACGGTTTCCGCAGGGACTTCGAGGTTCAGTTTCTGGCGAAGGGCGGTGGAAATCGATTCTTGAAGTTCTCCATCGGGCTGCTCTCGATTTTGGATAAAAATCTCCACAACCATCTTGTGAACCTGCGCGGCGACCCAAATGCTTCGGGAGTATTCGAATCCGATGTAAAGCATCAAAGCAAAGATCGCGGTATAGAACAGCTTGGCCACTAAGAATGCCCCTCGCTGAGGATGGTTGGCTCACATACTTGATTTTGACCCCTTAAAGCTTTTACGGCCAAGAACTTT